>JAKFUX010000010.1:0-92347 GCA_021732465.1 Sphingomonas sp.
AGCCCGCGATGATCGCCGAATGGATTAGCCAGATTTTCGTTTGAATGTTTCTCCCCTCCCGCAAGCGGGAGGGGAGAAACATTCAAACGAAAATCTGGCTAATCCATTCGGCGATCATCGCGGGCTTATCTTCCCCTTCGATTTCGACGGTAAATTCGTTGGTCTGCTGCCATTGGCCGGGGCGCTTTTCGATCAGCTCCATCAGCTTGAAACGGCCGCGCACGCGCTTGCCGGAACGGACGGGCTGCAGGAAGCGAACCTTGTTGCCCCCGTAATTGACGCCCATCTTCACGCCTTCAATCTTTGGCGCGTCGATAATCTTGGCCGACAGCACCGGCATCAGCGACAGGGTGAGAAAGCCGTGGGCGATCGTGCCGCCAAATGGGGTCATCGCCGCCATTTCGGGGTTGATGTGGATGAACTGGTGATCGCCCGTCGCGTCAGCGAACTTGTTGATCATCTCCTGGCTTACCTCAACCCAATCGGAGACCTGTTCGGTGCCAATCCGCGTTGCGGCCATTTCCTGTATGGTGATTGTCGTCACGGCATTTCCCTTCGGCCCAATTCATCGCATAGCGCGATGCGAACGATATGGTGCCCAAATAGGCCTTGGCAGTGCCCCTTGCCAAGCCTTGCTAGACCGGAAACCGCAAGATGACACCTGACGTAGCGTCGAAGGCCCGTAAATCCATGGCTGCGCTGCACCGCGCGCCCGAACCCGATGTTCTAAAACCGCTGTTGGAGCGGGCAACCGTGACGCGCGACTCGCGCGACCGGATCATGTCGGAATCGCTGGCGCTGCTGGCTGATCTGCGCGCCGCGCAGGGCAAGGGGTGGGTAAACCAGTTCCTTCAGGAATATCGGCTGAATTCATCCGAAGGCGTGGCGTTGCTGTCGCTGGCCGAAGCATTTCTGCGCGTGCCCGATCCGGAAACTGCGGATTTGCTGATTGCCGACAAGCTGGGCGATGCCGATTGGCGGGCGCACACCGGCAAGTCGAACTCAACATTGGTCAATTCGGCCACCTGGGGGCTGGTGGTTGGTCGCGCGCTGGTGGGCGAGGGCGAACAGCCGGGCGCGTTGCGCCGCCTGATATCGCGCGCTGGCGAGCCGTTCGTCCGGCAGGCCGTGGGTGCCGCCATGCGGATGATGGGCGAGATTTTCGTCATGGGCCGCACAATTGATGAGGCCGCGCGCCGCATGAAAAAGTCCGAGCACAAGGGCTTCACGGCGAGCTTTGACATGCTGGGAGAGGCGGCCCGCACGCGCGCCGATGCCGAACGCTATTTCCGCGCCTATACCCAGGCAATCGACGCGATTGGTGCAGACCCGGCAGCCGGGCATTCGATCTCGGTCAAGCTGTCCGCGCTCCACGCGCGTTATGAGGTGGCGCAATGGGATGATTGCGTGCCGACGCTAACCGAAATGCTCGAAGCGCTGACGGTTCAGGCAGCCGCCAAGGGCATCGCGCTGACGGTGGATGCCGAGGAGAGCGAGCGGCTGGAAATGAGCCTGGACATCATCGGCACCATTGCCGGGCTGCCCGCGCTGAAAGGCTGGGACGGCTTTGGCATGGCGGTGCAGGCATATGGCAAGCGCGCCCGCCCGGTGATCGCCTGGGCGGGTGCGCTGGGTCGTGACATGAATGTGCGTCTGGTGAAGGGCGCTTATTGGGACAGTGAGATCAAGCGGACCCAAGTGGAGGGGCTGAGCGATTATCCGCTGTTCACCCGCAAAGCCGCGACCGATGTGTCCTATCTCGCCTGCGCGCGCGACATGCTGGAAGCGCCGCATATCCGCCCTGCCTTTGCCAGCCATAATGCGCTGACAGTCGCGACGATTGTCGACTGGGCGGGCAATAGCCGCGACTTCGAATTTCAGCGCCTGCACGGCATGGGGGATGGGCTGTACGAGCGGCTGGTGCGCGACCGGGGCTATCATTGCCGCATCTATGCGCCGGTGGGTGGACACCGCGATCTGCTCGCCTATCTGGTGCGGCGATTGCTGGAAAATGGCGCGAATTCCAGTTTCGTCCACCAGCTTGCCGATGAGCGGTTGAGCGAGGAGGAAATCCTGGCCGACCCGGTGGTAAAGATCGCCAGCGTCGGTGGTGCGCGGCACCCGAGCATTCCGCTGCCGGTCGATCTGTTCGGGGCGGGGCGGCGGAATTCGAGCGGGCTGGATTTGGCGGATCGGGAGGTGTTGGCAGCGGTGTCGGGGGCTGTCACATCTTCTCCCCTCCCGCTTGCGGGAGGGGCTGGGGGTGGGCCTGAATTTACCGACGCACCACCGGCCAAGCCCACCCCTAACCCCTCCCGCAAGCGGGAGGGGGACTGGGTTGTCGATTCCATCACCCGTGCCGCCGCCGCCTTTCCGGCATGGTCAGCCACGCCGGTCGACACCCGCGCCGCGTGCCTCGACGCCCTTGCCGACCTATTGGAGGAAAACCGCGAGGAGCTGATGGCGATTTGCGTTGCCGAGGCCTTCAAAACCATCCCCGATGCCCTTGGCGAAGTGCGCGAGGCCGTCGATTTTTGCCGTTACTATGCCCAACAGGCGCGCGACGGCCTGCACCCCATCGACCTGCCCGGCCCCACGGGTGAGCGCAACACATTGCGGTTTGAAGGGCGCGGGGTGTGGGCAGCCATCGCGCCGTGGAACTTCCCGCTGGCGATTTTCCTTGGCCAAACCGTCGCCGCCTTGGTCGCAGGCAACACTGTTGTCGCCAAGCCAGCGCCACAAACCCCGCGCATCGCCGAATTCGCCGTCCGGTTGGCGCATGACGCCGGAGTGCCCAAGGATGCACTGATCCTCGTCCCCGGTGGCCCAGAAGTCGGCGCGGCGCTCACCGCTGATCCGCGCATCATGGGGGTGGCGTTTACCGGCTCCACCGCAACCGCCCGCAAAATCGCGCGCGCGCTGCTGGAGGACGACAACCGCCCCATCGTCCCTCTGATCGCCGAAACGGGCGGCATCAACGCGATGATTGTCGATTCAACCGCGCTGCCCGAACAAGTGGTGGCCGATGTCGTCACCAGCGCATTTCGATCGGCGGGTCAGCGTTGCTCTGCGCTGCGGCTGTTGTTGCTGCAGGAGGAGATCGCCGATGGCGTGATCGAGATGCTGAAGGGGGCGATGGACCTGCTGATCATCGGCGATCCGGCTGATCCGCGCACCGATGTTGGCCCGGTGATTGATCAGGCGGCGTATGATCGGCTGATGGCGTATCGCGGCGGGCTGGGCGCGGCGGTGCTGAAAACGCTCGCAGTGCCCGATCAGGGGCTGTTTGTGCCGCCCACCTTGGTGCGGCTGGGATCGCTGGATGTGCTTGACCGTGAATGGTTCGGCCCGATCCTGCATGTGGCCACCTGGCCTGCGGGCAAGCTGGCGGAAACGATCGCGGCGGTGAACGCCAAGGGATATGGCCTGACGATGGGCCTGCACAGCCGCATCGCGCGCGCCGGCGAACTGGCGGAGGCAACCGCGACAGTCGGCAATCTATACATCAACCGGTCGATGATCGGCGCGGTGGTGGGCAGCCAGCCTTTCGGCGGCGAAGGCCTGTCCGGCACCGGCCCCAAGGCGGGCGGACCGCATTATCTGCACCGTTTCTGTGTGGAGCGCGCCGTATCGGTGGACACCACCAGCGCAGGCGGCAACGCAACGCTGCTGAGCCTTGACGAGGGTTGAATTGAAAAAATCCTTGAAAATTCAATCGCTGACATATAAATAAACATCAAATAGATAGGAAGATGTGATGTATAAATCCCTGCTTCTGATGTTGATTTCAGCAATTTTTTTCATGTCGAGTGACTAATCTGCACAAGAGGTGCGAGCGTCAAATGGTGAGAAAAATGTAGTCGATCTTGTGATTTTGCGCGATGGAAAGGTTGTGGGCACTCCTAAGCTGATCATGCAGGTTGGAAGTACGGCAGTTTTAACGGTCGCCAAGGCCAATGGCTATTCCATCAAAGGATCGCTTTCTAGAGACGCGCGTATAGATAATGGCCGCAAAGTTGAAATCGAGCTTTATTTTGCGGAGAATGGTCGTTGGAATTTAGCCAGCAAATCAAATATATCGGTCCAATTAAATAGCTCCGGTAGACTGACGTCAACCATTGATAATGGTGGAACATTAGAGATCAGATTAGGTGTGAGTGATAAGATTTCGCCTAAGTTGCACACTGGATGAATGTCCACAAATGGGGCAATTTTGTTGAAAAAGACCGCTGTTTCGAGCGCCGCGAAATTTTGAAACTTTGATTACTTTTGCGTCGATCGATTGATTCAATTCGCAAATCGTCGGGATTCGACTGCTGCGCCGCCCCGCACGAAATTTTCGCGACCCGAGTTTTTCAACAGAATCGGGGCGAAAGCCCCCCCACTCAATCTCCGCTGCGTTTCACATCGATGCGCTTTGCTGCTTGAGCCTCGGCATAGGGCATCACCATCGTGCCGTCGGGGGCGGCGGTGAAGCTGAGCTGGGTTGGATAGGCCAGCGCGATCCCTTCTGCTGCCAGCCGTTCGATAATCGCGATGCCGATATCATGCCGCGCCTGGAAAAAGGGCGCGAGATCGGGGGATAGCGAATCGAACTCCACCAGAAAATCATGGCTGCTTGCTGCAAAATTCAAAAAACCGGCGTGCACAAACTGGTGACCGCCCAGCTCGATCACCGCTTGCAGCATCGCCGGTATCGCGCGCAACCGATCAGCCGGGGTGTAGGTGGCAATCCCGATGGTAAAGCTGACCCGGCGATAGCTGCGCTGGGTGATGTTCTGGATTTCCTTGTCGAGCAATTGCTTGTTGGCGATGATCCGCTCTTCGCCCGTGCCTGACCGGATACGTGTTGATTTCAGGCCGATTTCCTCCACCGTCCCGGTTGTTGTGTCATAGGAAATCACGTCGCCGCGCCGGAATGGCCGATCAAAGATGATGGCCAGCGCTGCAAACAAATCAGCAAAAATGCCCTGCGCTGCCAGGCCAATCGCGATGCCGCCCACCCCCAGCCCGGCAACCAGCCCGGTGATGTTCACGCCCAGATTGTCCAGCACCACGATCAGCGCGACGGCGAACACCGCAAACGTCACCAACAGCCGGATGATGCCAAGCGCGCTGTTCAGCGCCTCGCCGCTCGCCCGGCCCGTGCCGGTGTGCTGTTCCACCGCGCCCAGCACCAGTTCGCGCAGCCAGATCGCGCCCTGAAACACGGCAGCGACGGTGAACAGCGTGCGGATGGTGGTGCTCACGATCAACGGCGGATCGGCAAGATCGGCGACGGCGCGGATGGCAGCGATGATGATGAAGACGCTGCCCGTGCGCGCCAGCGTGCGGCCCAGCACCTTCCACCAGCCGATATTACCGGGGCGTTCGCGCGCGCACAGCCTGACGCCAAAGCTGCGAATGAGGTGCAGCGTGACGATCATCACCACGCCAAACGCGGTGGCGATCAGAATGCGCGCCCAATGATCCTGCAACCACATCGCGCTTTCGGCATAGAAGCCGACAAGATCAATGTCGTAACGCGGCGTGCCGATGATGGGCGTGGCCTGGTTGGCGGTCGTCATATCTGCTCCTTGGGGAAGTGCGGCGATGCCGCATGCAGTGCCGTAACGCCAGTATTTTGCGGGCCCCGGCTTTTTGCGAGGTATTGCGCGCGCCGAACACAGCAAATCGCTTCATCCGCTGTAATGCGCATTTTATCGGATCGTTCCGGAACGCGCGCGGCGATCGGCTGTTTTGGGATTACCCTTGCAGGAGAATTCCCATGAACGACATTACCAACGCCCGCGTCCTGATTCTGGCGACCGATGGCTTTGAACAATCCGAACTGTTCAGCCCGCGCGATGCGCTGATGGATGCAGGTGCCACCGTTACGCTGGCGTCGCTGTCGCTTGATCCGATTCAGGGCATGCTCCACGCCGAAAAGGGGCTGACGATTACGCCCGACGCGTTGATCGACCAGGTCGACGCGGAGGATTTCGACGCGCTGGTGCTGCCGGGCGGGCTTGCCAACCCGGATGCACTGCGCCTGCAGCCGCAGGTGATCGCCATCATCCAGGCGTTTTTCGATGCCGACAAGACGGTGGCGGCAATCTGCCACGCGCCGTGGCTGTTGATTGAGGCTGATGTGGTCGATGGTCGCCGCGTGACGAGCTGGCCGTCGCTGCGCACCGATTTGGACAATGCCGGTGCCGATGTGGTCGATGAAGAAGTGGTGGTGGACGGCAATCTGATCACCAGCCGCAAGCCCGATGATCTGCCGGCCTTCAACGCCGCGCTGATCGAGGCAATCGGTGCGCAGGTCAGCGCGGCGGCATAGCGCGCTGCGCGGTGGCAAGCGCGGGTGGCAGCATGGTTCTGGGGGCGGATGCGCCTTTGCGAAACGGCTGCCACCCCGCCTCGCTGCGGCGACGCCCGACATAGGTGTCCATTCCGATCTGCGCGCCGATCAGCATATAGATGAACGGCTGAAACGCGATGCCCACAAACGCCGCGCCCAGCAGGTACACGATGTGCGCACTTTGCAACGCGCTGGCGAGCGGGGCGATCCAGGCCTCATCCTGCTTTGCCTTTCGGTAGCGCTGGCGCAGCACCTCCATCCGGAAAACGCCGCCCAGGTTGATCATCAGCCACAATATCAGGCCGGGATAACCCTGTTCGCCCAGCATTTCGAAATAGCTGCTGTGATAGGCGCGGGCGCGATCAGATTCGGCGGTGCGCTGGATTGAAATATTGCTGCCGTTGCCTTCCACCTTCACCGTTTCAAACCGCAGTTCATTTTGCAGATATGCGTCGAACCCGCCGCCAAAGGGATGCGTCTTGGCGTATTCGATTGTCCATTTCCAAACGGCGACGCGGGTGGAGGCAGAGGTATCGCTTTGGTGGTTCTGAATCGTCTGCATGCGTTCCAGAAAGGCGGTTGGCAGGAACGGCAGCGATATGACGGGAACGGCGGCCATCAGCGCCAGATACATCAACCGCCGCTTGGCATCGCGCAGCATCAGCAAGGCAAGCAGACCGATACACACCAGCCCGGTTCGTGCCGACGTGCCGACGGGAATCAGCAGGCACGAAAAGGCGAGCGCATAGCAAAATGCCTTCACTTTCCAATCGGGACGAAAAATCGTGCCATGTTTGGCAAACCACAGCACCAGCGGCACGATACAGACAGCGACGGTGGAGATGATGCTGCCTTCATACAGGCCGCTATTGTTGGATACGATCAGGTTCAGCTCGCCATATCCGCCGCCTGAAAACAGCGTCTTTATGCCGCCAACGACGATGATCGATGATGCCGACAGAATCATGAACAGCAGCAGCGATTCGATCCGCAATTTCGTGCGCAGCGTCAGCGGCAGGAAAATCGCAAAGGCCAACGCCTTCCACACCCAATCCCATTTGCCCAATGCGTCCACCGGGAAATCGGCGTTGCGGGTGGTGATGGCGCAATAGATCAGCAGCAGCAGCAGCAGCACTTGGCGCGGGGCCACGCGGGTGTCGCGCTTGTCGTCGAACATCATCCACGCACCAACCGATGCCACCACGGCGATCAGCGAAATCGGCACGCTGTTCAGCAGCATATAGGTCAGCCGCTGGGGTGAGACGATGTCGATATAGACATAGGCCAGCACGAACACGAACGGGCGACGAAGCCCCAAGCCAAACAGCGCGACCAGAAATCCGATAAACGCCAGATCACGCATCCGGCGTATCCTGCGGGCGGTTGCTGGGTTCTTTATCAAGATCGGCACGGCGCATCAGCAGGAAGGCGGCAAGCATCATCAGCCCATGCGACAGGCCAAGCGCGAAATTGTCGATCATGCCGCAAGCCCTTTCTGCCGATGGAACGCCCTGGCGCTGGCTTGCCTTCGATACGCCGGACCGGGTTGACGCGGCGTTAAACACTCTTGTGCCAACACAAGCTCACGATGCGCATTCTTCATATCCTTGATCACGGGTTGCCTCTGCAAAGCGGCTATACCTTTCGCACCCGCGCCATTTTAAAGGCGCAGATGGCGCGCGGCTTTGCCGTTGCTGCTGTTACCGGGCCGCGCCACGGCGATTTTTCCGCCGCCTGCGAGACGGTGGATGGGATAGAGTTCCATCGCACTGCCGCCCCCAAGCCCTGGGCCAGCCCGTTTGGCGAATTGCGCGAAATCAGCGCGTTTGCGCGGCGGATAGGCGAGGTGGTGCGCGAATTTCAGCCCGATATTCTCCACGCCCATTCGCCGGTGCTCGACGCGATGGCCGCGCGGCGCGCCAGCCGACGCTATCACGTGCCGCTGCTGTACGAGATCCGCGCCTTTTGGGAGGACGCAGCGGTCGGCAACGAATCCGGCACCGAGGGATCATGGCGCTACCGCGCCACCCGCGCGCTTGAAACGCGGATGGTGAACAAGGCGGACGGGGTTGCGGTGATCTGCGAAGGGTTGCGCAGCGATTTGGTGTCGCGCGGCGTTAATCCAGCGCGGATCATGGTGTCCCCCAATGGCGTCGACATGACATTGTTTGGCGCGCCGCTGCCCTATGACGGTGCGCTGGCTGACGAGATGGGGATCACAGGCGATGAGGTGATTGGCTTTATTGGCAGCTTTTATGCCTATGAGGGGCTGGCAGATCTTATTGCCGCCATGCCCCGACTGGTGTCGGCGCGGCCAAGGATCAAGCTGGTGCTGGTCGGCGGTGGCCCGTGCGAGGCGGCGCTGCGTGCGCAGGCTGCGGCAAGCGATGTTGCCGAACATATCCATTTCGTAGGCCGCGTGCCGCATCAGGAAGTTGATCGCTATTACAGCGTGATCGACGTTTTGGTGTATCCACGCAAACGCATGCGGCTGACCGATCTGGTCACGCCGCTAAAGCCGCTGGAGGCGATGGCGCAGGGTCGGCTGGTGGCGGCATCGGACGTGGGCGGCCACCGTGAACTGATCCGCGATGGCGATACCGGCACCTTGTTTGCGCCGGATGATCCAAAGGCAATGGCGCGGGCAATCTCGTCCCTTTTTGCGGATCGCGAAACCTGGCCGGCACGCCGTGCGCGGGCCCGCGCCTTTGTGGAGGCAGAGCGCAATTGGGCGAACAATGTCGCGCGCTATGTGCCTGTTTACCAAAAACTAATCGAATCCGCCGATAAACTGTCGTCATGGTCGCGAAACCCCATCGTCAACGCCTGATCGTGCCCGTCGCCCTGCTGGGTGGCGCGGCGCTTGGGCTGGTGACGGCCGCCGGCTTTGCGCTGGTGCCCGGTGACATGCTGGCACGGGTGATTTTGCGCAGCGGCATTCCCGCCATCATTGCCGCCGCTGAACCCCCATTGGGGATTACTGCCCGAATTGTGCTCGCGCTGGCGGGCGGCGGCATCGTCGCGCTGCTTAGCTGGTTCGCGCTGTTCCTGGTGCTCGGCTCGCGCACGCTTGTGATGGGCAGTGGGGCGGCAGAGCAGGCCGACGGTGATACG
Source organism: Sphingomonas sp. (assembly GCA_021732465.1). Taxonomy (GTDB): domain Bacteria; phylum Pseudomonadota; class Alphaproteobacteria; order Sphingomonadales; family Sphingomonadaceae; genus Sphingomonas. Next base: position 9,458 of record JAKFUX010000010.1, read on the forward strand.
GGCGATAGCGTGCCAGTGCTGCGCCGCGCCGATGCCCATCCCGATGCGCCGTCGCGCCGCCCGGTATTTGCCAACCGCGATCTTGGCACGCCATTTCTGGACGTCCGCGCGCGGCCCGCCCATGAAGCCGACTTGGCGCTGCCCCCTGAACCGGCACCGCTGCCGATGGTGCACGCGCCGATGGACCTGCCCGTTGATCTTGACATGACGTTATCGGCTTTTGATCCCGGCGCGATTGGGTTGTCCACCCCGCCCATGGCAGCGGCAGTGCCGCCATTACCCCCGCAACGGCTGGTTGCGCCGTCGCTGGTATCGCCTGCGGAGCGGCCCCAGGTTTTTGAACCAACCGAACGCTTTGAAACATTTGAACTCACGCCCATGGTGCGCAGCGATCCGGCCCAGTCGGCCGTGCCGCCCCAGCCTGCCGCGGCGCATAACCCCGCCGTGTCGGCCGAACCAGATCGCCAACCGCGCGACACGCAGGCGACGATCACCGCGCTGCTCGAACGCCTCGAACGCGGCGTGACGCAGCTTGATTCGCGCGCGCCCTCGCCAGCGGTAAAGCGCGATGCGCGAACAGAGGATCGTTTGCAGGAAACATTGGGCACGCTGCGCCGCATGGCGACACGCGGCTGATCAGCGCAGCTCGACGGTCAACACCTCCAGATCGGCCTCTACCCGCGCGGCAGTGCGCCGCACGGCGACCACGTCCACATCGGCAACCAAATGGCCGCGCACATCAAATTCAGCCTCGGTCAGCCCGGCCAGCCATGTCTCCGTCGCCGGGCAGGGCAACAGCGCCAGCGCAATGCGGTGGCGTGCCCCATTAAAGGTCGCGCTAGCCCAGCGATCCCAATCGGCAGTCAAGATTTGCGCGGGGCAGCGCGCCCGGCGCGATCCGCGTTCGATGGCGCGCGTCAGGGCAGTGCCGATGTCGGGGCCACGGCTCATTGCTGGTCGCCGCGATCAAGCTTGGTGATTGCCGCATCAATCCGCGCTGCCGTGTGCGGGCGGGGTTCGCGGCCAGCGCGTAAATCCTCCACCAGCCGTGGATCATTGACAGCGACGCGCCCAAAGGTGGTGGCGGGCATCGAGGATCGCCGCAAAAACTGTTCGATTCTCCATAAAACTGACATTGATCGCTCCCGATTCGTCGACAATGTTCTTTATTTGTTCTGCTATTTCCAACTTGTCTAGGAAAAATCCTATGGCTATGTATCGGGAATGGATGAAACCGATGTTCGCGCCAATCTGATCGCCGTGGCGGCGCGTCGCGGGGAAAGCCTGGCGGCGCTATCGCGCCTGCTGGGCCGCAATGATGCCTATCTTCAACAGTTCGTGACGCGCGGATCGCCGCGCAGTCTGGGCGAACGTGAGCGGCGGACCCTGGCGGCCTATCTTGGCATCGACGAAAGCGAACTTGGCGGGCGCGCCGAAGGAACAGCGGTGACGCCGATGTTCCGGGTGCCGCGCATCGACGCTGTCGCTTCAGCCGGGCCGGGCGGGATGCTGGCGGAGGACCGGCTGCGCCCCGGCGAGGCGATTGATCCGGCATTGTTGCGGCAATGGGGCGTTCGCGCCGACGCTCTGTCGATCATCACCGCGCAGGGCGAATCAATGCTGCCAACAATTGCTGACGGCGATGACATGCTGGTGGATCGCGGCGATACGCGCATTGGCGTGCGCGGCGGCATTTACGTGCTTCGGCTTGATGCCGGGCTGGTTGTGAAGCGCCTGGCAAAGCGCGGCACCGCCATTGCCGTGATCAGCGACAATCCGCAATTCCCCACCCTGACGATCCACCCGGCGGCCGATCCGGCAATTGCCCCGGTCGAGGTGATCGGGCGCGTGGTTCGCATTACCCGAGTGCTGAAATAACCGTCAGCCGCGATCGCGCCACCACACGATGACGGCCAGCACGGCGCCCAGCACCAAACCGGCAAAAAATCCGCGCGTTGATTCGCCAAACAACACCCCGCCAAATGCACCAAGGATCGCACCCATCGCGATCAGGAAGCCGCCAGCGGCGGGATTGCGGGGAGGGGTGTCGTTCATGCCGACCGCTCTGCCACGCGTCGCGCCGCGACGCCAGTATGACAAAATGGGGTAATCCCATTTATCGCCACGGCGTTTACCATTGCCCGTAATCGTCGCGCCAGTTTTGCCCGCTATCGGACGGAAATGTCCTTTGCCCTTTTTGATCCGGCTGATGATGCCGCGCCCCAATTCCCCTATGTTCATGATCGTGCAGCGTTTGACGCGGCGGCGAATCTGATTGCGCAATTTGGGGATGATGCCGGATTTCAGGCCGCCGCGCTGGCAGAGCGTGGCCGCAATCTGGGCAACGCCGTCAGCTTTTGCCACTGGCGACAGATTGAGCGGTTGATTGTGCTGCTGGCCACCGGGCGCGCCATTGGAACGGTGCATTAATCGGCAAAGCGTGCTGGTTGCGCCGTGATTTCATTGATTGTCGCGCTGCGCCGCCCGCAATTGCTGTTCCTATCCGCTCGTCATCGCTAGAGCGGGGCATGGTACGGCGTTTCAAACCAGCTGACCGTGTGATCAGCGCAGCGGCGGTATTGCTATGGGCAAGCTTGCCGATTGCTGCAATCGCGCAGACAGCGCCGCTCGTTACGCAGCCAGTCCCTGCGCAAACGGCCCCGGCCTCGGCTCCCACATCGTCGCTCGACCTGCTTGATCCCGATTCGCCGCTGGCGCCCATGGCTGATCTTGGCGTGCCCTGGCCCGATCTGGCGTCATTGCCCGACGCGGCGGACCCAAACGCCGCCCAGACTGACCTTACCGAATTGAGCCGCTATGATTACCGCGTCGACGGGATCGACGCTGTGGCAGATTCGGTGTTCAAGGCGCGGTTCGACAGCCTGTCGGCCCTGCGCCAGCACCGGGGTGAACCATCCAACGCCGCGCAGATCGATCGGCGCGCGCGTGAGGATACCGCGTTGCTGCAAACGCTGATGCGCGGCGCTGGCTATTATGATGCCCTGGTATCAAGCAGCGTGGAAACGCAGGCGGCGACGCCGCTGGTGGTCCTGAGCGTGGAACCCGGCGTGCAGTACCGACTGAAAGGGGTAACTTTGCCTGGGCTGGCTGACGCCGGTGACAAGGAAGCCCCGCTTCGCAAGGCGTTCAACGTGGCGAATGATGATCCAGTCAATGCCGACGCGATTACGATTGGTGAAGCCGAATTGCGCACCCGGATTGGCGAACAGGGTTTTCCCTTTGCGCAAATCGGCCAATCAACGGTCGTGATTGATCACGCCACGCAAACAGCGACGCTCGAACTGCCGGTGTCGCCGGGTGGTGAGCGGCGCTTTGGATCGGTCGTTACCGCGCCCAACCGGTTGATGGGTGCCAGCCACATTCAAAAGATTGCGCGGTTCAAACCGGGCGCGCTGTTTGACGAAAGCGCGCTTGATGATCTGCGCCGGGCATTGATTCAGACCGGCATTGTATCATCTGCTGAGGTAAAGCCCGTTGAGGGCAAGCTGCCCGGCACCGTCGACATTGATGTTGCGCTGTTGCCAGCCCCACTGCGCACGGTGGCGGGTGAACTCGGCTATGGAACCGGCGAAGGCGTGCGTGCCGCGATCAGCTGGACGCACCGAAACCTGTTCCCCCCCGAAGGCGCGCTGACCGTTCGCGCCGTTGCAGGCACGCAGGAGCAATCGGGGGGGGTTATTTTTCGCCGCAATAATTTTGAAGGCCGCGACCGGGTGCTGACCGCGCAGGCGACCGCATCAAACGTCAATCGCGCAGCATTTCAGGCCCAGACCTTTACCCTCAGCGGATCGCTTGAACGCCACACGACGATTTTTTTCCAAAAGGCATGGACATGGTCGTTGGGAGCCGAATTATCGGCATCAGACGAGCGCGACGTGATTGTGTCGACCGGCGATCCCCGCCGCCGCACCTTTTTCATCGCCGCGCTGCCGACCAGCCTGAACTATGACGGGTCCGATGATCTGCTCAATCCCAGCAAGGGGTTCCGGCTCGGTGGCCGGATTTCGCCGGAAATTTCGTTGCAAGGTGCGGCATTCGGTTATGCGCGGATTCAGCTTGATGGCAGCATCTACAAGTCATTTGGCGAGGGGATAACGCTGGCTGCGCGTGCGCGGCTGGGGACGATTGCAGGCGCCCCGCGAGATGCAATTGCGCCGTCGCGGCGTTTTTATTCCGGTGGTGGTGCATCAGTGCGCGGTTACGGATTCCAGAGTATCGGCCCGCGCGACCCCAATAATGACCCGATCGGCGGACGCAGCCTGACCGAGTTTTCGATTGAAGCGCGGCTGAAAATATTCGGGCCGTTCGGCCTGGTGCCGTTTTTTGACGCGGGCAATATCTACACGTCGGCGCTGCCCAAATTCACCGGGCTGCAATATGGGACGGGCGTGGGCCTGCGCTATTATTCCAATTTCGGGCCAATCCGCATCGATGTCGGGACGCCGATCAACCCACAACGGGGTGATCCGCGCATCGCCGTTTACGTGTCGCTGGGGCAGGCGTTTTGACAGAGGTAGCGCCAGCGCCTGATGCAGCCGTGCGGCAGCATCGCTGGCTGCGGTGGATTGCCCGCGGGCTGGCGGGGCTTGTCGCGCTCATCCTAGCGGCGCTGTTGCTGGCTGATTCGAGCATCGGCCACCGGCTAATCGCTGATCAGATCGCCGCGCTGCGCCCCGCCAACGGGCTGCGCTACACCGTCGGGCGGATATCGGGATCAATTTACAGCGACATGACGCTGATTGACGTGCGGGTCCGCGACCGCAAGGGGCTGGTGCTTGAAGTGCCCCGCGCATCGCTGCGCTGGTCGCCGCTGGCGTGGCTGTCGAACCGGCTGGAAATCAAGCGACTGGCCATCCCCCAGGCGCGGCTCGCGAAATTGCCGGAAACGGTGCGGACCGGCAAACCCAGTCCGGTCTTGCCCAGTTTTGACATCCTGATTGGCGAATTGAAGGTTGATCGGCTGATGATCGACCGGGTTGTCACCGGCATGCCCAGGGTTGGCAGTCTTTCCGGTCGCGCAGATATTCACGCCGGGCGGGCGCTGGTTGATCTGCGCGTGGTGGTGGCCGGCAGCGACCGGCTGATCGTGAAGCTGGATGCAGCGCCTGATCGCGACCGGTTTGATATCGATCTGCGGGCAACGGGGGCCGCCAACGGGCTGATCGCCAAGCTGATCCGGGTGAACAAGCCAATCGCCGCCGTGATCGCCGGGCAAGGCCGCTGGACGCGCTGGCGTGGCACTGCGCAGGCCGATGTTGGCGGATCGCCGGTCGTTGATCTTGCGCTGGGCAACCAATCGGGCGCGTACACGCTGATCGGCAGCCTGACGCCGGCGGGAATGACCCAGGCAAAGCTGGTGCGGCTGGCGATGCCGCGCGTTGCCGTCAATGGTGCCGCCACGCTGGTTGACCGGCAGCTTGACGGGCGGCTGACGCTGCGATCATCGGCGCTGGCGATTGATGCGGCCGGCGGCATTGATCTTGCCAACAGCGCCTTTCGCGATCTGCGCATCCGCACCCAATTGCTCCAGCCGCCAGCGCTGGTGACCAAAATGGTTGGGCGAAAGGTGGAACTGCGCACGATTCTGGACGGTGCCTTTGATACCGCCGCCTTTGATTATCGCCTGACCGCCGATTTCATATCGTTCGGTAAGGAGGGTTTTGACGTTGTCCGGGCAGGCGGGCATGGTCGCCTGTCTGCGCAGCCAATCATCGTGCCGCTTCAGCTTAGTGTGTCGCGAGTTACCGGGGTTGATGCGGTTGCGGGGGCGATTTTGCGCAATCTGGTGCTGGAAGGCACGCTGCGCGCCACATCCGCCTACATCACCGGCGCGGACCTGAAATTCCGATCAGACAAGCTGAAGGGCAGTTTTAACCTGCTGGTCGACCTGAAAAATGGCCGGTTCGATGTGGGGCTGAACGGGGGGCTGGGGCGGTATTTGATCCCCGGGCTTGGCATTGTTGATGTCGTGTCGAAGCTGCAGGTGGTGCCTGCACCCGGCGGCAAGGGCGCGCGGATTATCGGCTCGGCAAATGTGCAATTCGTGCGGCTGGACAATAGTTTTTTCCGTACGCTCGCGGGTGGCTTGCCCCGCCTGACGACCAGCCTGGAACAATCGACTGACGGCATCCTGCACCTGCGCGGCCTGGTGCTGACCGCGCCTGATATTCGCATCACCGGCACCGGCATCAGGCGGCGCGACGGCAGCGTAGAATTCGCAGGCGGCGGCACGCAGCGAAGCTATGGCGCATTCACCCTGAAACTGTCGGGACGGCTGGAGCGGCCAACGCTCGACCTAAGCTTTGCGCGCCCGAACGAGGCATTGGGGGTGAACAAGGTCCGCGCGCATCTTGATCCGACGCCGGAGGGGTATGTTTTTGCAGCCACTGGCGGCTCCACGCTGGGCGATTTCATCGGCAACGGCCGGATTTTGCTGCCAAAGGGCGGTCAGGCGACCGTGGCGATTGCCGCGCTTGATGTGGGCGGTATCAAGGCAAGCGGATCATTGCTGGCGGCAGAGGGCGGGTTTGATGGCACGCTGAATGTTGGCGGCGGCGGCGGCGTTAGCGGCGCGATCGGCTTTTCACCCGTCAATGGCGTCCAACGGATCGAGTTGCATCTCGAAGCCGCCAATGCCCGCGTGCTGGGCGATGCAGTGCTGCGGCGCGGGAAGCTGGATCTGGTGACGATGCTTTATCCGCAGGCCGCATCTGTAGAAGCATCGGCGCGGGGGAGCGGCTTGCGGCGCGGATCGCTGGGGCTGGCGCGGTTTGAGGGAACGGCGTCGCTGCGCGGCGGGATGGGCAGCATAAAGGCGTCAATCGCCGGGTCGCGTGGCCGTGTTTTTGATATCCGGGGTGAGGCGGATGTGACACCGGATCGCTATCGCATCACCGCATCGGGCACGATTGACCGCAGGCCATTGAAGCTGCTCGAACCGGCAATCGTCACACGGGCGGGCGATGGCTGGCGGCTTGAACCAACCCGGCTGGAGTTTTCGGGCGGCAATGCCGAACTGGGGGGGCGCTTCTCCAGCGATTCCGCCGCTATTGATGCGGTGGTTGCGCGCATGCCGCTGACGATCCTCGACATTGGCTATCCCGGTCTGGGGCTGGCGGGCAGCGCATCGGGCAAGCTGAGCTTTGCGCAAGGCGCAGGCGCGGCCCCGGTGGGCACGGTTAATATGACGATACGCGGGCTTAGCCGGTCCGGGCTGGTGCTTTCATCGCGGCCGATTGATGTCGGTGTGGTGGGCGTGCTGAAGGCCGATAATGCCGCGATGCGCGCGGTGATGGCCAGTGGCGGGAAAACGATCGGGCGGGCGCAGGCACGGTTGTCGCCACTCGGCAGCGGCAGCCTGACCGAGCGGCTTTCCAATGCGCAGCTGTTTGCGCAGCTTCGCTATGATGGCCCTGCCGATACGCTGTGGCGGCTGACCGGGTTGGAACTGTTCGACCTGTCCGGGCCCGTCGCTATCGCCGCTGATCTGGGTGGCAAGGTGAATGATCCGCGCATTCGCGGTGTGCTACGCGCCAAGGGTGCCCGACTGGAAAGCGCCATCGCCGGTACTGTTCTGACGGGCGTTGATGCCACCGGCACGTTCAACGGATCGCAATTGAGCTTCAGCAGCTTTGGGGCAGATGCGGGCAAGGGCGGGCGGGTTACCGGCAGCGGCAGTTTCGATTTTTCGGCGGTCAATGGTTACGGCATCGACCTGAAAATTCAGGCTGATAAGGCCGTTATCATCAACCGCGATGATATCGCCGCGACGGTAACCGGCCCGCTGACGATCCGATCGGATGGCGCGGGCGGAGTGATTGGCGGCGATGTCGTGCTGAACGCCAGCCGCTATCGGCTGGGCCAGGCGGTGGCCGCCAATGCGGTGCCGGTGCTGAACATTCGTGAGATTAATCTGCCCGAAGGATCAGCCGATGAGGATGATCGCCGCGTTACGCCGTGGCGGCTTGATGTGCATGCGCGGGCCGAAAATGGCGTGCGGGTGACAGGGCTCGGGCTGACCAGCGAATGGTCTGCCGATTTGCAGATTGGCGGGTTGCTCGATAGCCCGGCGATTATTGGCCGTGCCGATATCGTGCGGGGTTATTATGAATTTTCGGGGCGCGAGTTTGCGATTGATCGCGGCGTCATCCGCTTTGCCGGGGAAACGCCTGCCAACCCGGCCATCGACATTGCGGCCAATGCCGACTCCACCGGCCTGTCCGCCACCATCCGCGTCACCGGCCCGGCGATCCGCCCGCAGATCAGCTTTTCCAGCGTGCCAGCCCTGCCGCAGGATGAGTTGCTGTCGCGGTTGCTGTTCGGCACCTCGATCACAAACCTGTCGGCAGCCGAAGCGTTGCAGCTGGCCGCCGCCGTCGCCTCGCTGCAAAAAGATGGTGGCTTTGGCCTAAATCCCATCAACGCGCTGCGCCGCGTGGCGGGGCTTGACCGGCTGCGCATCCTGCCCGCCGATACCAGTGTTGGCCGCACCACGTCCGTCGCGGCGGGCAAGTTCATCACTCGCAAACTCTATGCGGAGATCATCAGCGACGGCCAGGGATATTCCGCGACGCAGGTGGAGTTTCAGGTCACGCGGTGGCTGTCGATCCTGTCGACCATCTCCACACTGGGCCGACAGAGTGTTAACGTACGGGTATCTAAGGATTATTAATCGCTGCAACCACTGCCGCCGCCAGGCGGGCGGGCACGGCAGGATCGATGCCGGGGTAGAGATCAGGCTCGATCGCCTCCAGCTCGATCAGCGCCAGCGTGCCATCTGCCAGCCGGAGCAAATCGACCCGCGCATAGAGCGGCGCGGCAGGGAGTGCGGCGATAACTGCTTGTGCAGCAGCCATTATTTCAGCGCCGGGCACCAGCGGCGTGAACACCCCGCCAAATTGTGGCTGGACGCGGAACTCGCCCTGTTGGGCCACTTTGCGGGCGGCATGGCTGAAGGTGCCGCCGATGAAGAAAATCGACAACTCGCCCTCTTCCCCCACGGATGCCACAAAGGGCTGGATGATGGCATTGGCCAGAAAATCCGGCGTCATTTCGCGCGAAATGCGCTGCGTTTGGTAGCTTCCGGCCGAAATTTGGGGCTTTATGACCAGGAATTGCACACCAAAATGATCAAAAGCGGCGTTTATGGTCGCAGAATCCGCGTCGCAAAACAGGCTGGGCACAATCGCGATGCCCTTTGCCGCCAATTCGGCCAGATAGGTCTTGCGCGTGTTCCACAGCAGCAGATCGGGCGGGTTGAGCAACGGCGATCCCGCTGGCCAATTGCGCAGCATCGCCAGCCACCGATCGACCTGGGTGTGATAGCCCCAGGCGAACAGCGCCAGCGTTGCCGCCGCATCGCCCGGCCACAAATCCCCCGCCAGATCCCAAGGCCGGGGCCTGATCACCAGCCCCGCATCGGCAAAGGGCTGGTGATAGGGTGCCAGTTCCGCCGCCGCCGCTTCGGCATAGGCATCGCCCGATGCCGGCATCAACACATCGATGATCACCGGCTGGGCGCGATCAGGCAGGCGCGCCGATGACGGATTTTACTTCCATGAATTCGCGCAGGCCGAACACGCCATTTTCACGGCCATTGCCCGATTGCTTATACCCGCCAAACGGCGCGTTGGCATCGGGGCCCCAGCTGTTGATCGTCACGATGCCCGCGCGCATCCGGGGGGCGAGCAAGGCGGCTTCTGCCGGATCGCCCGAAATCGTCATCGACAAGCCAAACGGCGTATCGTTGGCGATCTCCACGGCTTCGTCGATGTCGCTGTAGCGCATGATTGTGGCGACGGGGCCGAACACTTCTTCCTGCGCAATCCGCATCGCAGGCGTCACGCCGCTGAACACCGTGGGGCGCACATAATAGCCGCGGTTCATATCTGCCGGGCGACCCGTGCCGCCGGTTTCCAGAACCGCGCCGTCATCAATCGCTGACTGGATCAGGCCCTGAATTTTCTCAAACTGCGCCTTGTTGACGACGGGGCCGATATGCGCGCCCGGCGTCATCGGATCACCCACTGGCACCGCCTCCATATAGGCTTTGGTAAAGCCAACCGCCTCTGCCTCGCGGTCCTTATGGACCAGGATGCGGGTGGGGGCGATGCAGCTTTGCCCCGAATTGGCGACTACGCCCTGCAGCGTTGGCGGCAGCACCGTGGCGAAATCAGCGCCCGGCAGCACCACATTCGCCGCCTTGCCACCCAGTTCGGTATGGACGCGCTTGACCGTATCGGCCGCTGCCTTGGCGATCAAAATGCCGGCGCGCGTGGAGCCGGTGAAGCTGACCATATCGATATCGGCGTGGCATGAAATCGCGTTGCCGGTGGTTGGCCCGTCGCCCTGCACCAGGTTAAACACGCCGGCCGGCACGCCCGCTGCGTGCATCACTTCGGCAAGGATGACCGCGCAGCCAGGGCATTCTTCCGATGGTTTCAGCACCATCGTATTGCCCGCCGCCAGCGACGGTGCGACTTTCAGCATGATCTGGTTCAGCGGCCAGTTCCACGGCGTGATCATGCCAATGACGCCCATCGGCTCATGCACGACGCGGGTGGTGCCGATCATTTCGACAAAGTTGAAATCCTTCAGCGCGCGCGCCGCGATGCCGAGATGCGCCACGCCCGAAAATGCCTGGGCGGTGGAGGCGAAGGATACAGGCGCGCCCATTTCCATCGCCATCGATTCCCCGAAATCAGCGATGCGTTTTTTATACTCATCGCCAATCCGCCCCATCAGCGCGACGCGTTCTTCAACGCTGGTCTGCGAGAACGTCTTAAAGGCCCGGCGTGCCGCGGCCACGGCGGCGTCGACATCGGCCACGGTGCCGATCGAGATTTCGGAGCAGGGTTCCTCCGTCGAGGGGCTGATCACCGCGCGCGGCGCACCGCCAATGCTGTCGACCCATGCGCCGTCGATATAATGCTTCAGATAGCTTTTCATGGCCTGCTCTCCGTCAAGTGACGCCCCGATTTTCGGGCGGGATTATGGCCGCGAGGGATGCCAGCGCTCGGCAAGGGTTGCAAGGTGAAACGGACGGGGCGGGGGTGATGCGGGGTGAGGTTGTGGACGGTGTGGGTTGCCATTGGTTTGGCGGAGCGGGCGCAAAGGTGGTGCCGTGGGCGAGCATAAGCGCGGTGCGTGCAGGGGCGAAGAGGCGGCGATCATGGTTGGAAGTATAGACAAAAGGAACGAATGCAATGCTGGCGGCGCTGCCATTCATGCTCGCAGGAGTGATGTGGGAATGGGGACTTTTGCCCCAGTTGAGAGCAGATTTGGCCGGTTATGCGGGACGGATGAAAGGCTTGCCGCGCGTAAGAGGTGCGAAAACCTTAGCACCGTTAGGCCCAGCCATTATCGGGATGTAAACTAGCGTTCGGATCGCAGCCCGTGCGACGAAATGTCGCAACATGGGCCGATTGCGGACTGACTGCTTTTAGGATCTGTTGCGGGGTAACGGCCATCTGGACCAGGTTACCGACTTACGATCAGCCGATAGCCTGCGTCGTAGGCGTCGAGGTTGACCAGCCTGCCGTATCGGCGCTCCCATTCGCCCGAATCCAGATCGTGCCGCAACCGCTCAAGACCTTCATCAGCACCCTCGATCGCCCAGAATGATGAGCTGCCCGTCCGGATGTGCGGATCGAGATATGCGGCCGGCCGTCGCCAGAAGGCATACAGAAACCCATCCGTACAATCGTGCGGGATCGGCACTGTCGTGACTTCGATATTACCAAGCCACTCCTGATACCGGGCCATTGGCGGCATCCTGTCGTCGTCGAGAACGGCCAGTTGTGGGAGATAATCGGTCAACCAGGGACGGAATGACGGGTCGAATGTCAGCAACACAATCGGCCCGCGAGTCACACGCCGCACCTCGCGGAGGCCGGCTTGCGCGTCGGCCCAGTGATGGACGGTCAGCACGCCCATCGCGGCATCGAACACGTTGTCATCGAACGGCAAATCCTCGGCACTTGCTTGCACGACTTTGGCAGTGCCGGGCCTGCGCTGGCGGATCATCTCTGCTGACGGTTCGACTGCAGTGACCGCCCGGTCTTGTGGTTCATAGGAGCCGGTTCCGGCGCCGACATTAAGAATGTTCTTCGCATCCCCCAATGCTTGCTCGATGGCGCTGGCGATGCGCCGGTCGGGCGTGCGGAGCGCCAAATAGTTGATCCCGATGGCGTCGTACCGTGCGCTCATTGATGTGCTCCGTTCAGGACTTTTTGTAGGCCGCTCCCATGGCTCCCCATCACCCATTGTCGATGGTGGTCCGGCCTATCAGCTGAGCAGGCGATGTGATCGCCCGCCTTCTGATCAAACTGTCGGCAACAAGGTCCGGCATCCTGGCGTCGTCATGCCCCACGATCTCCAGCAAGGTCTCCCGCAGTGTATCGACCAGCACCTGGGTCTGCCGGTCGATTTCCACATTCAGGCGATCGCCTGCCAGCTTGGCGTCCAAGGTGGTCGATCTTCTGGTCTCGGGAATCAGCCACAGCTCGATCAGGCCGTTGATTTTGTTGCACTCGGCAATGGTCAGGCTGCACCCCTCGATGGCGACATAGCCTTTCTCGAAGAAGTAGCGCCGATGGCTCTGCGGGATGCTGAGCCGCAACACCTTATTGGCATTGATCTCCTCGACGTCGACGACTGTCGCGGTGAAGTCGATGTGACCGGACAACGGGTGGCCACCGATCTCTGCATTGTGCTTGGCGGCTCGTTCCACATTGACCTGCTCGCCAATCCGGAGATCGAACAGGTTGGTGACCGAAAGGCTCTTCAGGATCAAATCACAGGTCACTGTGTCCCCAGCGGCAGGCTTGGCCAGCGTAAGGCAAACACCGTTCACCGCTAGGCTGTCGCCTCGGCGCAAGCCCTCCACCATATCATCGGGCAAGCGAACATCGATGGTCCGCACCCCGCCAGCGTCGGTGATACCAGCAACTGTAGCAATGCCTTGAACGATACCGGTGAACATCCCCAACCCCTATTCGTCGACCTGATTGATCTCAAGCGCGCCAAAGGCATCGGACAACCTGGAGAGCATCCCAGCCAATTTTTCGATCTCCTCGGGATCAAGCGCGGCGTCGAGAACCTCGTTCACCTTGGCGAACGGCACCCTTGATCGTGAAACCATCTCCGATCCCGATGGCGTCAATTCGAGGATCCACAGGCGCGAATCCCGCTTATCCCGCGTCCGCGTGATCAGGCCGCGGGCCAGCAGCCGAGTGACCATCGGCGTTACCGCAGCCGCCCGAATCTTGAGCTCAGCGGCAACCCTTGCCTGCGCAGACGGTCCCGCAGTGGACAGAACGCTCAATACCGAAACCTGGGCCGTGGTGAGGCCAATCGTTGCCGCAAGAGCGCTGTCAGACATTCTCTGGGCTCGATGCGCTGCAATATGCAGGATGTGATAGAGACGGGCGGAACGCGCGGAAATCATCGTCAACCTTGCGTGAGAGACCCGTGCCTGATAGTTAAGTCTTTAACTATTGGCAAGGAGAACATCATGGACGCGTTCGTCGTCGCCATGCTCGATTTCGTCGACGAGCCGGCTTATCGCCGGTACCAGGCGGCCTTTCCCGGCGTGTTTGGCAAGTTCAACGCTACCCTGCTCGCTGCCGATGAGGCACCCCTGCTGATTGACGGCGATCGACCGGCACCGTCCAAGATCGTGATCCTGCAGTTTCCATCACGGGAGGAAGCTGTTCGGTTCACAACAGATCCGGACTATGCGCGAATTTCTAAAGACCGGCATGCCGGGGCTGTGACGCTCTCACTTCTCGTCAGCGGTTTGCCGCCAGCGTTGGTCAGGGCGTGAGCTAGCGGTATCACCGGCAGTCCTTAGCCGTCTTTGGCGCGACAGAGCTTTCAACGCGAGCCGGGAAGTGCCCGCAAGGGAAGGGGCAACGATACAGGCCAAGGCTGCTTTAAACTGCTATCGCCTGCAAGAAGTCGTCGTTCGGCTGTCTGGGCAGGAACGACGCGAACCAGCCGAGCAACCCCCCAACAAAAAAACGCCCGGGGTGTTCCCACCCCGGGCGCTCGCAACCGCAACGCTCAACGCGCCTTGATCAATAGCTGTAATACATATCAAACTCGACCGGGCTTGGCGTCATTTCCCACCGTGCTACGTCGTGCATTTTCAGTTCGATATAGCTTTCGATCTGGTCTTTGCTGAACACATCGCCCTTCAGCAGATAATCATGATCGGCGGCCAGGCTTTCGAGGGCTTCACGCAGCGAACCGCAAACGGTGGGCACTTCGGCGAGTTCTGCAGGCGGCAGATCATAAAGGTTCTTGTCCATCGCCTCACCCGGGTGGATGCGGTTCTGGATGCCGTCGATGCCGGCCATGAACAGCGCGGCATAGGCGAGATAGGGGTTTGCCATCGCATCGGGGAAGCGCACTTCGACGCGCTTTGCCTTTGGCCCGGTGCCATAGGGAATACGGCATGAGGCGGAACGGTTGCGTGCCGAATAGGCGAGCAGCACCGGCGCTTCATAGCCCGGCACCAGCCGCTTATAGCTGTTGGTGGTGGGGTTGGTGAAGGCGTTCACCGACTTGGCATGCTTGATGATGCCGCCGATGAAATACAGGCACATGTCGGAAAGCCCCGCATAGCCATTGCCCGCGAACAGCGGCTGACCCTTGTCCCAGATCGACAAATGGGTGTGCATGCCGCTGCCATTATCTTCCTTGATCGGCTTTGGCATGAAGGTGGCCGTCTTGCCATATGCATGCGCGACCTGGTGGACGACGTATTTATAGATCTGCATCCGGTCCGCAGTGGTGGTCAGCGTGCCGAAGGTGAGGCCGAGTTCGTGCTGCGCGGCGGCAACTTCGTGGTGATGCTTGTCGCATGGTAGGCCCATTTCGAGCATGGTCGACACCATCTCACCGCGAATATCGACGCAGCTGTCAACCGGCGCGACGGGGAAGTAACCGCCCTTGGCGCGCGGACGGTGGCCCATATTGCCGCCTTCATATTCGCGGCCGGTGTTGGTGGGCAGTTCGATATCGTCGATCTTGTAATAGCTGGTCGAATAGCTGGTTTCGAAACGGACATCGTCGAAGATGAAGAATTCGGCTTCGGGGCCGACATAAACGGTGTCGCCGATGCCGGTGGTCTTCAGATATGCCTCGGCGCGCTTGGCGGTGCTGCGCGGATCGCGCGAATAAAGCTCGCCGGTCGATGGCTCAACAATGTCGCAGAACATGATCATCATCGGCGTGGCGCTGAACGGATCGATATACACAGCGTCCAGATCAGGCTTCAGGATCATGTCGGATTCGTTGATCGCCTTCCAGCCCTCAATCGATGAACCGTCGAACATGAAACCATCGGTCAACTCATCTTCGCCGACCACGGTGGAGACCATCGTCAAATGCTGCCATTTGCCCTTGGGGTCAGTAAAACGCAGATCGACCCACTCAATCTCGTCATCCTTGATCATCTGAAGGATTTTGCCGGCGTCGTTGGCCATCGATAGTGCCCCTTTTGGTGAGTGATCGTCTGCCGGGCGAACCGGCGAATCATGTTGCGTTGCGTACGTCAGTTTTCACATAATGCTGCGCTGCGTCAAATTGCGTTTTCATCCCGCTCGCCGGTGCGGATGCGCAGCACGGTTTCAACAGGGATGACGAAGATTTTGCCATCGCCGATGCGGCCGGTTTGGGCGGCGGCGGCAATCGCTTCCACCACACGGTCAGCCATGCTGTCCTCAACCACGACTTCAAGCTTCACCTTGGGCAGGAAATCAACGACATATTCGGCGCCACGGTAGAGTTCGGTATGGCCCTTTTGCCGACCGAAACCCTTGGCCTCGGTAACGGTGATGCCCGACACGCCCACTTCGTGGAGCGCCTCCTTCACCTCGTCGAGCTTGAAGGGTTTGATGATCGCTTCGATCTTTTTCACGGTGTGACCCCGATTTGTTTGGAGGAGTGCCTCTGCCTGTCGGAATCCCTTACAACAAGCGTGCCAATCGCGCGAGGGGGGGCTGGCGCGGAGCGAGCCATGATGGATTTATGTGCGGGAGCGAGCCGGTGATGCTTAAGCGTCGTGCAGGCGGGGTGTTGCTGCCCTATTTTGCGGCAGCTAAGCTTGGCGGATGCTGAGGCCGGGCCGTTTGTTGATCATCGTATTTGGTGCTGCATCTTTGATCGCGGTGCTGGCCGGATGCTGGGCTGCGAGCAATGCGGGGGTACCCGTGGCGACATGGGCGCGTATGATTGCGGCTTGGGTGATCGGGCTGGGGATAGCGATTTCTTTAGCGCGACTGCCCCGGTGGGGCGATCGGCGCGCGTTTGCCTTCGCGGCGGGCGTTACCGTGCTATTGTTGCTGAGCTTTGCAGATGCGGGCTTGGAAGGAGTGCATCGCTGGGTCGTTATTGGCCCGGTCAGGTTGAATGTTGCAGCGCTGGTGCTGCCGATTGCGATTGTTGTGATCGCGGGTCGGAGCTGGGCAGCTTGGGCTGGTTTGGCGATAATGCTGCTGTTGGTCGCACAACCTGATGCATCACAAGCGACCGGCTTTGCGATGGCGGCGGCGGCTTTAACCGGAGCGCGCGCGCGCAACGGTTTCGCAGGCGCGGCGTTGGCGGCAATCATCCTGCTCGGCGCGCTCAGTTGGCTGCGAGCCGATCCGCTGGCCAGCGTTGCCGAGGTGGAGGGAATCGTGGGGCTTGCCTGGCATCAGCACCCCGCGCTGGCAATTCTGGCGGTTACCGCGCTTGTGCTGGCGACGATCACGCCGGTGGTAGCTGGCTATGCGGGACAGCCCGACCCTGCTGCCCGTGCCATCACCGCCTATATGATCATCACCGCCGCACTGCCGATAATTGGCGCATTTCCGGTGCCGCTGGTCGGCATGTCGATGAGCCCGATCCTGGGATTTTGGCTGGGGATTGGTGCACTCGCCGTGTCGCGGCGCTCTGCACCTAACGGACAGCGGCGAGATCAATAAGGCGGCTTGTCCAGTCCCTTGGGGCTGGTGGTGAAAATCTCGCAGCCGGTTTCGGTGATGGCGATCGAGTGTTCGAACTGCGCTGACAGCGATCTGTCGCGTGTTACCGCCGTCCAGCCATCGTCGAGCAGCTTCACGTCGGGGCGGCCGATGTTGATCATGGGTTCGATGGTGAAAAACATGCCGGGGCGCAGTTCTGGTCCGGTGCGGGGGCGGCCGACATGGACGACTTCAGGCGCGTCATGGAACAGGCGACCCAGGCCGTGCCCGCAAAAATCGCGCACCACGCCGTAACGGTGGCGTTCGGCATGCGCCTGAATAGCATGGCCAACATCGCCCAGCGTGTTGCCCGGCCGCGCCTTTTCAATGCCAAGCATCAGGCATTCATAGGTGACATCAACCAGTCGGCGCGCCTTTAATGGCACATCGCCGACCAGGTACATGCGGCTGGAATCGCCGTGCCAGCCATCCAGCAGCGGCGTTACGTCGATATTCACGATATCGCCGTCCTTCAGCGTCTTGTCGCCCGGAATGCCGTGGCACACGACGTGATTAATCGAGATGCAGCAGCTATGTGTATAGCCGCGATAGCCAAGCGTCGCGGGAACGCCGCCGCCGGCCACGATGAAGTCGCGGATCAGATCGTCCAGCGCCCCGGTCGTCACGCCCGGCACGACGTGCGGGACGATCATGTCCAGTGTCTCGGCGGCAAGGCGACCGGCGCGGCGCATGCCTTCAAAGCCGGAAGCATCGTGGAGCTTGATCGCGCCGGTGCGCGTCATCGGCGCCTGCGCGGTTACATTTTCATAGACTGTCATTTTGGCAATATAGCGCGATGTTGTGGGCTTTGCGAGGGGGGCAGGCTGGGCTATGCGACGGGGATGACCCTTGTTTCCACAACGCGCATCTGGACGGCCGCCCTGGTCGTTATCGGCGACGAAATCCTGTCGGGCCGCACCCAGGACAAAAATGTTGCACAGATTGCCGCCTGGCTGAATGTGCAGGGCATCCGGCTGGCCGAAGTGCGCGTGGTGGCCGATGATGAACCCGCAATTGTGGAGGCGGTAAACGCCCTGCGTGCGCGCAATGATTATCTGTTCACCACAGGCGGCATTGGCCCCACGCATGATGACATTACGGTGGATGCGATTGCAGCGGCACTGGGCGTCGGCGTGGTGCATCACCCGCGCGCGCTGGCGGTGCTGGAAGGATATTACGCCAGCCGTGGTGGGCTGACCGAGGCGCGCAAGCGCATGGCCCGCGTGCCAGACGGGGCGACGCTGATCGAAAACCGCATGTCGGGCGCGCCCGGCATCCACATTGGCAACATCTTTGTCATGGCTGGCGTGCCGCATATCACCGCCGGGATGCTCGATGCGTTAACCGGCACATTGGAGGGCGGGCAGCCCGTGCTGTCGCGCACCATCGGCTGCTGGGTCGCCGAAAGCGAAGTCGCCGACATGCTGGGCAAGGCCGAACGCGCGCATCCTGGCGTGGCGATTGGCAGCTATCCGTTTTTCCGCGAGGGGCGGGTGGGGGCCAATTTCGTGGTTCGCGCGACCGACAATGCGATCATCGACGCGTGCATTGCCGATATAACGGCACAGCTGGAGGCGGGCGGACGCGCGGTGGTTGGCGACGGGATCTAACGCTCGTTCATGTTTCAGCCGCGATGCTGCGGAGCGCTTTTTCAAATACCGCAGCGGGCTGGCCGCCAGAGATAAGATATTTGCCGTTGATGATCACCGCGGGCACGGCGGAAACACCCTGCGACCGCCACAGGTTTTCGTCTGCGCGCACATCATCTGCATAGCGCCCGGACACAATAACGTCGCGCGCAGCGCTGCCATCCAGGCCCGCGCGCTCGGCAGCCGTCACCAGCACATCGACATCGCCCGGATTCCGGCCATCGGTGAAATACAGCTCAAACAATATGTGTTTCAGCGCGTTCTGCCGCCCTTCAATCCCTGCCCAGTGGAGCAGGCGGTGCGCGTCGAACGTGTTGTAGATGCGGCTGCCCGGCGCCATCGTCATCGTAAAGCCCGTTTCGGCGGCGCGATCGCGGATCATGGCGCGGTTGGCGGCGGATTGTTCCGGGGTTGATCCATATTTTTGCTGGATATGTTCGGCCACATCCTGCCCCTCAGGCGGCATGGCGGGGTTTAGCTCAAACGGCTGAAACCGCAGGTCGACATCAACCAGATCGCCCATGTTGTGCAGCGCCTGTTCCAGCCCGCGCAGCCCGATGACGCACCACGGACAGGCGATGTCCGACACGAAATCGATCTGCATGGGTTTCGTCATCGTGTGGTCTCCTTTGCCGATTCTGGGCTGCTGGCCCATTTATGGGACGGACTATGTGGTTCGGGGCGCGGCCAGATCAACTGCCAACATCCACAGCGGGTCGGGCAGATTGCGCGGCCCGGCTGCGAAATTGTTTCATGCGGATCACCAGGTACAGTGCAAACCCCACCGCCACGCCGGGCACCAGCCCCAGCAACAAGCACACCCACCCATGCCGTATCGCCATGGTGCGCGCTTCAAAGATGATCCACGCCGCCAGGATCGCCCAGCACGCCAGCACATCAGACGAATAACCGCTTGAATAGGGATTGACGAACCCGGCCGCCAACGCGCCGATAATGTCGGGGTCCGCAATCAACGGTGGCACAACGACCCAGCAAAATATCGCGGTAAAGCCAGCGGCGATGGCGATGATGATCGCGCGGAAAACCTGCTCGCTCATGCTGCCTCCGCACGGGCTTCCAGCGCCAGCCGGTCGCGGATCGTCACCGCGCGCGCGCCCGGCAGGGCAATAACGCCGTCGTTCTTCAACCGGGTCAACTGGCGGCTGACCGTTTCAATCGTCAGGCCGAGCAGTTCGGCAATTTGCGTCCGCGTTACCGGCAGATCAAACGTCAACGGGCCACCGGGCGCCACGCTGCAGCCGGTGCTCGCCGCGCGCACCGCCATGTCGAGCAGGAAGGTTGCAATTTTTTCCTCGGCTGACAGTCGCGCGAGCATCAACATGCGCGCCCGCGCGTCTTCCAATGCGGCAAATGTCCGTTCCAGCAACAGGCGTTCCATGCGGACATGATCGTGCAGCACCGCTTCAAACGACGCGCGCGGGAAAACGCACAGGGTAACATCGGTCAGCGCGGTGACGGTGAAATTCGCCTGATCGGCAAAGGGCCGCCCTACAAAATCCGCCGGATACAGCAGCCCGACCGTTTGCTCGCGCCCGTCGCTGGTCGATGCGGACAGCTTCATGATGCCAGCAAGCACATTACCGCAAATCACGCTGTCATCGCCTGCCCAGATGATCGTTTCGCCGGGTGCCAGGTGGCGGCGCTGGGCAATACGATTCAGCGAGCCAAGCTCGACATCGTTCAGCGATCCGCACAACGCGCTGTCACGCACGGCGCAATCGGCACATAATCGCGGCGACTGCATGGACATTGTTCCTAACACCTACCCGGAAACGCAGGCCGGGGACGCGACATCCCCGCCAATATCGGCAGTCCCTACAGCACGGCCCCGACAGGTCAACGTCGTCGTCCGCCAGCAGACTGCGGCGCATGCACTCCGCATCTTAGCCCGAACGGCCGGGCGAGCAACTGATGGAGGGCAGAAATGGAGGTGAAGGAAATTATACTGCCCGATGTACCCGATTGGTCTCACGACGCCACGTTGGGCTATGCAGACTCATTTACCGATCTTGTTGTTCGCTTGTTGGGTAACAGCAGTGCGATGGCCCCGCCTATCGTCAGTGCAGCAACCAGATAGCCAGCGTAACCAAGCAGCAGATCGATGCCGCCTGCAACGGGGTTGGGCCGATCAAAAACGCGCTCGATGAGCCAGGCAATTGCTGCCAGCCCAGCCGCCGCAGCGCCTGTTGCGCGCAATACCGGGTAAAAACTGGTCCGCGACAGCATCAGGAGTGATGGCATTACCGCGAGGATGACGAGGAGCTGGACCAATTCGATCCCAAGGTTGAAACCGAGAATCGACAGTGCCTTTTCCTCAACGCCAAGCCCAAAATTTGCGACGACTGTGGCAAAGGCAAGTCCGTGGACGAGGCCAAAAACTGCCGCCACGATCGGCTCGCGACCGGGAAAAATCGGCCGCCAGGCATGGATCGCAGATACAAGGATCGACACCGCAATCCCGATTTCAACCGGTTGGGCCGGCAGGTGCCAGGCGAACAGCGCCGCGCCGATCAATGTCAGACTATGCCCGACCGTGAAGGCGCTGACGATCTTGGTAAGTTGCCATAGCGTGACGCGAATCGGTCGCCTGTCGCGCCACAGACCGCCAACCGCCAGAAAAGGCGCGGGCAGGAGCAGGGCGATGAGGAAAAGCAGATGGTCGTGGCCTTCCGCGATGTGGCGCATGCCCAACACAATAGCGGCTTGGAATCCTTTCAAGCTGCTTGCTTCGCCCCGATCAATCACCAGCCGGTGGCGGTCGCCCTGGAGAGCCCCGAGAACCTGCCGATGATCGCTGAGCTTGCCGGCAGAATAATCGCTGCGGTTGACGAACAGCACGAAATGATTGGGGACGGTATCGATAACCGCTCGCCAGTTGATCGTCAGACGCCGCGCATCGTCGTTCGGCGGCGCGGTCATTTTGAGGATTGCGTGAAGATCGGGCGGGCCGGCGATCTGGACGAATTCGACCTTATCGATGACGAGCGTCCATCGGCGCCCGTCAGGCGTTGTCACCGTGATTTGTTGTAACAAATAGGCTTTCGCCTTTGCCAGTGACGCGGGTGTATTGCTGACCGGGTTGCCGGTAGCAAAAGCATATTCGCCCTGCGGAATAATGATATCGGCAACCGCTTCGCGCTGGCCGAAATCGACATTCACCTCTGAATTGGGGGTCAGATGGGCGTGCGCTTGGCGGCCAGCCAAAAGCAACAGTGTGGCCAAAATAAACAGCCAAAACCAGCGCATCAATGATGCCCGAACCAGATGAGCGGTGCCGCAGGATCAAAGGCGCGCGGGTTGATCTTGAGTGCTGCGTCGCGGGCAGCATCGCTGCGCTCGCTGTCGCCAAGCATCGCATTGGCCTGCGACAATGCGACATATTGCTGGGCGGTGCGCCAAGGTGTCCGGTTGAGCCGCTCGAGCAGAGCGCGTGCCTCGGCCGGTCGATTATTCGCCAGAAGCGCCCAACCGAGCATCGTTGCGGAATCGCCATAGGGCCGCGCCGCCATGTTTTTGCGCGCAAGCGCAAGCGCGGTTGCCGGATTGCCCAGCACCAGATCATGCTCAAGCGCATGAGCATAAGCTGCTTCCGGCCATTGTTGTAGCCGCTTGGCCCAGATTGCGGCCGATCGTTCGGCCCATAATCGGCTGGCGGCGGCATTGCCCTGAAACCGGTACAATGCGGCAAGCCCATCCATCACGTCCGGCTGTTGCGACCGCGCAATGATCTGGCGGTAGCCCCGTTCGGCCTGCGCCACATTGCCTCGTAGCGCCCACATCTGCACCAGATGCGCCTGCGTAAGCCAATATCCGGGAAAGGTGCGGTCGGCCTTGCGGAACCAGTTTTCGGCCGATGGCCAATTGCCGCGCTCGAGATCGAGGATGCCTCGCTGCAATTCGATATAGGCTCGCAATTGGGGAGGGGGTAACCGCGCCTCACGCTCGGTTTGGTTGAAGTAGATCCCGGCACGTTCAAAATCGCCCGTCTTCATGGCGTAGATGGCGCGTCGAAACGTGGCAGTGCCGGGCGATGTTCGGTCGGCTTCTTCATAAAGATTGAGCGCCGTTTTCAGATCGCCGCGATAGAAGGCAATATCGCCGCGCATCCCCAAAATCTCGGCCCGTTCATCGGGAAGCGATGGGATCGCGTAGCCTTCGATCAGCGTCAAATAGCGTTCGGCCTCAGCCAACCGGTGCATGCCGAAATCAAGTTGGGCGCCGACCAAATGCGGCCCTGTGCCGGGCCGGGCGACCGCAAAGGCACGCTTGAGCGAGGCATCTGCCGCTGCATAATCGTCATAGTTGCCCGACAGGCGCGCCCGTTCGACATAGTTTCGCGCAACGTTTTCATGCAGCAACCACTGGTCGCTTGCCGTAGCGACCTGAGCCTTGGCATTGGTGATACCGAGATCGGTCCGCGCCATAGCGTCGGCATAACTACTGGAGATGCCAGTAAGAGAAACGGGTTGCTGCGACTGCCCGCTTGCCGCATCGAGCTGTCCCTCGGCATTGCCGATAACGCGATCAGCCCGCGCCAAACGCTCGGAATCACTGCCGACGATGCCTGTAGGAGCGACGGGTTGCCGCTCCCGTTTACCGAGTTGGACGGGGCCGCTTTGCCACCGCTCCATCAACAGGAGAGCGGCAAGTGCGACCGCAACAACAGCTACCGACCGCCACGCCCAGGATTCGGCGCGAGATCCAGTGCTTTTCATTTCTTATGCGTTGCTCAGCCCTAAATAGCGCAGGGGGTAAGACCTAGTCGCCGAAAATCGTCAGCAAGTGCGGTGTGATAGAATACCAGCTGCTCGGTAATACCGGCCACCCATTTGCCAGTCGCGTCCACCTCAGGATTGTCGTCGTTATAGGTGTTTTTGGATGGAGCAGGAAAAATCAGCGCGGTCGAAACGGCTGGCATTCCGGCGCGGTCAACCCGCACATAGGCAGAAGCCGAATCAGTGCGGAAGTTGAAGTTGCTGCCAGCACCGCCAGACGTCGGCGGCGTGCCAAGCGGCGGTGCCAAGAACGGAAAGGTCGTGGGCAGCGGCTGATCGACGCCGTTGGGGTTTAAGGGAAGCGACGCAAGAGTGGTGGCCGAATGAACCCTCAGATCAAGCAGAGCCACTGCCAGCGTCACGTCAACTACCGGATCTAAATACCGGCGGCCATTTGGAAAGCCGGCCGGTTGCGATAAATCGAGCCGGATCACATCGGGAACCAAAAGATTAGCAACGGTACGGCCCTGCGTCACGATCTGGTTCAGGCAGGGGGTGACGTTCAAGGCCGCGGGCGTCGGCGTCGGCGTGGGTGTCGGGGTCGGCGTGGGGGTCGGGGCTGGCGCTGCGATAATCGGCAGCATGACTTGGCTACCGCTATTGGTTCCGTCGCATGCGGCCAAACCGACCGACAATGCTAGCGTAGACGCGAGCGTGAATGCGCGAGTGGTTCTGATCATGATGTTAACTCCTGATCCGAGCTGATGTCGTCCAAATGTCCAGCGGCTGACCCCGATCAATGAGCAAGCGCGGTATCGATATGATGACAAAGGTTGAGTTCAGGCCGCCAAACCGGTTGCGCATGTTGTTGAAAGCTAAATCGCCGGTTGCGCGCGTTTCGCGCAGCCCCTGCGGGTCGAAGAAGAACGGGTCGTCAAAAAGACCCGCGCGCACCACGATGCCATTGGGAGCCGTAAGGTTACGCTCGACAGCACCCTGAACGATCGTATTGCCGGGAAGATTGCGCACTTCCACGCCGGGATTGGTCCCGTCGCGGCCGAACCGGATTTCGATCGGAAACTCCGTATCTGTGCGCGAGCCGGTGTTAGATACATTGATTGTGTAAAGCACATCCCGATCGTAGAACCCTGGAAGGGTTGTGGCCGAAGGACCGCCGAAGCCGACTGCGAGATAGACATTGTTCGCGTCGTGGAAGGCGTAGAGATCGGCAATATCTGCTGCGACGTCGAGCCCTGCCGTGCTCGTGTCGGTGCCGACACGAAGCGGCGGATCAAAGTGATCCGCTGCGTTGGTGGCGCGTTCGACAGCGAATGCGAGCATCGCAACCGCGAGCGCCGACGGTAACCCGACTCGGGCAATAGACCACAAATTCATCGGATCCCCCTAATTTAACGTCCGCTCGCAGCTAGTTAGGTACAATACAGCACATAAAAGAGCGTTTTTTGCCACCGGCGCTGTTTTGTCGTGCGACTGTGGCACGATTGCAAGCGATTGTTTGTTGCTATTTTGTTGCCAATTTGTTGCTAAAATGCGGGGTTGGCGGAACGGGCTGGGCCGTTCCGGGTCGCGTTTTTGGCAGCGCGGGTAGCAGCGGCACGCATTCGGTATCTGGCCACGATCACGCTGGATAAGCCCCACCCGCAACGCAACATGATCTGATTCATTTGGAAAACAACGAAGAAACAATTTGGACGCAGTCCGAACGAAAAAGTTCGATTGCTCGGCGAATGGCCAGAACTGCGGCGGCAGGTGGCGGGCAGGGTAGGCAACCATCCAAGCGTTGGGTGTGGTGAATTCTCTTTATATTCTAAAGTGCTTGGTCACTTAAGCCGGGCGAGCAAAGATTTTCGAGGCGGCTCAACCAACTCAAATTGACGAGGCCGCTTCGCCTTATCCTGCGCGATCCCTGACGCGATCACCGGCGACGATGTCAACAATGCGTACCTTGACCACGTCGCAGCCGCGAAGTTTGCTGTCGATGGCGAAGTCGAATAACGCTCAGTCGCGCAGGCGGCGATGCTGATCGCGCCAGAAACGCATCGCCCACACCCGATGCGGATTGAGCGCGCACTTGGCGCCGAGCAGTCTACCTTCATTCCAGGGATGAAGTGCGTGGAATGCGGGATCCATCGAAGAATGCCCCATCGCTCATCGCCATAGCGCCGGTTTGGCATTCCGACCCAGATAAAAGCCGGTGAAACAATGGTTCGCATTTGTGGTTCATGCCGAGTTCCGCTCGAACCGACGGGAGCGTTCCGCCCCGGTTGTTGCACTTCCGGCGCCAAAGCGGCGTTCCTGGAAGCCGACCGGCAGCTTTTCAGCTTCGCGGCCGAACGGAGCGCTATCATCGAATTTCTTGGCGTCGCCACAAGCTACTGTCAAAATAAACACAATCTGGTTAGCTCTAGCCCGATAACGCCTGATGGATCGTGCGAAGAGCAAGAACGCGAGACGAATCAAAAAAGAATCATCAGCTGCCGGATTTCTGCTCGTTATGTCTGTTGATACCAGCACCGATCATCTGCTGTTCTTCACCCGTTATCCAACGCCGGGCAGTGTCAAATCCCGGCTCGCTGAAGAGATCGGCGCCGCTAGAGCGACTGCCGCCCATGATGCGATGGCACGCTATTGCCTTTCGGCGGCGGATGGTGCCGCGGCAGCCATGGGCGCGTCTCTTCGCGTCTTGATCACGGGCGCAACTCTGGAAGACGGGGCGATCTGGGTTGGCAATCACCGCTGCGTGATTGATCAAGGCGATGGCGGGCTAGGTGATCGCGTTCACCGGGCGTTCGTCGCCAGTGTCCGACAGGGAGCGAGGCGAATCGTCGTTATGGGAGCTGACTGCCCGGCCTTGACACCTGCGTTGATCGCGCAAGGGTTCGCCCTGCTCGATGGGTGCGATGTCGCGCTGGGACCGGCAGCCGATGGCGGCTTCTATTTGTTCGGCCTCGCAGCCGACGCCGCCCATCATTTGCCGGCGTTGATGGCCGATCTGCCCTGGGGCACCGACGCTGCCCGGGCTGTGCTGGAGCGCAATGCCGCCGGGGTCGGCGCCCGGATCGGGATGCTTCCGCTGCACCACGATATCGATACGCTCGCCGATATCGATCCGGTCCGCTGGCCCTGGTTGGCCGCCGTCACCGGGCTGACGGACGCGAGCAGCGCCGCATGACCGCGCCAGTATGGCTGACGGCGGCTGACACCGCGCTGATCGCGGATCGGCTTTGCGTGCTTGGCTGGCTGGCACCGGATGAGGCGCTGACGGGCGTTGCTTCGGCAGGTGACGGCAATCTCAATCTCGTCCTGCGGGTATTCGCCGGTCGGCGCTCAGCGATCCTCAAACAGGCGCGGCCCTGGGTGGAGAAATATCCAACAATCGCCGCCCCCGTCGAGCGATCGGCCGTGGAGGCCGGTTTTTACCAATTGGTCCGTGCCGCACCGGCGCTGCGGACCTTCATGCCGCTGCTGCTGGGGGTCGATCCGGCATGGCATTTGCTGCTGCTGGAAGATGTGGGCGAGCAAGCCGATGCTGCCGCGCTCTATCATCGCGCATCCGTTGACCCGGCAAGTCGCGCGCGGCTGATCGGCTTTTTGGCAGGACTGCATAGGCTGGAGATTTCGCAGGCAGCGTTGCCCGACAATCGCGCGATGCTCGAACTGAACCACGCCCATATCTTCACGCTGCCCTTTGCTGGCGCCGATAGCGATCTGGCGACGACAGCGGCTCGGCTCGGCCAGCGCTATCTGCTCGGTGCGGGGCCGCTGCTCCACGGTGATTTCTTTCCCGGCGCCTGGGTTTACGGGGATGACGGCGTCAAGGTGATTGATCCCGAATTCTCCCTGTTCGGCCCGCCCGAATTCGATCTGGGGGTGATGGCCGCGCATCTGATCGTATCGGGTGATCCACCGGATGCGCCGGATAAGCTGGGCGCCGCCTATCAGTCGGCAGGCGGTGGCGCGGTCGATTCGGCATTGATCAGGCGCTTTGCCGGGATCGAGCTTTGGCGCCGCCTGTACGGCGTTGCGCCCTTGCCGGTCGTGCTCGATCATCGGGGCAAGGACGCGCTAATTGCGCTTGCCGCACGGCTGATCCGAGCATGATCGGGCGCGTGCCCGTCTGGATCGATACCGATCCCACCGTGCTGCCGGGCGGGCATGAGGTGGATGACGGGTTCGCCATTGCCCAGGCATTTCGTTCACCCGAGCTGCGCGTGATTGGCGTCAGCTCGATATTCGGCAACGGCGATATCGATTGCTGCCACGCCAGCGCGGAAGCGATGGTCGCCGCTTTCGGTCCCAAGGGCATGACCGTCCATCGCGGGGCGGCGACGCCGGGCGAGATGTCGGCGACACCGGCAGCGCAAGCAATAGCGCATGCGGTGCGCAGCACCGCGCAACCGGGGCTGACAATCTTGGCACTCGGACCGCTGACCAATATTGCCGCAGCGTTGATCCAGGCGCCCGATATTGCCGCGCAGATTGCGTCCATCATCTGGGTGGCCGGGCGCCTGCCGGGCCAGGCGTTTCGCGCGTCAGACCAGCAGGCGGAGGCCTTTGCCGATCTCAATTTCGAACAGGATGTGGCGGCAGCCCGTGTCGTTCTGGCCAGCACCGTGCCGATCGCGCTGACATCGTGGACGGTGTGTTCAAAGGTTCATCTTGGCGGCTCGGAGATCGCGCGACTGGCGGCGGCGGATGCCGCCTGCAGCGTATTGCACAGACCGGCTGTCGATTGGCTTCAGTTGTGGAGCAATCAATTCGGCCTTGAACATTTCATGCCGTTTGACACGCTTGCGGTTGCCCATGCGAGCGGGACAGGTGGCATATCGGGTTTCGCCGGACGTGCCTGGATCGAACCAACCAAGCCCCCGATGCTGATTGCCAGCCCAGATCACACCGCGCCCGCCAATGCACGGCCCATCTGGTTCGGCACCGATGTAGGCGATAACTTTGCCGACACCTTGATGGCCAGGATGACGACCCCGATCAACTTGTGAAGGAAGATGTGCGATGGACACTGCTCGCTTGCCGTTCGCGTTGTCGCGATCGATGATGCTTTCCACTGGCGCGGTGCTGGGGATTGCCGCCCTTATCGCACTCCAGGCGATTGCCCAGCAATCAACCACGCCAATGCCGACCATGCCGGGCGCTGAGGCCAATCGCCCCGCCAATGATCCGTTTGCGATTTTCGCCACGGCGGACGAGACGCCAAAAGCGCCGATCAATTACGATGTCTGGGGCGAATTTGTCAGTAAGCTGGTGTTGTTCGATTCTGGCCGGACCGAAATCGCCTATCGGGCGATCAAGCAGAATGCAGGGCCGTTTCTCGACAATTTCGTCACCGCGATTGAAACGCTTCGTCCCGAATTGCTCGGAAAGAAGGAACAGCTCGCACTGTGGATCAATCTGTATAACGCGCAAGTCATTCGGGTGACGACCCAGAAATACCCGGTGCGGGATACCGAAGCATTGGTCAACGGCCCGGCCTGGAGCGAGCAAAGCATGGGGCTGAACGGGGTGAAGCTGAGCCTCAACGATATCCGCACGCACATTCTGGCGCGCTATTTTGGCGATCCGCGCATCCTGGCGGCGTTGCTGGTACCTGCGCAGGGCGGGCCGCAGGTCCAGAAACAGGCAATTGCCGGGCCGACGGTCGATGCGCAACTTGATGCAGCCGCCGCGCAGTATATCAATCGGGGTGGCGTCGTCGTGGTGAAGGCCGATGTGGCGTATGTCTCACCCGTCTATACCCTCAACCGGATGTATTTCGGCGGGGAGGATGCCCGGTTGATTGCGCATCTGAAACAGTTCGCCAAACCCAAGCTCGCCGCAAAGCTCGCCACGGTAACCCGGGTGGAAACGGGCAAGTTCGACTGGACACTCAACGATCTCATTCCGCGGCAGTATAATGCGCCGCAGCCATCCGCGCCCAGCGGCGGGCAATCTTCCGGCTCGTGATCTCCACGCGCTTGCCGCCACTGGGATCACGGGTCACGATCGCAATTGCTGCCGCAGCCGCGCTGTTCGTCGCGCTGATCGGCTGGCTGTCGCTGGCGCGGGGGGATTGGCCGGCGACGGTGCTGGCGATCGTGCTGGTGCTGGCAGGGATTGCCTGGCTGGTTCTGCCGCTGGTGATCGGTCGGCCCGGTCGATCGGCGACCAGCCTGCGCACGCTCATCATCATTGGTCTCGCAGCACGGCTCGCCTTGTTGCCCAGCCCGCCGCTCTATGAGGATGATTATGTTCGCTATCTCTGGGATGGCGGCGTTACGGCAGCTGGCCTGAACCCCTATGCCCGGACACCGGCCTCCATCCTGAACGACATCCATCCGTTGTTCGCGCCGATGCCCGGTGCCGCGCGACCCGCCTCGCCAGAGGCCGCGCTTGGCGCCCAATCGAACGGCGTGCTGGAGCGGGTGAGCTACCCCAGCGTCACGACCATCTACCCCCCGCTCGCGCAACTCGGCTTTGCGGCGGCGCACCTGGTGTCGCCCTGGTCGTTGCTGGCGTGGAAGGTGATCGGGCTGGCGGCGGAAGCGCTGACCGTGTGGCTGTTGATAGGCGGGCTGCGCGCCGCACAGCGATCGCCCGACTGGGCGATGCTCTATTGGCTGTGCCCGCTCGTCATCAAGGATTTCGCCAATGGCGCGCATATGGACGTGCTGCTGATGCCAGCGCTGGCAGGCTTGATCTGGGCGATGCTCGCGGGGCGATTGCGCCTGGCGGCAATGTTGATCGGGGTCGCCGCCGCGCTGAAATTCTGGCCGTTGCTGTTGGTGCCTGGGCTGGCCTGGCGCGCCACGCGATGGCCCGAGCGGGTCGCGCTCGCCGCGCTGGCGATCGGCAGTGCGGCGTTGATGCTGGCACCACAGCTGCTGGCGCTCGATCCAGCGAGCAGCGGGCTTTCGGCCTATGCCGAAACATGGGTGCGCAACAGCCTTGCCTTCCCCGCGCTCCAGGCGATGATCACCGCGCTGGCGATTGGAGGAGACCCCGCACTGCTGACGCGGCTTCTGGTGGCGGCCATCGTCAGCGGGCTCGCACTGCGCTGGGGGGTGCGGTCCGTTTCCGCCCCGCCGATCGCGACGATCGCCGCCTGGCGCAACACGGTGCTCGCGCTGCTGCTGTTCAGCCCCACCGGGTATAGCTGGTATGCGACGTGGCTGGTGCCATTTCTGGTCTTCGCGCCCGAGGCTGCGGCGATGCTGCTCGTCGCCTTTGTCGGTGCCTATTATGCGCGCTTCGCCGATCGCGCGGGATGGGGGGCAGCGCTCGCCCCCTGGATCGGTTTTGCGCCCGCCTGGGCGGCGATTGTCGTTACCGCGCTACGCCAACGGATTGCCGATGCGCGGGGCTGATCGGATCGCGGCGATCATCCCCGTTCTAAACGAAGCACCGTCGCTGGCGCTCTTGCTGCCCGAGATGCCCGACTGGGTCGATGAGATCATTGTCGTCGATAACGGCTCCACCGACGGCAGCGCGGCGGTCGCGCAGAGGCTCGGTGCGCGCGTCGTCCCCGCACCCGTGCGCGGTTATGGCAGCGCCTGCGCCACAGGGGTCGCCGCGAGCACTGCAGACATTCTGGTGTTCCTCGATGGGGATGGCAGCGACCGGCCCGATCAGATGGCATTGTTGATCGACCCCATCGTCGTCGGCACTGCCGATCTGGTCATCGGCAGCCGCGTCCTCGGCACGCGCGAGGTCGGGTCGCTCACGCTTCAGCAGCGGTTGGGTAACGCGCTAGCCTGCTGGCTGATGCGCCGCCTATGGCGCGCGCGCTACACCGATCTCGGCCCCTTTCGTGTCATCCGCCGCGACGCGCTGGCACGGCTTGATTTGCGCAACCGACGATTCGGCTGGACCGTGGAAATGCAGATACGGGCGCACCGACAGGGCATGACGGTGATTGAGGTGCCGGTCGATTATCGCCGACGCCTGCGCGGCGTATCAAAGATCTCGGGCACGATGCGCGGTGTCGTGCTGGCCGGATGGCATATCCTTGGCACAATCGCGATCGAACTCGGCCGACGCGATTGACGCGGTTGCGGCGGACGGTGTTCGGTGGGAGGGGTGCTTTGTGTCCTGACGTGATCGGGCGGACGACCCCTGCACCAGCATAGCTGTGCAATGATGTGGTCGTTGAGCCACGTCACGATGGCCAACAGTTTCTCGGGGCCTTCAAGGCGATATTTGAGACGCCAGAGTTTACCGTCCGCGGGCGTAGCCGGGAGGAACATACCCCCGCCGGCTAGTGGCTGAGCGAGAACGCGGGTGAACATCAGCGGCCCCATGACTGCTGAACTCCAAGGATTTCTGGGGTTTGTTTATAGGCCAACGAATGGTGGCGAACAGGAAGGTGGAGCGGGTGAAGGGAATCGAACCCTCGTCGTAAGCTTGGGAAGCTTCTGCTCTGCCATTGAGCTACACCCGCAAAAGCGCAGAAAACCGGGGTTTTCTGGCCTTGGCAACGCAGAGGTTTACAGCGCGGTTTACACTGGACCCCTGAATGCGCTTGCCGAGTGCCACGATGATGCCGCTTTGGTCAACGTCTATCCACCGAATCCGCGCAAACGATCTGACCGACAGGTAGCTGGCGGCGGCGGCGGGTTTGCGCGACTATGCCGCTGAACGCGGCGATGCGCCCTGCACGCGGCAATCAATATCCTTGTTTTCAGGGAAGATCGGCCAGAGCAATTGCTGACCCAGCGTCGCGTCTGGCAGGTTTTCCACGCCATAGCTTTGGGGATAGGTCCGCGTGATCTTGGCGGTGCCGAACAGCACATCCCAGAAGAACAGCAGGTTCCCGTAATTGCCCTTATAATGCACCGCACTGTCAGTGGCGTGGCGGCCATGATGGGCATGGTGGGTCGCCGGCGTCGAGATGGTGCGTTCCACCACCCACATGACCGGCGAGAGCCAGGGGATATTATACAGGGGTTCGTCCCATTTCACATCGCTGTGCGCGCCGATGATCACCAGTAATTTGATGATCAGATAGCCGGCGTAAAACCAACCCAGCCCCAGATAAACCAATATCGACGCAAACCAGATGCTGGGCATCAACGCATAATAGATAATGTTGTTTCGATAGACCAGACGCACGCTCATATAGCGAGCGTTGTGATGCGCGCGGTGAAGATTGTAGAGAAATGATACGCTGTGCGAAGCGCGGTGCCACCAATATTGCACCATGTCTTCAAATATGAGGAACAGCGGGATGGCGAGGAATATGCTTATTCCACTCAGCGCGCCCTGATATTGAGGGAAGTATCGTAACCCCAGCCAGTTGACGCCCGCAAGGATCAGCGGCTGGGTGACAACCAGCAGCAAAGTCGTCGAGACGACTTCGACGATGCCGTCATTGCGGCATTGTTCCTGCTTGGAAAACAGGTCGGAACGCAGAAATTCGATCAGGCCAAACGCCAGATAGATCGCAATCACCACCCATGTTGCGATTGGCATCGCCACTCTCCCGTCCTGGTGCGGCTTGATTGCTCAACTGGCCGCTTGCGAATCCGGGAATAGCGCGACAAACCGGACAAGAATGCAAAGAACCTATCAATTAGCAGAAATTGCCCCCACGCGCGCCGATGGCGACATGGCCGCCTTGCTGATCCGCGAGGGGCGGCGATGCCGTTTTGCCGCTGGTGCCATTATCCAGCATCAGGGTGATACGGCTGATGGGTTCTGGCTGGTGGAAACGGGTGCTGTGTCGATCTGCCGATTTGGGCCCGACGGCACCGTCACGGTCTATGCGGTTGTTGGCCCGGGGGACTTGTTTGGTGAACTGGCCTATTTCACGGGCATGCCACGTCAGGTTGATGTGCTGGCCGAAACGGACGCGGCACTGATACGGATAGACGCTGCGTTGATCGACCGGCTGTTCCAGCAACAGCCCGATTTCGGCCGCTGGCTTTTGAAATCGCTCGGCAATCAGCTCCGCATTGCGCTGGACCGGATCGAGGGGGATCGCTCGCTATCCGCTGAAGCGCGCGTCGCGCGGGCGCTGGCCGGCATGGTCAGGCGATCCGGGCCGGAACTGCATACCACTCAGGAGGCGTTGGCCAACCTGGTCGGCGTGTCGCGCGTTACCATGGGGCAAATTCTGGGCCGGCTGGCGCAATCAGCTGTCATCACGCTTGGGTATCGCAGGATAGTGGTGACTGATCCGGCCAGGCTGACCGAGCTAGCGACCGCGACCCGCGCTTGACGCTTGAATCGTCATGGCGTTGCGGCACTCCCAAGGGCGGAAATTGGCGATTGGCCAAGCTTTTGCAGTGCTGGCAGGCGGTGCAAAATTCCGGGGGCAATCTGCCTGTTTTGTGTTGCAGTGCAGCAACAGCCAGTCGATATTCGTATGCAGCGCAAGGCATTTTTGGCGGTATTGCGCCATTCCTGTACAATCGCCCCGCGTCGCAACACCGACACAATCTGTTGCAAATCGAAAAATTGTCGTCAAGTTAGGGTTCCACTTTCGGGTGGGTGAAGCGATCGCACCCTGTAGTTTTGCAGAGAGTGGCGACGGTTCGGGCACAGGCGGGGACTCATTGTTGGTGACAGGAGATCCCATGAAGAAATCGCTTTTCGCGGCTGCGGCTGCACTCGTTTTTGTAGCACAGCCTGCCGCTGCAGAGGACGCTGATCCACCAAAGGCCCTGACGGTTTCGGCCAGCGTCGCGCTGGTATCGGACTATCGCTTCCGCGGCGTATCGCAATCGGACGAAGAGGGCGCGCTGCAGGGCGGATTTACGGTTACGCATGAAAGCGGCCTTTACGCTGGCACCTGGGCATCCAACCTGGCCGGCTGGGGCGCATTTGGCGGTTCCAATCTGGAGCTGGATATTTTTGGCGGATATAAGCGCGCGGTCGGCTCGGTAACGGTTGACGTCGGCGCGACCTGGTACATGTATCCAGGCGGTGCTGAGCTGACCGATTTCGTCGAGCCTTATGTCAAGGTTAGCGGCACGGTTGGCCCGGTAAGCGTGCTCGGCGGCGTCGCCTATGCGCCCAAGCAGCGCGCGCTCGGCAACTTTTCAAACACGCCGTTCAGCCGCGGCCAGACCGACGACAATCTGTATCTGTGGGGCGACGCAAACGTTGGCATTCCCAAGACGCCGCTGACCGCCAAGGCGCATATCGGCTATTCAAACGGCAACCCGGGCCTTGGCCCGAACGGCACCAGCGTGTCGCCAACCGGCGAATACATCGATTGGCTGTTTGGTGTTGATGCCGTCGTTGGCCCACTTGTGCTGGGTGTGGCCTATACCGACACCGATATCGGGCTGGCCGAATCCGCTTATCTGCTGCCGAATTTCAGCTCAACCAAGGACGGCGGCTCGATTGCCGGCGGCCAGGTTGTGTTCTCGGTTTCAGCAGCTTTTTGATGTGTTGATCCCGCAGGTGTGGTGGCACCTGCGGGACATCTTTGTTTTTTGAAGGGCTGATGATCGTCGTCATTGGTGCGCGCAGTGGACAATGCACGGCGCTCGGCTAAACCCGGTGACGATGAATCCCACGATCCCTTCGCCCGATCATGCCGCCCCGCAGGGGGCAACACCTGACCGGCTTGTCATCCGTCGGCCAGATGACTGGCACGTCCATTTACGCGATGATGCGATGCTGCGCGGCGTGGCCACGCACACCGCCCGCCAATTTGCCCGTGCGATCGTGATGCCAAACCTGGCCCCGCCGGTAACGACGGTGGCTGCTGCTGCGGCTTACCGGGCGCGCATCATCGCCGCGGTTGACCCGGCCCTGGGATTCACCCCGCTGATGACCTGTTACCTGACCGATCACAGCGACGCTGACGATATTGAGCGTGGGTTTGCCGAACAGGTTTTCACGGCCTGCAAACTCTACCCGGCACATGCGACCACCAATTCGGCCCACGGCGTTTCTGATGTCGGCGCGATCAGCGCAGTGCTCGCGCGGATGGAACGGATCGGCATGCCGCTGCTGCTCCACGGTGAGGTTACTGATCCAGCGATTGACATTTTTGATCGCGAGGCGGTGTTTATCGAGCGGATTTATGCGCGAATCCAGGCCGATTTTCCCGGTCTTCGCACGGTGTTCGAACATATCACCACCCAGGATGCCGTTGATTTTGTGGCGAGCAGCGGGCCGTTGATTGCGGCGACCATCACCCCGCATCATCTGCGCATCAACCGTAACGCGATGTTTGAAGGCGGCATCCGCCCGCATTTTTATTGCCTGCCCGTCGCCAAGCGCGAACGGCACCGGCTGGCGCTGCGCCGTGCCGCCACATCGGGATCACCGAAATTCTTTCTGGGCACCGATTCGGCCCCGCACATCATCGCCGCCAAGGAGGCAGCGTGCGGCTGTGCGGGCATTTTCAACGCGCCCTTTGCGATCGAAAGCTATGCCGCCACGTTTGAAGAAGAAGGGGCGCTGGATCGGCTGGAGGGATTTGCTGCAGACTTCGGGCCGCAATTTTATGGGCTGCCGCTGAACGAACAGCGGATTGTGTTGGAACGCAGCGCAGCGGTGGTGCCGGCAACCGTTAACGTCGGCGATGCGGGCAATCTGGTGCCGTTCCATGCCGATGAACGGCTTGGCTGGGCCTTTGCAGGGATTGCACCTGCAGGTTGATTGGTCCGGGCGCGCGGGCGCGGCTTGCGATGCTATCGATCAGCAACGATAGGGGAGCGATGATTGGGGAGGTGCGTGCGTGGACCAGGCGGATGTGGTGATTGTCGGGGCCGGCCATGGCGGCGCGCAGGCGGCGATTGTGCTGCGGCAACAAGGTTTTGCCGGATCGATTTTGGTGATCGGTGATGAGCCAGATCTGCCCTATGAACGCCCGCCGCTGTCGAAGGACTATCTGTCCGGCGAAAAGCCGTTCGAGCGGTTGATGATCCGCCCTGCCGCGTTTTGGGCGGAGCGCTCCATCACGTTCAGGCTGGGCACTCGCGTGACGGCGGTGCTGCCCGATAAGCACCTGGTTGAAACAGACGGTGGCGCGACAATTGGTTATGGCAAGCTGATATGGGCCGGGGGCGGTGCGCCGCGAAAGCTGACCTGCCCCGGTGCCGATGCGCGCGGCGTCCATTATGTCCGCACCCGCGCCGATGTTGACCGCAAGGTCGACGAACTATCGCAGGTTGCCCGCGTCGCCGTTGTCGGTGGCGGTTATATCGGGCTGGAAGCCGCGGCGGTGCTGTCGAAACTGGGCAAGCAGGTGACGGTGATCGAGGCGTTTGATCGCGTGCTGGCGCGCGTGGCGGGCGAGCCATTGTCGCGTTTTTTTGAAAGCGAACACCGCGCCCACGGCGTTGATATCAGGCTGGGCGCAACGGTGGTGGCGATTGACGCTGAAGCGGGCGTGGCGACAGGCGTGCGGCTGGGCGATGGCGATGTGGTGCCGTGTGATTTGGTCGTGGTGGGGATCGGCATCATCCCTGCCATCGCGCCGTTGATTGCCGCCGGTGCCCGGGCCGGCAACGGGGTGGAGGTGGACGGGCAATGCCGCACCAGCCTGGCCGATGTATTTGCGATCGGCGACTGTGCCGCCCACGCCAATCGCTATGCTGACGGGGCGACCATCAGGCTTGAATCGGTGCAGAACGCCAATGATCAGGCGACGGTTGCGGCCAAGGCAATCATGGGCGGCGCAGATGAATATCATGCCGTGCCGTGGTTCTGGTCAAACCAATATGATCTGAAGTTGCAGACGGTTGGGCTGTCGATTGGCTATGACCACATCGTGATGCGCGGCGATCCGGCGACCCGGAGCTTTTCGCTGGTATATCTGCGCAAGGGCCGGGTGATCGCGCTCGACTGCGTCAATATGGTCAAGGATTATGTCGCCGGGCGTGCGCTGGTGGTGGGCGGAATTTCCCCCGACCTGGGGCTGCTGGCCGATCCTGCCGTGCCGCTGAAAACTTTGGCCGTGAGCGCCTGACACGCAGGTTTGGCGCGGGCAGCGCACCGCAGAATATCCGGGCCGACGCATGGGGGGCGTCGGCCCGTCCGGTTGTTCTGGCAGGAAGGTTTGGGGTCGGCCTGCCAGCCGGGGATATTCCGGCCCGCCCTGACATGCGAAGATCAGGGTCGCGGGCGGGTGAATGCGGCAAATCGTCCATGGTGAAGGAAGCTACCGCGTCCACATGGGCAACAATAGTGATGATAAGTTACGGTAGTTTATGATTAACGTAATTTATGATGGCTTGCGGGGCCGGTTACCGGACAGCCAGTTTGATCTGCGCGCGAAGGCCCCCTTCGGGGCGGTTGGAAAGCGTCAACTGGCCGTCCTCGCGCGCCACGGTGCGGGCCACAATCGCCAGGCCAAGCCCAAATCCCTTGGTATCGCGCTGGCGGGCTGGGTCGAGCCGGACAAAGGGTTCCATCACCAGATCAAGCTTGTCCGGCGGGATGCCCGGCCCGTCATCATCGACGTTCAGGCACACCCAATCACCCTCGTGCACGATCGACAGCATTGCCCGTGTGCCATGTTGCAGGCTGTTATCGACCAGATTGGTGATAGCGCGCTTTATCGCTGATCGGCGCAGCGTCATCTCCAAATGATCCGGTCCGTCATAGGTAACGGTTGCGCCATGATCAGCGGCATCGTCGGCAATCGTCGCGCAGGTAACGGCAAGGTCGATCTGGGCGGGAGTTTCGGGATCTTCGTCACCGCCCAGATAGGCAAGCAGCGAACCAACCATTGCGTCCATTTCAATAATGTCCCCGCGAATGGCGCGGCGCAATTGCGGGTCGGTGATCGAATCGGCCCGTAACTTTAGCCGCGACAGCGGCGTGCGCAGATCATGCCCCACGGCGAACAGCCCATGGGTGCGATCATTAATCAGCCGGTGAATGCGTTCCTGCATCGTGTTAAAGGCACGCACCACGCGGACCACATCAGCCGGCCCGGCCTCGTCCACCGGCTCACCGCTGCCGCTGCCCATATTCTCGGCAGCAGTCGCCAGGCGGCGCAAGGGTTGAAGGGCGCGCTGCATCAACAAGCCCCCCATCACGAACAGCGCAATTGCGGGGGTCAACGCCAGCAGGATACGCTCGGTGGAAAGGCTCAGCCCGACAATCGGCGCGCGGGTGCGAAAGAACAGCCAGCTGTTATCGGCCAGCCGCAATGCGCCCGACACGATTGATTTGCGGCCCGGCGAGGTAAGCTGCAGGCGCAGATCGGCACTGCCCAGCACGGGTTCCCATGCCTGTATCTGTTGCCGCATACCGTTCAGCTCAGCGGCAATCGGCGGCGGCGCACGCAGGCTGGGCTCCCATTGCACCAGATAGCGATCCGTTGTCAGTTCAGCGGCCATTTTCGTGCGCTGTGCGGCGGGGCGTTCCGATATCAGGCGCTGGCTGATCGCCAGATGCTCGGCAAGGCGGCGTGCCTCATCATCGCGCACCGAAAACTGGCTGGCGCGCTCGTACAGCATCGTGCTGACGCCGAATTCGATAATCACCGTTAGCAGCAGGATGGCAACAATTTGGCCGAGCAGCCCCAGCGACGGGCGGGCGAGGTTGTTCAATGGCGCTCCGCAGGCACGTTGAGCATATAGCCGATGCCGCGCACCGTGATGATCGGGGCATCCCGGCCCGTGCCGGACAATTTGCGACGCAAGCGGCTGATCAGCACGTCGATGCTGCGATCAGAACTGTCGCCCAAACGGGTGCGCGACAGCTCGATCAGCCGTTCACGGGCAATGACGCGCTGGGCGTGATCAAGCAGCGCGATCAGCAAATCAAACTCCGCCCCAGTCAGCTCGATACTCGCGCCGCTGGGGGACAGCAATTCGCGTCGCGGCAGGTTCACCGTCCAGCCATCAAAAACGATCGTCTTGGCCTCTGGCTCGCTGCCCAACCGGTCAAGCGCGGGCCGCCGCAAAACGGCGCGGACGCGGGCAACCAGCTCACGCGTACCAAAGGGTTTGGCCAAATAGTCGTCCGCACCCAGCTCCAGACCCACAACCCGGTCGGTTTCGCTGGCGCGCGCGCTGATGAAGATGATCGGCACATCGCTTTGGTTGCGCAGCGACCGGCACAGATCAAGCCCGTTGGTGCCGGGGAGCATGATATCGAGCAGGACAAGATCAACCGGTCCCTTTTCAAGCGCCAGCCACATTTCGGGCGCGGCCGCGGCCGGGCGAACCGTATATCCATTTTCCTGCAATGCCCGCGTGGTGAGCATGCGGAGCGCAGGATCATCTTCTACCAGCAAAATAGTCGGCGATGTCATAGCATGTGGTCCGTTGTTCTAGCCGACGAACTAAGCGGCACTGCGCCGTTGTCAACGAATCGCCGCATGGATTGGCGACAGGCAATAATTCGTCACAAGATTGGCGCGGTGCCATAGCCGATGTCCCAATGCTGAACATCGCTTAACCATCTTGAATGCTGGCATATTTCGTAAACAAATTGTTAACTGCGTTGCATGAACAGCCGATCAACCGCCGCTCTTGCCCCCGCCTCACTGGCCGGGCACCCCATCC
This sequence comes from Sphingomonas sp., assembly GCA_021732465.1. GTDB lineage: Bacteria > Pseudomonadota > Alphaproteobacteria > Sphingomonadales > Sphingomonadaceae > Sphingomonas. The sequence goes on from JAKFUX010000010.1 coordinate 49,369, forward strand.
GACGTCAGGTAGCAGTGGCGCGCCGCATGCGGCGACCGCTGGCACAGTCAGCAGCGCCGCTTAAGGGATCGACCAGGGTGCCGATGCACGGCCAGGACGAACTGAAGCTGTTCGCGCTGAGCTTCACCGCGTTTTTCGTGTGCATCTATGCGCTGATTTTCTGATCGCCAGCGAAGCCCGCTAACGGACGCGCGCTATTTGGCGGGCAAAGGCTCGTCGCAGGCGAGATGCAGCTTGTGGCCCAGCCAGGCCGATACCGGGCACATCGCCGCCACCACGAACAGCATCTCGCCCGGGCCAATGCCCGCCAGCGCCAGACCCTGGACGCCCACTGCACCGATCACCATTGCGCCGGCATTGACGACATTGTTGGCGGCAACGGTGCGCGCGGTTTGGTCCTTGGTCACCGTAGTGGTGAGGAAGGCGTATAGCGGCACCACGAACATGCCGCCGGTAACCGCAATCGCAATCAGCGCAGTTACGATCATGATGCCGCGCGGCATTTCGATAAAGGTCATCAGATCATACAGCGTGCCCGCAGGCGCGGCGGGCCAGGCGCGGCACAGCAGCGAGAAAATGACAATGAACACGCCCATCGCCAGCACTGATCCCGGTGCATAGCGCGCCGATGTATGCCCTTTCAGCAGCGCGTTGATGGCCACTGATCCAATCGCGACACCGATGGAAAACAGCGCGATGACAAAGGTGGAAACCGCTTCATCGGCGGTCAGCACATTCTTCACCAGCGGCGGAAAGATGATGATCAGCACGGCGCCCATCGACCAGAAAAAGCTGATCGCGCAAATCGTCAGGAACAGGCGCGGAATGTGCATCGTCGCGCTGATCACGCGCCATGATGAGGTGAAGGGGTTGAAATTCACCGCCAGTTCGGGCCCTTGCCGCAACGCAGGCGGCACGAACAGCGCGGTCACCCAGCCGACCAATGCGACAGCAATAACGGTAGCCACGATTATTTCGGCGGGGAAGGGGGCCAACAGCCCGGCAACAATCGTGCCCGACAGGATGGCGAGATAGGTTGCCGCTTCGACCAGGCCAGTGCCGCCCAGCACTTCGTCCTCATGCAAATGCTGCGGCAAAATAGCGTATTTGATCGGGCCGAAAAATGCCGAATGGATGCCGAGGCCAAGCACTGCAACCAGCATCAGCACCAGCCCGGGCATCGTAAAACCGCCATGCGCGAGCAACAGACCAGCCGAACCCACCACCATGATCAGGATCTCGGCCGTCTTCACAATGCGGATGATGCGGGCCTTGTCATGCGTATCGGCCAGTTGCCCGGCAAGCGCAGACAGCAGGAAAAACGGCAAAATGCCAATCGCTGTGGCCAGCGCGTTGAAATTCTGTTCGACCGTCGGATCGTTATAAATCTGGTAGGTGGCGAACAGCACCATCGACGTCTTGAACAGATTGTCGTTGAACGCGCCAAGGAACTGCGTGACGAAGAGTGGCAGGAAACGGCGCTCCTTAAGGAGCCCGAGCGCATTCAACATGGAGCAACCGAACCTAAAAATGGCAACACTATGGCATGCCCATAGCCGACCCGTGGCGAAACCAGCAATCGGATAATCGCAACGGCTTTGGGCGGGCAGGGCGCGCGGTGGCTGTCCGGGGGGCGTGCGGGGGGTTTGCGCTGGCGGCGCAGAGGACTAGAGCAGCGGACAATGCTTACATTACCCAACCTGCTCACCCTGTCACGCATCCTGGCTGTGCCGCTGCTGGCCGCCTTTTTATGGTGGCCGGATTGGCAGGCGGGGTATGCCATTGCGTTTGGGCTGTACTGCCTGATGGGCATTACCGATTATTTCGACGGCTATCTGGCGCGGGCGCAGGGGACGGTTTCAAAGCTGGGCGTGTTCCTTGATCCGATTGCGGACAAGATCATGATCGCGTCGGTCATCCTGCTGCTGGTCGGCACGGGCGATATCAACGGCCTGCACAAAGTGGCGGCGCTGGTGATTTTGCTGCGCGAAATTGCCGTGTCGGGCCTGCGCGAATTTTTGGCGCAGCTGCGCGTGTCTGTGCCGGTATCAAAACTCGCCAAGTGGAAAACGACGTTGCAGATTGTCGCTTTTGGCGGGTTGATCCTGGCCGGGGCAATTCCGACCGAGCTGTGGATAAAGCCCGTCAGCCTGGCGGCATTGTGGCTGGCAGCGGTGCTGACGGCGGTGACGGGCTGGGATTATCTGCGCGTCGGCCTGAAGCACATGGATTGACCGCCGTGGCGATTGAGATGCTGTATTTTGCCTGGGTACGCGAACAGATTGGCGTCGGGCACGAACGCGTTACGCCGCCTGCCGGGGTGGCAGACGTCGCAGGCCTGATCGATTGGCTGGCGACGACAAGCGATGGCCATGCCAGCGCCTTTGCCGATCGCAGCAGGTTACGCGCGGCAATCGACCAGCGGTTCGTCCCGCTGGATGCACCGATTGCGGGCGCGCGTGAGATTGCGATTTTCCCGCCGGTGACAGGCGGATGAGCCAGCAACTAAAGGTCGGCGCCCGCGTGCAGACCGGGCCAATCGATATCGCCGCTGAACTGGCATTGCTGGAAGTGTCGGGCGCAGGCGGTGTGGCGAGTTTTACCGGGCTGGTGCGCGGTGATGACGGGGTGACCATGCTTGAGCTGGAGCATTATCCCGGCGCGACGGAGGCCGCATTGAACGATCTGGCGGTGCAGGCCGCTGCGCGCTGGGGCTTGCTGGCCGCCCATATCGTCCACCGGGTGGGGCCAATGGTGCCGGGGGACCGGGTAGTGTTCGTCGGCACGGCAGCACCGCACCGGGCGGCCGCGCTTGATGCCTGCGCGTTCTTGATCGACCGGCTGAAAACCGATGCGCCATTTTGGAAGCGCGAACTACGCGGTGACGTGGCGCGCTGGGTGCAGCCGCGCGCGGGCGATGCTGACGCGGCAGATCGCTGGCGGGATGGCGGAGATGCTGCCGCTTGATGTTGGGGGTTAAGGTGGGTTGCTGCCACCCCAACCCAGATTCAGAACGTCATTCGCCCTGCCAATGGCCGTTACAACAACCGATCAGGCATGCCCCGCAAACGGGTATACCAACGGCCGCAGCCCGCTTTTGCGCTCGAACGGGTGCCAATCGCCTTCATCCTGTGCCAGCCGGTCCGCAACCGCGTAGAGAACGGCGGGGTTGACGCCCAGCCCGCAATGGCTGCCATGGACTTCGATGTTATCCGTTTCGGCGCCCTTGGGTTCGACGCAGTTCTGCCAGGCGACGATGCCGTCTTCTTTGGTGTAGATCGCGGTGGAGGGCACCGGCGGGGGCGTCGCACTTTCGCGCAGCTGCTCGCGCGTGTCCTGATCGTCAATCTTTTGCCCGGTCAGCATTTCATAGGCGCGCCACACGTTGGTCGCCTTTGGCGTGCCGGCAAATGGCGAGCCGAGGGAGATGACTTGGCGCACCGCATCGGGCAACCGCCGTGAGAGCTGGCGTGCCATCACGCCGCCCAGGCTCCAGCCGATCAGGCTGACGCGCTTGCCCGTTTCATGGTGGATTTCGTCCAACCGCGCGATTAGCTTCTCGCCTTCCCAGCCGATCGCCTTTGGGCCCAGATTGCGGCCAAGTTCCCAGGCATGAGTATGATAGCCAAGGCCGGTCAGAAAACGGCGCAGCAACGTTGTCGAAATGTCGCTGGTCACAAACCCTGGCAGCACCATCACCGGGTGGCCGTCGCCGCGCTTGGCCATTGCCAGCAATGGGGCCGCGGGGGCAAGTGAAACAAGTTCCGATATTGCGCGCGGCAGCTCTGTGAGCGCTAGCAGCAGCGAGGGCGGGCTTGCATCTGCCGAGGGGTGAAACTGGGTAGCCATGATCGTGTCTCCTGTCGTCCCGGGATCAATGCCCGGCTTCTCTTATTGTTCATTCGGTCCAACCGAACGCTTGGTGACTCGCGGCGATCGCGCCCAAGCGTAAACTGAGTATCACTAAATCATGAAATTGCCCGGAACGGTCGCAAACATGGTCGCGCAGCATGGCTTCGCCCCTAAAACCGAGCGATTCGAACAAATTGACTGATCCGGTCTGGTCCGGCGTCATCTGCGCGACCAGCTTGGTTGCGCCGTGCGCATGTGCGATTGCAAAAATTGCTTCCAGCAAATCGCGGCCCAATCCAGCGCCGCGCCGGTCTGGCGAGACAAGCAGGCGCACTTCGCCGACATGCGGGCTCCAGCCGAGCGGATCGCGGACAAGGGCGGCGGTGCCGACAATCTGGCCGCCGTCTTCGGCCACAAGGCTGTCGATCGTGCCCTCGCCAATGGCTGCTGCCCACGCCTCCACCACGCGGGGATGCTGCACGTCACGGCTGAGGAACAGCAGGTCATGCTCGGGCAGGCTATTGGTAAAGGCGAGCATTGCCGCCTCATCACTTGCCGCAAAGCGGCGGATGCTGTGGCTCATGTCGAACGCTCCGAAAGCCAGTCTGTCAATTTGGGCCAAAGCCGCTTGATCGCATTGCCGCCCGCAACCAGGCTGACGTGACCGCCCTTCAACTCCACGGCTTCCTTGTCGGCAGAACCGATCATCTCAATGAGCGGCGCGGAAGCGGCTGACGGCACGATATGATCATGTTGCGCGGTGACGTGCAGGAACGGCACGGTGATCGCCCCCAGATCAACCTTACGCCCCGCGACCGTCATCGTGCCATTATACAGCTCGTTATCCCACATTAGCTGCTTGGTGGTTTCGCGGAAATATTCGCCCGCCAGCGGCAAAATATCCGCTGCCCAGCGATCAAACATGCGGTAGGATTTGACGAATTCGTCGTTCCACATATTGTCGTACAGCTTGAAATTGGCGACCAGCCGCGCGCCGGGGCGCAGCATGTCGAACGCGGTGTACAGATAATCGCCCGGGCAATTGCCGAACGTGTCGACCAGCCGGTCAACGTCGAAAAACCGCTTGTCCGACCAGGCCTGAAACATCTCCATTTTCGAAAAGTCGATGGGCGTGGTGAAGCACACCAGGTTTTTCATCGGTGCTTCGGGATGCAGCCCCGCCCATAACACTGACAGCGCCCCGCCAAAGCAATAGCCGACCAGCGTGAAATCCTCTTCGCCGGTTTCCTGCTGCACCCGCGCGATGGCGGTTGGCAGGAAATCGAGCACGTAATCGGCGATACCCAGATCTTTTTCGTCGGCGCGCGGCGCCTCCCAATCGAGCATGAACACGTCATACCCGGCACGCAGCAGATATTCGACCAGGCTTTGCCCCGGCACCATATCGAAAATATAGCCACGATTGGTGGTGGCCATCACCAGCAACAGAGGGACGCGGTAGACCTCGTCCGACATCGGCCGATAGTGATATAAGTTCATCGTGCCGCGCTGGATCAACCGGTCCTTGGGGCTCGCGCCCAGCACTGGGGCGGACGACATGAAATAACCCAGGCCCTTGATGTTGCGTTTCAGCGCACGATCAAATTCGACACGGGCCTGCTCGACAATTCCCGCCTGTGCCGCCCCCGGTGCTTCAGCAGTGCGCGTCGTATCGTTCACCCGGTCGCCTTGCTGGTCGTTTTAGCGCCGGGTTTTTCAGGGGCCGTCCGCGTGCGCTTTGGCTTGGGCCTGTTCGGGATGGTCGATTGGCCGGTCTGCGCGGCTATCATCGCCTCAATCCGGTCAACGGTCGATTCGATTCGGTGCAGACGGGCAGAAAGATCAGCAACTTCGGCCTTGGTCGGCATGTTCGCCGCATCAAGCGCGCGCTCCATCATGTCGGCGCGGGCTTCCTTCAATTTCATATTGGCGGCGTTGGCCCCGTGCATCACGCGGGTAAATTCCCCGCTTTTCATCAGGTTGCCGCCAAATTCATTGGCCATCGCTTCCCATTGGCCAAGCATTTCGCGGAACAGCGACGCAGGATCAACGGGAGAAGGACCAGCCATAAGTGCATACTTCACCCGCGGAGTCGGCTCGTCAAGCGGCGTTTGGGGTGCTATTGTCTGCAGGCGTGCCAATTTATGCTGCGCAACATATGCTGCAGCGCAACCGATGATGATGCCAGGAGACTAGATGATGGCCACCGCCCTGAAGCCCGCCGAAACAATCCGTGATCGTTGTTCGACCGAGGAATGGCAGGCGCGCGTGGACCTTGCCGCCGCTTACCGGCTGGTCGCCATGTATGGCTGGGACGATCTGATCTTCACGCATCTGTCTGCGCGCGTGCCGGGGCCGGAGCATCATTTTCTGATCAACCCCTATACCCATATGTTCGAAGAAATGACCGCGAGTGCGCTCGTCAAAATCGATGTCGATGGCAATAAGGTGGATGATACGCCCGCGCCGGTGAACCGCGCCGGTTTCGTCATCCACTCCGCAATCCATATGGCGCGCGAGGATGCAGGCGCGGTTATGCATCTCCACACGCCTTATGGTCAGGCGGTGTCGGCGATGGCCGATGGCCTGCTGCCGCACACCCAGACATCCATGATCGCGGGGCACGACGTTGCCTATCACGAGTATGAAGGCATCGCGACCGAGCTGGAAGAACGCGAACGGCTGGTGGAGGATATGGGCACCAAGCACACGATGATCCTGCGCAACCATGGCACGCTGGCGGTGGGGGAGACAGTGGCACAGGCATTCCTGCGGCTCTATTTTCTGGAACGCGCATGCGAGGCGCAGGTGCATATGCTGAGCGCCGGCCGCACTGGCCTGCACAACCCGCCACAGGGGGTGGAGCATAAGGTGGAGGAGCAATCGTCGGGCGCAGGCATGGCGATGCTGGCACAGGGGCTGGCTTGGCCGGCGCTGCTGCGTAAGCTCGATCGGCATAATCCGGGCTATGCGGTTTAGGGGGCAGGGCGCCCTTAACTAGATATCCGATGGCCGCACACTGCCCCTCCAACAGCTGCCAAGGTGGCGCAGGCGGCGGTGGCGGTTATCGGTATATCTGTGTTGCTGTGATGCCAGCCCCCCGATGGGGATGGTGGTGCGGACGGCGGGACTCGAACCCGCACTCCAGAGGAGGGGGATTTTAAGTCCCCTGCGTCTACCGATTTCGCCACGTCCGCCTTTGCCCTACGCAAGAGCAACACGGCGCGCGCGTCAAGCCGATTGCGTATTTCATTGGCAAGATGACGAGGGCGGCATGCGGCAGGCGCTCCACAGCACCGATGAGGCGCTACCCTGCCGCATTCGCCCGCCCGCTCACACGTTCAGGCGAGCGCGCATTTCTTTGCCGGGTTTGAAATAGGGGACGCGCTTTGCCGATACAGCGACGACTTCGCCAGTGCGCGGGTTACGGCCGCTGCGGGCATCGCGGGCGCGGGTAGAAAAGGCGCCAAAGCCGCGGAGCTCAACACGACCATCAGCCGCCAGCCGCGCAGAGATTTCATCGAAGAATGTCGAGACGATCGCTTCAACGTCACGTGCAGTCAGATCAGGATTTTCCTCGACCAACCGCTGAACCAGTTCGGAACGAATCACTGTTTTCTCCCCCAAGAGCGTTTCCGCAACGCAGCCCCCGCATCGTCACGTCTAAACAAGGCCTTAACCTTGAATTGCGCGGTTTGCTATAATCGGCGAGTAACAATATTTCACAATCGAGTAATAAATGGGGATATGGCGGGTGCCATATCCCCATTATGAGTAGCTTACTTCTTGGTGTCGCCCGAACGTGCCTTGAGCGCCTCGCCCAGAATGTCGCCAAGCGATGCGCCCGAATCGGACGAACCATATTGGGCAACAGCCTGCTTCTCTTCGGAGATTTGCATCGCCTTGATCGAGAAGGTGGGCTTTTTCGAACGATCAAAGCCCGTCACCATCGCATCGAACTTCTGCCCGACCTGGAAACGCTCTGGCCGTTGCTCATCACGGTCGCGGCCCAGATCGGTCCGCTTGATGAAGCCCGTTGCGCCGGCGTCACCAGTTTGCACTTCAAGGCCCGCATCGCGAACTTCGAGCACGGTAACCGTGACGATGGCGTTCTTGTTCAGGCGTGATCCGGCGTCGCCGCCTTCAGCCGTCGCACCACCAGCAGCACCAGCCACGGCAGGCGCGCCGCGTTCAAGCTGCTTCATGCCAAGCGAGATGCGCTCCTTTTCGGCATCGATGTCGAGCACGATTGCCTGAACGGTTTCGCCCTTACGATGCAGGTTCAGCGCGTCCTCACCCGAAACGCCCCAGGCGATGTCGGACATATGGACCATGCCGTCGACATCGTTGTCGAGGCCAATGAACAGGCCGAATTCGGTCGCGTTCTTGACTTCGCCTTCGACGGTTGAGCCAACCGGGTGCGCCTCTGCAAAGGCTTCCCACGGATTGCTGATCGCCTGCTTGAGACCAAGCGAGATGCGACGCTTTTCCGAATCGACTTCGAGGACGATGACGTCGACTTCCTGCGAAGTGGAGACGATCTTGCCGGGATGGACGTTCTTCTTGGTCCAGCTCATTTCGCTGACATGGACCAGGCCTTCAATGCCTGCTTCGAGTTCAACGAACGCACCATATTCGGTGATGTTGGTCACGCGGCCCGACAGCTTGGCGCCGATCGGGTATTTCTCCATCGCGCCATCCCACGGATCACTCTCAAGCTGCTTCATGCCGAGCGAGATGCGCTGCGTGTCCTTATTGATGCGGATGATCTGCACCTTCACGGTATCGCCGATGACGAGCACTTCCGAAGGATGCCCAACGCGCTTGTAGCTGAGATCCGTCACGTGGAGCAGGCCATCGATGCCGCCCAGATCGACGAATGCGCCGTAATCGGTGATGTTCTTGACGATACCGTCGATCACCTGGCCTTCGGCCAGCGACAGGATCAGGCCCGAACGCTGTTCTGCGCGGGTTTCTTCCAGAATGGCGCGGCGCGAAACGACGATGTTGCCGCGCTTGCGGTCCATCTTCAGGATCTGGAAAGGCTGCGGAATGTCCATCAGTGGCGTAACATCGCGCACCGGGCGGATATCGACTTGCGAGCCGGGCAGGAATGCAACGGCACCGTTCAGGTCGACGGTGAAGCCGCCCTTAACGCGGCCAAAGATGACGCCTTCGACACGGGCAGTCTTGGCGAATTCGGTTTCCAGCGTATCCCATGCGGCTTCGCGGCGGGCGCGATCGCGTGACAGCATTGCTTCGCCGTGGATATTTTCCACCCGGTCAACGAACACTTCGACTTCGTCGCCAACCTTCAGATCGGCCTTTTGGCCCGGCGCAGGCGCGAATTCGCGCAGCGGCACACGGCCTTCTGACTTCAGGCCGACGTCGATGACGACAAGGTCGTTTTCAATTGCGGTGACGGTGCCCTTAACGACCCGCCCCTCAAAACTGTCGGCGCCGCCGAGCGTTGCTTCCAAAAGTGCTGCGAAATCGTCGCGCGTTGGGTTTGGCGAAGAAGCCATAAAATAAAGTAATCCTAGTCAAGTTTTCCGGCCGACCGGTTGGATCCGGTGGTCTTTTGGCCGATATGCCGCGGTGGCCGAATGCCAGCCGCAGCATCCAGCGGGCAGCATTTCGGGGAGGCTTCACAAAAGCGAAAGGGCGCAGGAGGCATACCTCTGCGCCGCACCCCCACGAGCAACCACCCGTCGGACGAGCGCGCGTTAGCGGAGTACCCGCAAAAACGCAAGGATTGGCGTGGTGCGTTATGCTTCTGGCTGGCTGACTTCGCCGGAGCGCTTTGTGATGCGGATTTCCACCAGGGCGATGGCGCGCTGGACCGCGCTTTCGATCGACAGGAAGCTTGTGTCGAGCAAGGCTGCGTCATTGGCGAGGATAAGCGGGGCTGCGGTGCGGTGCGTGTCGCGCTGGTCGCGCGCCCTGATATCCGTCAGCACCTTGTCCAGGCTGACCGACGACCCTTGCGCGCGCAACTCGCTATGCCGGCGCTTGGCGCGGATGGTGGGCGTGGCCTGAACGAACAGCTTGGCATCGGCATTGGGGGCAATAACCGTGCCGATATCACGCCCGTCGAGCACCGCGCCGCCTGGCTGATTGGCAAACCGCCGCTGGCGGTGGAGCAAAGCGGTGCGCACCAGCGGATGGGCGGAGACGATTGACGCGGTTTTGCCGATTTCGTCGGTGCGCAATTCGGGGTCGGCGAGCACCGATTCATCAAAGTCGCAGGCGGCAAAACAATCCGCTTCGATATCGGGGCTCAGGTCGTTGCGGACCACCGTCAGGGCGACGGCGCGGTACAGCAGGCCGGTATCAAGATGCGGCAGGCCGTAATGCCGGGCCAGCGCCCGGGCAATGGTGCCCTTGCCCGATGCAGCGGGTCCGTCGACAGCAATAATCATGGCGTTACCAAAGGCCCTAACCGGCAAGCGCGTCAAGCGTTTCGAAAAATGTCGGGAAACTGGTTGCGACGGGGGATACGTCGTCAATGGTGACGGCGGCGTGCGATGCCAGCCCGGCAATCGCCATGCTCATCGCGATTCGGTGATCCAGTTGCGACGCGATCTCCGCGCCACCGGGCAGCAGCGCGCCACCCGATCCGGTGATCGCCAGCCCGTCCTCAAATTCTTCCACCGCCACGCCGATCGCGCCGAGGGCTGTAGCCATTGCCGCGATCCTATCCGATTCCTTGACCCGCAATTCATGCGCGCCGCGCGCCACCGTGCGCCCGGTGGCACAGGTAGCGGCGACGAACAGGATCGGATATTCGTCGATCATGCTGGGTGCTAGATCAGTCGGCACCTCAATCGCGTTCAGCCGTGCGTGACGAACGCGCAGATCAGCGACCGGCTCACCGCCAACGGTGCGCGGGTTTTCGGGGGTGATATCTGCCCCCATCATCCGCAACGCGGTGAACAGCCCGGTGCGGGTGGGGTTAAGGCCGACATTGGCGATCAGCACGTCCGATCCAGGGATCACCGACGCCGCAACCGCGAAAAAGGCCGCAGAGGATGGATCCCCGGGGACGGTGATGGATTGCGGGGTTAGTTCTGCCTCTCCGGTAATCGAAATGATCCGGCCCTGATTGGTTTCTTCAACGTGCAGCACCGCGCCAAAGCCCTGCAGCATCCGCTCGCTGTGGTCGCGCGTCGCGATGGGCTCAATCACGCGGGAAATACCGGGCGTATTCAGCCCCGCCAGCAGCACCGCCGATTTTACCTGCGCTGACGCCACCGGCAGCGTGTAGCTGATCGGCACCGCAGGGCAGATGCCGCGCACCATCAGCGGCAGGCGTCCGCCGGGGCTGGCCGTGATGTCTGCCCCCATTTGCGCCAGCGGTTCAATCACCCGGCCCATTGGCCGCGCCGATAGCGATGCATCGCCAATAAATGTCGCCGTGATCGCGTGGCTCGCCACCAATCCCATCAGCAGCCGGGTGGAGGTTCCCGAATTGCCCATGTCGAGCGCCTGCGCCGGTTGCAACAGCCCGCCCACGCCAACGCCGCTTACTTCCCAGATTCCGTTATCCAGTCGGGTGATCGTCGCGCCCATCGCGCGGAGCGCGGCGGCGGTGGCCAGCACATCCTCCCCTTCCAACAGCCCCTCAATCCGGCTGGTGCCCACCGCAAGCGCTGAAAACATCAACGCGCGGTGGCTGATTGACTTGTCACCCGGAACCGTCATTTCCCCGGATAGCGGGCCACGCGCCACAAAGCGGCGGGAAGCGTCAACGGGCGGGGTGGGGGCATGCGACATCGGCGGCGGCTTTGACAGCGCGCTTGCGCTATGGCAAGGCGCGCCCCACTTTGCGGCTCAACAGCCACAAAACCCCATCACTTCGACAATCTCTTCGAAAGGCACGAGGCACCTTATGGTGAAGCCGGAATGGGGCACGAAAAGAACGTGCCCAAAATGCGCAACCCGTTTTTATGATCTGGGCAAGGATGACCCGGTGACGTGCATCGAATGCGGACAGGCTTGGGAGCCTGAGCCGATTCTGAAGTCAAAACAGCCGCTGCCGTTTGACGCGCCAAAGGCGCAGACGCCCAAGAAGAATGACGATGATCTCGCCGGTGACGACGAAGATCTGGACATCACTGCCGATGACGAGGAACCCTCGCCAGACGATGAAGTCGATCTGGGCGGTGATGATGATCTGGGCGTTGAGACGTCCACCGATGAGGAAGAGCGCTAAGCGCCTCAACCGAAAAAGCGCATCACGCGCTACTTGCCAAGGGGGCGTCGCGTCGATAATGGCGACGCTCCCGGACAGGTTTCGGGCGAAATTGATGGGGCCGTAGCTCAGCTGGGAGAGCGCTGCGATGGCATTGCAGAGGTCTGGGGTTCGATCCCCCACGGCTCCACCAATCTTTGATCTAAAGAACTATAAACGTTATAGAGTTCTTTATCAGCCACTTAGCATTTTCAATTCGTATACCGCGATGGTATACCAAGGATATGAAAAGCATGGCTGCGAGTTACCGCCTTTCGCGTCATAAAAGCGGTATATACTACTATCTCCGAAAGGTGCCGAAGAGGCTGGTTCCCCTCGCTGGCAAGGCGTTCATCAAACGCTCGCTCAAAACTTCCGATTTAGAAGAGGCAAAATCTCGCCGATCTATCGAGGAGCTTCGGGCAGATACCTTCCTCGCCAACTGCGAGGCCCAAATTGGTGATGTGGTTTGTAACCAAACCTCGATCGCGCTTCCTTCAAATGCCGCGCTCCTCGAATATGTCCGCGCCGCCATCGAAGCGGATAACGGGCGTACAGCAAAAGCCTATGCTGACGATCCTCCTAGCGATGATCAAGAACTTCAAGAGATGCGCGCAGATGCCGAGTTCGCTCTGCAAGTTTTAGGGTCACCTGATAATCCGAACCGGAGTCAAGCAATCACGTCATTCGGAAAAAAAACTCTAAAGCAAGCTGGAGTAGACGACGCGGCGCTTGCCTTGCCATATTTTGTTGAACTCACGCGTCAATCGCTTATTGAGTTGCACAATAGGAAAATTGCTCGGTACGATGATGAGGCCGATAAGATTTATTTCAATCCGGTCTTTAATCCTGCAACCCCTAAAACAGCGTCCTTCTCGGATTTGGCAAATGCTTACATCGCACTCAAGACTGAAGAATACGCTGTAAACGGAATTAGTAAGAAACAGGACGACAAGGTCCGAAGTACCGTTCGTACGCTTGTTGAAATCGTAGGTGCTGAAACTAAAACTGATAAGCTTGATTATATGCTCGTTCAAAGTGTCAGAACAACGCTAGCTCAAATGCCAAGCCGGCGTTCGACACTTTATCGCGGTTTCCCACTAAGTGTTGCGATTGAAAAAGGCAAAGCCGATGGTAGAGCCCTCCTGTCTGCTGGATCACAGCAATTTTATCTCGACGAATTTCGAGGTATTTTGCAACTAGCGAAAGCTCAAAAGTACATCGTCGATAACCCTGCTGAGATGGTAAAGCCATTAAAGAAGTCTCAGTTGAGCGCGGCAGATAAACGATTGCCTTTGACGGATGAGCAGCTAAAAAAATTCTTTAATAGTAATTTTTATCAGTCTTGCTCTTCAAGCGCAGCAAATCCTTATAAAGGAAAAGATCGTGCGTGGCGTTTTTGGATGCCTCTGATCATGCTTTTTAGCGGAGCAAGGCCGAACGAGGTAGCTCAGCTAAGGGCGCATGATGTTCGGACGAGCCCCAAAGGGACGATCTATTTTGACTTTACAAATGAAGCGGATGCCGAAGAAGCGCATCAGTTAAAGACCATAAATAGCCGGAGACAAATTCCAATCCATAAAGAGCTGATGATGATCGGGATTATGACATACGTCGCCCAACGTCGGCAGTCTGACGGTGAAAATGCTTTGCTTTTTCCAACTCTTAAGCCTAATAAATACAAAAATCTTGCGTGGTATCCGGTTAAGCGGTTCAATGAAGTGTTTCTACCAAAAGAAGCGGGGCTAAAAAATCGGCAAAGCTTATATAGCTTGCGGCATAACCTTCGAGATGCTTTCCGTCGAGTCGATGCAACGCCTGAAGTGCTCCAAGCAATCGGGGGATGGGCACCAGCAAGTAAGTCCGTAAGCGATCATTACGGGGATGCAAAGAACCCCGACCTGTATAAGAAGTGGGTAGACCGAATCGTGTATGACTGTTTAGACCTGTCTGGGCTTTATGGGGCGGCGGTGTAACCAAAGTTGCACCCACCGTTGGGGGTGGGTAAATTGCCGTTCAAGGTTACTATCTCTAATAAGCCAAAACCGATACCGGCTGCCCCCCTGTTCGCTGAGAAGAAGCTGCCCAATGGCAGGACCATATGGCTGTCTGTGCCCCAGCTGGACAGGCTGTCTCTGACGATATCAATCAACAAATCCCTTTATGGCCTAGGGGTACCGCAAGATACGCCGGTTTTGGATTATGCCGCAAAATTAGGTACATATTTGGCATCGGGCGACGATTTGCCGAAATATGAAAAAGCGAAATTGTACCCAGGTGGCTGGAAAAGCGTTTCCTTTCGATTGGGGCCTGCAAAGAGTTTTGTTATTTTTCAGATAGAGAAGCCTAAAAAAAGCCCTTTGCTCCGCCTCGAATTTAATCCCCGAACATTGGGCATATCGGGGTTCAACGAACTCGCACACCTGCTTGGCGATGTAATCAACCGCCAAGCACTCGTGACACATGGGAAAGTTACCAAGCTCGATCTAGCGATCGATGTGGTTGGTATGCACGTCTCCGAGGTGATCCTTCACGCAAAGAATCAGGGAAAGCGTGTTCTGTATGTTGGTTCAGATGGCAGGCTTGAAACGGTCTACATCCAGCGGAAACGCAAACAACCAACAGCAAAGACGGATGCCTCCGGCTCACCCCTTCCGGTCAGTCCGCGAACGACGAATCCCATTCTTCGTGCGTATGACGTTGCGCGGAAGGAACGTGATCACGGCCTACCAACTACATTCGGCAATGCTGAAGTCACGCGCATCGAGGTGGTTGCGCTCCAAAAAAAGCTTTACTTGGCCCACCTAAACACGATGAAAAATCCATTTGACGCGATACGAGCAGGCTTCGTCGGGAGTCAAAAACTCCCCTCAGTTGGGCTGAGCGCATATTTGGCGACCCGTCGAACGTCTGCTCGACGTGAGGCGAGAGCATTTCTGGGTCTTCACCACCAGAAAGACTCGAAGGATGACGCCGAAATGGTGAGCGTCCCAGACCTATTATCAAAGGAAACTTGGGAGGGTTTTCCGACTGGAATGGAGCTCTCGGGTTTGCAGTCGTTCATAACGATCGACGAGTGCAATTGACTGCACAAAGCGCTGTCCAACGATGGCCCAAAAAGCCGATTTCGGACAACCATACATCATAGGGGGGCTCTCGGACCCCAGATAGCTAAGATCGGGAATTAAATTTCCGGTGATTTCCGAGCCTTAGCGTCAAAGTGCAATTAATTGCATATTGCAAAAGTGACCATGTCGAAATGTAACGGCTGGACACTCGTATTTCGCCTGGGGGGCCATGATAATCCTCCATTCTTCAGTGCAATCAATTGCACTTTTCGACCTTCCGCCTCGGGACCTCACTCGTCCAAGCGATTACTCTTAATGCATACAGAGAATGAAACAGTCTGAACTGAAGTTCCATCCGCGCCCGCAAACCTGCAAGATCGGACCCTAAACTCGATCATTCGGTGACGCCAATATTTCGCGAATTTGCACGACTGTCGGCTCCAAATGTGCTGACTGCTTTGTAGCTTGAAGTATAAACGGGGAGCCACTTTTTGATGCCGAAACAGACTCAGGCTAACCCACTTTCCGGGATGGAGTTCCTCCAAAGGGTCGAGAGCCTTGCAGAAGAGGCCGGACAAACGACCGATGACATTTCAAAAGGATTTGGAGAGAAGCTCCCGGCCTCATTGGAAGGCCTCGGGAGCACTCTTTCGCAACTATATTTCGTGGCGACATGCGCGTGGGGCTGCTCAGGCGGTGATCACCAGGCTGAATGGCTCGTCGGCCGCGTCGTAAATCACGCCATGTCGTCATACCGGCTAAGCCGAGCGGGATTTTACGATGAGTCGCTGGTCCTCACGCGCGGCATCGGTGAAATCGCGAACCTCTTTCAGCTCTTCGAAACGAAAGCAGAATTCGAGGATTGGCAGCGAGCCAGTCGTCGTGATCGGCTGAGCCGCTTCGCTCCAAAGGCCGTTCGTGATCGTCTGAAGGGAATGTCGTCGATGGGGCCAGCTGTCGACGATAATCGATATCGCATGCTTTGCGAAGTCGGCACTCATCCAATCCCTGGCTTCGCACCGGGCCACTATTCAGGTACGGGGACCCCAGTTCTCGGGCATCTAGTCCAAATCGGTGGAGTGCTCGTTACGATCACTGAGCTCTCGTTTGCTGTCGCAATGGTAGCAATTTTTGCGCTTCCGCATCTTGATTTACCGGCAGAGCAAAAAAACTCCATCTTTAATGGGGCGCTAGGCCTCGTTCGCTCCCTGGGAAGTATCGATATCACCAATTATGAGGAAAAGATGGCGGAACTCCGAACTGGAAGTGCTAAAGAGCAGTCGATTCACTAGCTGCTGAATAAGCTCAGGGCACTTTGGCAAACCGGGGCAAGTTCACGTTCACCAATGAGGCTTTTCACGAGCAAACCACCATTAACCTGCAAAACTACATTTCAAACGACAATATCGTGCAAATTTTTCTATTTGTGAAGTCGGCTCCGGTTATTGAGTCGTACAGTTGGTTCGCCGCCTTCGATCCAGACACCCGCTGACGTGATCCGCTTGCCAATATGCGAGCGTCATTCGAACCCGGTGGATTCCGGCTTGAACTTTAGTTGCCGTGCGTTGTCCCGCACAATACTTATGTCTGCGTCGGAAAATCCACCGTCGGTCGTGGCTTCCACATCAAGTGTCAGTTTCACTTTCGCGCCAGGTGAATGTTGGAGTTGCATCACCACGGCTTCAATAATGGTCTCCAGTGCTTTGATCGGGCGCACCATGTCGATCTCTACCGAGCCGTAGAAGCGTTTCACACTTTCTGGCGGCGTTGAGCCGTTGGCCGGCTGCTCCTCAGAAGTGCCGTCACCGGCCCCTGATGGCTGGGGCTGCGAACCACGCTGTCCGCGCTCGACCATAGGCACAACCTTTTCAAGTTCGCCTCTAACAACATCTTCGCACACGATGACGGCTGTGTCTGGCATGAACTCTGGGGGCGTCTTGGCCCACAGTAGATTGGCATAAGACTGAGCCGCGCCGTCGTAACGATCAGCATATCCAAATGCCGCGTCAAGCTTCCCAACAGCGTCGCGGATCGCCAGTTCGAGCACGATACTGTCCTTGATCTTCGGCAGATAAACGTAGGATGCAAACCACTCCGCGACCTCGGAGATCAGCAGGTGCGGGCGTTCACTCGCCCAAATCGGCTTGAGGCTAAGCCAGAGTGTTTCAGTGCCGAGCTTTTCTTTCGCGACGCCATCGGCCTTGATCTTCTCGTAGACGCTCGACGGTATGGATGCATTTTCGCGCGCTGTGACAGAGATATGTTCGAGATCAAAGGGCGTTCCGGGCCTTTCGCTCTGGATCGGATACAGGATGTGGTTCCATGCAGCACGAATTGCTTTCCCTGCCGCATCGCGGTTTTTACGGGCCTTGTCCTTGGTGTCGCCGCTCTGTGCTTGGGTAAGCTGAGCTTGCAGCCGGTCATCTTTGACCACGGATTCCCATGCCATCGCCTTACGCACAACGTCACGAGCGTTCGCCAGCAACGCCTCATCAGGCGCAACGAACATCAACGTGTTGCGGAACCGCCGCTGAGATGCTCGGCAGCGTGTCAATGCGTCGCCGATGGCATCCGTGCCCAAGCTCTTCGCGACGCCGCGCCCTGAATGTGGGGACACAGGCGCGAGAATGACCAGCGACAGGGCGATCGCCTCGTCGATTGTCGATGGTTCGTCGGGGGCAGCATAAACCTTGTGGAACCCACCCTTGGAACCGGCATCCTGCCGAAGAAAGGCGCATATGTCGGCATCAACCTCATGGTCGGCTAAGGCGCGCGCGCGTTCGTCGGCCAACCGATTCAGCGTTGGCGATGAAGAAAACCAGTAGCGCCCTGCTTCTTCGTAAAGATACGTAGCGCGCTCACTGAGTTCGCGAAGGGCCTCCCCAAAAATGGCGATCTGATCGCCGGGTTCAGCGCAGGCGAGACGCAGGCCAAGCCCGTTCAATCCAGCGTTAGGCTGTCCGACCAACGGGGCAGAGCAGATAAAGACCGCCCGCGCCGCACGCGTCGCTGCCCGCGATTGCGAAATCCGACGTGTGGGGTTCCGGGCCTCCATCCGTGCCGCAAGCGAGTCATCGCCATCCACTTCTTTATCCACGACCGCGCCGAACGCAGGATCGAGCGGATAGAGAACGCTCGCGCGCACCCGTTCGTGCGAGATGGGTATGCGGGCGGGGGTGATGAGCGGATCGCGCACCTGTTGATGCCAAAGCACGCCGATTACGTTCGCCATGAAGCGCAGAACGCCGCGCGTCCGCTGGAATTTTTCGAGGCTGGCCCAATCCTTCGAGAGCCGATCGAACAGCTCGGGATGGATGGGATAAGACAGCTTTAGCAGTTCAAGATAGCGCGGTTCCTTAGCCTCTGGCGGGAACTCGGCTGCGTTCTTTTTATAGAGGTCGTGAAAGGCTTTGACCGTCTCATCGCGTGACTTTTCGCCGTCCGCATCAAGAGGCTGGAACAGGCGACGGCGGATGATCTCATAGGTTTCATCGCCAGACGCGGGGAGCCAAGGAGAATGCACGCGCCCGAACACGGTTTGCAGTCGTCGCAGGGCAAGGGCGCCTTTTTCGCCACCGGCCTCCAAGTCGCTTTCCGGTAGCGAACCAATGATGAGCGCACCCGGCACCATCTTTGCCGCCTCGGTGAGCGACTGGATGAACGACAAGAAGGCTTCAAAGCGATCGTCGGGAAGCTGGCGCGCATAAGCGACAAGTTCGTCGAGCAGGATCAGGCTAGGCCCAGCCAGCTTCAACACTTCGACCATGATTTCCGAGCCGGGGTTGGTCCTAGCGGTTTCCGATTCCGCCACCAGCGCGAGACCGGCATCGCCCGCGAGACGCCACGCGAGGTAGCCCCACAAAGTGTGAACCCTTGGGCCGTCCTTCATGACCAGCGATGCGTCCGTGCCCTTTGATGATCCGACGAACACTGCGACCTTAGGGCGCTTCCAATTGGTGACGCCCGCAGCTTCAGCAAGCTCACTTACGCCGTCCAACAAGTCGAGATTGTCGGCGCTGGCGAGGTGATAGGCGGCAAGCATTGTGTGGGTCTTGCCGCCGCCGAAAGCGGTTTGCAGGCCGATGACCGGATCGCCACCAACATCGCCGAGGCGTTGCAAGGCGGTCGTCAGAACGCGCTTCAAACCCTCGGTCAAAAAGGTGATGCGGTAGAAACTCTCGGGCTGGGTATATTCGTCCGTCGCCAGACCGGCATCGACGGCAAAAAGATCGGCCGCAAATTCCGATTCCTTAAAGCGATTGGCCAGCACATCGGCGTGCGGCAACGCCACCTCAACCCAGGGCTTAAGCGCCTTTTTTGGTCCCCCGTCTGAGTCCAAATCGAGCTGTGGCGCAGGAGCGGGTGTTGGCGCAGTGCTGACAATTCCCGTCGCCCGCTGTTCGTCATACAGCGCCTTGATTGCCGCCGTGTCGGCCTCCGGTGCCTTTACCACTTTCAGCAATTCATGGATCGAATCCAAATAGCGCAGCACATCGCTATCTTGCAGCGGCAGCGTCAGATGCGCGGTCGCGTTGCGTGCATCAAACGCTGTTGAGACGAAATTGCGGATGCGGTGCCGGTCGCGGTGCTGGAAGGCTTCCTCGAAAGTGAAACGCCAATTGTCGAGGATGGTTTTGAGCAGCCCGTAAGCGTCAAGCTGGCCATCGGGATCGCCGCCACCGGCCCGGCTGGACGCTTTGCGCCAGTCCGCCCCGTGCTTTTTCTTCATCCACGCTTCGACGAACGGCGAAAGCGCTGTGGGCAAATGGTCGAGCGCGTCGCGGACACGTTGCGTTGCGGTTCGGGTCTGATTCGTAGCCATATCCGACCTTTACAACAAATCGAGCTGCGGCTTGGAGGAAGATTTCGAGGCGGTTGAACCTATCCCTTCCGCCATTGCCTCAAGCCGGGGCCATTCGGCGGCCAGTTCGTTGTAGACCAGCGCCTCAGCGGCCCAACCCTTGTCCGTAGCAATTTGGAAAAGGCGATAGGCCAACGAACGGGCATCCGCCGCCTTTGGCCCCATTTGTGCGATCAAGCGCGCCGCTGCTGAGTCTCCGCCATCCTCTGCACCCAGCGCTCGTGCCGTATGCTGGACGCATTCCCATACGGTGAGCGAACTGTCGCTGTCGGGGGTCCAGTCTGGCGAGAGCCTTTCACGGGGCTTCAGGCCCGCGCGTCCGCTCAAATCTTCGAAGACATCAGACTTGAAAAGCGAGGCTGTTGGGATGTTCTTGGCGTTAGCCAGCGTGATCAGTTCGCCCGATGATTTAGCGTCAAAGCCATAGGAGGCGAACCATGCGAGCGCGACCTGCGTTTCAGCGTCGAGTGTTGCATTGCCCTCATTTTCGATCTCGCCCCAAACGCGGTTGATAATTGCGAGCGCAGTTTTCACGCTCATTGCGCTGTCATCGTCCTCGAGAACGCGCGCGTGCCGAGAGAAAACGCCCATGCCGGGGCCAATCACAGACTGCTGCATATCCACTGGGCCCACACCGGCCTTGCGAATTTCCTCAATCGCGTATGGAAGTTCGCGTTTCAGCAGTCTTACAAAATCTGCTCGAGTAATTGTCGATGCATCAGGCGCAATGATTCGACAAACAAGAACAATTGAAGACGCCAAGGCGTTCGCGTCGCGCCCGATCAAGCGTCCAACGCTCTCCGTTCGAACCGGCCATGTTCCATCTACGCTTAAACCTGCGCCTACGACGGCCTGCAAAAACGAGGCCCATCCCGGTGACGACATCCCTTCCTCAGCCATCTCGGACTGCTTGAAGGCGTAATAGACGGTGATGGGCTCGCTGGGCGAGGAGGCCTTTCCAATTGCGGTAAGCGCTCTCGCCATACCGAGCATAAAAAAAGTTTCCGCTTTATCTTTGCTGCCATGCCGCGATGGCGTCGCGACCAACTCAACATCTTTCGGGGTGGCTAGCCGCCGAAACAAGTCCGGCCAAATATTTGAGAGAGACGGCCTTAACCAAGAATAGAAGAAGTCCGACAAATCGGCATACCCGATGTTATCATAATATGGTGGATCAGTTGAGACTACAACCGGTCGTACAGGGTAAGAGTTATCAGCCGCATCGAGCATTGTGATCGATCCGGGCCGTACATCATTGGAGAGGCCTGCCAATGCCTTGACCAAATAACCAAGATTGACGTCAAAGCTTCCTGTGTTGCCAGAAAACGGTCCAATCTCTGCGTAGTCCCAAGTCATTGGAAGAGCTTGTCTCGAAAAGGTATTGCGGACCTTAGTATTCCATCCAACACCGCCGGGGTCCCAAGTGCATATTTGCGAAGAGCTATTAGCCATGCTCGTGATGTTAAAAGCTAGATAGGTTGTAATAGCGTCGGCGTAGGCTCTTGCTCCAGCGCCGCCGTCCGCAAGCGCGATACCATCTCGTTCCATTCCCGCCGATTCTGCATCTTTCTCCACCTTCGCCTGAAGGTTAGGAATTATCTCGGAAAACGTTGATAGTGCGAGATTCTGACGTGCCGTAAAAATGTCTCCAAAATTGTCGAAGCCATACAAAGCCAGATTTACGCGGCATTTTCCCGATAGGGGGATGTCCGGCGTCCAGTTTGGAAGAGCTTTCGTTGCAATCGTCTCCTGCTCATCGGTAGGGGAAAGATATGCTCTTCCGTTCGTCCCTTCCGCCACGATCGCCATAAGACGCTGACCTAGTCGCCCCGCCAATCCCTCTTTCCTGATGTACGAAAATGGAATGGAGGCCCCAGTAAGAGCGCAAACAGCTCCTCCGCTTCTACCTATATTTCCGTTTCGAAGCGTTGCTTCGCGCTCTTTCTCGATTGGGCCTGAGCCTGTCTCAAACTTCCAGCCGTCGCGGGCTTTTTCATCGATTTGAATATTTACCCAGGCTTTATTTCTCACCATCCTCGACAGCATGAAAGAGGACACCAATGGGACCATTGCCCCTTTTGCAGCCGGGTCGGGTGAACGAACGGTCCGTGCCCACAGCCATGCGATTACCGTTGCGTCAGCGCCGTTCTCGAGCGTGGCATTTGGATAAAACGCTCCAATCCGCTTTTTTGCCTCCTCCCGCATCCATCTGCCATAGAATTGGACGTCTTCGGCCAATCCTTCAGCTCCTTTGCCGAGCCAGCTTCCACCTCTGTCAAGTTCCGCGAGCAATTCGGCATTCACCGGCGGTTTGTCGGCAAACCTTGGTGGGATTTCGACCAACGCTTTACCGATCAAGACAGCAACTGGATTGAGGTCTGAACCGTAAGCGCGCAGCCCCAGCCGCTGCGCTTCCAACGGGATCGATCCGCCTCCCGAAAATGGATCATAGACCGGTGGTGCCTTGGCCTGGAGGTAGTCGAGGATAGCCTGGGTATCCTGCTCAGGCGGCGGTTCGTCACCCAGTCCCCAAGCAACGGAACGTGCAATCTCCCAGCGTGCGGCATTCAGGATGCGTTTGTTGTTCGACGCTTCCCAAGGCACCATGTCCTCGATGATCCGGTGCAGCCGCTTGCGCTCGCGGTCCTGATCTTCTTCGGTCGGAAAGCGATCGGGCCATGACGACGGATCATCGACAAGCTGCGAAAACAAGACGGCGCGACACGCTGCAAGAGGTCGCCGCGCCCACCAGAGATGCAGGGTGGACGGATGCCCATGCCGTATCGACTTCTCCCGCGCCGACGCCTTGTTGATTGCCTCAAGCGGGATAGAGACTTCAATGAGTTTCTTGCGGATGGCGGGTGCGCTTGACTCGGCGCTCAAGCTGCCCAGGCCTCAGCATATTGCTCGGGATCGTCCCGCTCGATGCGGCCATGATTTTTCAGGAGCGTTTCGATTGTTTTGGGTGACACAGAAAAGTGGCTTGCCACTTCTTCCTGCCGTTCTTCCGAATAATCGCCCAACATCATGTCTTCGACTTCACCGAAAGGGCTGAGAAGTTCCGCAGCAAACGCACGCTGTGCCTTCTGGCGATAAGTCGTTGAACGCGTTGCAGGATGAAGACGCCCACCCTGATGGAAAAGCTGATCGCCGATCAATCGAGCAAGCGCAAAACGTCTGCCGGCGCTTCCGGAGGCCCGAATGACAAACCGAGAAATTTGGCGCTCATTGCTGAGCGAGAAGGTTACCGGACGGTCGGCGTTCGCTTGGCGCGTCAAAAGCTCTGCCCCCGCACCTGCAAAGGCAGCAAGCCGGGCATTCGTAATCTTTTTCGAGCCGAGGCGTTCCTGAGCTCGCAAACGCTGCGCCGCTAATGTGCCAAGCTTCCAAGCTGGAAAATCGGCCCGCTGGCCGGGCAACGGTTCATTGAGCCGAACCATATCGCGAAGTGACCCCTCGATACCTTGCTCACGGGCAATTGTTTGAAATTGTTCGGCAGTCATCAACGGTCTGAGGTTTCCACCCGCCGGGATGGCATCGGCAGCAACTTCGCGAACGGCATCTTCGCCGAGCACAGCCGCATCCTCGATCAGTCGTTCGACCTGATCGTCCTCGACTGAGTCGGGCTCCCGCCCCAGCATAGCTTCCAACCGTCGCCGCCGCGCGACTTCGGGGTCCACGCGTTCTGCGAGCACATCGTCCCACAGGCTGCTGAGATTTGTCACGCCCACTCCCTGCGCTTGCAACCGCGCAAGGACATTCCCGACAAACTCGTCGACTGCTGTTTCAAACGTACGCGAGGGAACGACGGCGGCAATCGACCCGAAATAACGAAAAGGCTTGGCCTCAGGATTGATCGACGCCGCGGAGAGCAACGCCGTCCGCTCGCCATCGGAAAATATCGTTACATTAGGCCAGACGTAGCCTTCACCGATGTTGTTCATCCTATGCGCCAAGTCCCATTCTGCCGAGGACCGGCGGGGCTCCCAGCGCTGACGCCACCAATTCCAGGCCATCCATTCGGCGACATGATAAGCCGAGACGAGTGGACCCAAGCGACTGCCGTCGAGGAAATAATCCCAGCCTTCGGTCATCGATCCATGGCGCGTCTGAATCTTGAACAACCCAAACGCCGCGCGCTCTTCCGGCGAGCCTTCAGCGAGCGCTTCGGGCGCAAAGCCAATTTCCAAATCTACGGGCATCGCCGTTTCCATTCCTTCCGGATCAGATCGCGCATGGTGCGCTCATCCTCTCCCAATCGATATCCGTGGTAGGTCGTTTCCTGGCCCGGTTTGGCCTTAGCTTCGTAGACCTCACCATCGTCATCCACTGCCCATACATATTTCGGGATGCCATCGCCAGCGAACGCGCTGACCATGCCTGCAGCAACGCCCTTCAAAAGGAGCTCGCTTGCTTCTTCGAGAAGTACGGAACGAATGTCGTCGCAGGGCGATTTGGAGCCACGCGGGTTTGTCGGCGGAACGAATCCATAGTTTCCGGGCCTGAGTTTATGGTTCGCGCTACCAGCATATTCTATACGTCTAGCCAACGCCTGCAGCGCCGCCTCGGGGTATGCTCCTTCGGGCTCAAATCGGCGTCCCGGATTGTTGCCTTGACGTGGTCGAATGGGCATTTGTTTTGTCGCTTAATTCGGCTTCGAGCCAAGGCTTAGCAGGTCGTTGACGTTGAAGACCACAGCTGTTTCTCCGAAGCCAAGTTCGCGGTCGAAGAATTTGCGGACATAGACAGGCTGGCTTGCATATCCGCCGTTGATACGAACGATCGCCAAAATGAACTGATCTGCTGCGTTGAGAGATGCGAGGATTTCATTCTTCGTCAGGATCAGGTCGCGACCCTCGGCGTGGCGACCCTTCACCTCAATAAAGCGTAAGTGGCCCGTTTCCCCGTGACGGCTTTCAATATCCCAACCCTTTTTCTCAGTGGAGCAATCTCGCGGGGAGTGACCAAGCGCGAGCTCTGTCGCCATGACCGATGCCATCGAAATCCGCTCACTCTCGGCGCGCGTGAATGGGTCTGCGGCAACGAAGTGCGGTTTTCGGTTTTCAGTTTCCTGCCTTTCTCGAAGCAGTCCGCCAGGAACAATCAATGCAGCCCCTTTGAGCACTGGGGGCATGGCAGCGATTTGACGTTCGCGGTCCAGCTCAGCTTGTCGTTTGTGAAGGCGCTCCACCAACCGACCAGCGGTTGCCTCGGCATTCGACGCATTGATCCGCTGGTCCTTCCCGGCGCGCTCTTCCTCGCGCAGTCGTGCGGCGCGGGCATCCCAATAGTTGATTTCTCGACCCAGCCGCGCGCGCACTTCGCGCTCCACCTTGTCAATCTCGGCAATGCGCCGCGTTCGCACCTCTTCCAGGTGCTCGGGTACGAGCGAGCGGATTGCGTAGCCCAAAGCTTGCTCTTCAACATTTCCGGCGAGCCAGGGGGCATTCACGACATCGTCCAAGACAGCGCGCTCTTCAGCTGTGATAGGTCTGCAATCGAGATAGGGGGCGGGGCCACCGTCTTCCGCTGCTCCATTTTGGTCCAGCAGAATGAACTGAAGGCGCTGAGAAATCGCGCGAGGTTCACCGGATCGGGCGACCCGACCATCACGAACCGCGTGTTCCAGATATACAAGAAGACGCGCGTCGGTGCGGTCATCGGCGTCATCCACCAAGATCGCACCTTGCCCGAGCAGCGGCTGAAAGCGTTCAAGTATGACATCGACCAGCGACTCAAGAAGCGGATGCCCCGGAGCCATCAACTCTGCCTGTGGCTGTCCAGTGATAAATGCTTTGTCGAATGTAATTCGGGCGTAACGGTCCAAAACCGGATCGGCTCGCCCGATTAGTCGGTCGCGTTCCTTGAGAATCGAAGGCACGCGCAATATTTCAAAGCGGCCCTTTTCACGCGCAGTGATGCGGCCACCCAATGCAACGAACGCCTCCCGAAAAAACGCGCCAATGAAATGCGGTTGGAGTCGACGTGCTTGCGCACGTTCCATCTGCTCACGGATTTCGGCCACGGAAGCCGGGTTCATGCCCTCCGAAGTCAGCTTTCGCTCGGCGACCAGCTTTTCGATCGCATCAACGTCAACCGCCCCTTCGACCTTCTCAAACAGTTCGGCCTTTTTCTCCGGGCGATCGCCATAACGAATGGCGTCAACGAGCAGGTCGCGAAGCGCATGGCCCTCAAACAGTTCGCCAAGAACGTCGTAGACCTTGCCGCCCAGCGCGATCCGAGCCTCTTCGAGCTTTTCGAGCAATCGGCGGTAAACTTCGCCTTCGCGGGTATTGGATGCGCAAAGGTTCCAGAGATGACAAACTTCGGTCTGTCCGATCCGGTGGATGCGACCGAAACGCTGTTCCAGCCGATTGGGATTCCACGGCAGATCATAGTTGACCATGAGATGCGCGCCGCGTTGCAGATTGACGCCTTCACCAGCGGCGTCGTTGGCGATCATAACGCGGACCGTGGGATCGGAATTGAACGCGGCAATCGCAGCGCGTCGCGCCTCCCGAGCAACTCCGCCGTGGATAACCACTACCGCGCTAGGGTCGCCAACCCGCGCGGTGATCTTGGCTTGAAGATATTCGAGAGTGTCCTTCGGCTCGGTGAAGATCAGTACCTTGCGCCTTAGTCCCGTGGTCTGGTCGAGCATCAACGGCTCATCAAGAATGGACTCAAGTTCGCGCCACTTCGCATCTTCCCCGGACAGCTTCAACGCGAGCGCCTGCGCCTCCAGCCGACGCAGGGTCTGTAGCTCGGCTTCCAGCTCTGCAACCGTTGCGGCTGCGGTCGCGCGATCGACAATTTCATCCTCCGCCGCTTCGGCTTCGACGCCCGGAACTTCGTCCAAGTCGTCTGGATCGTAAGCGGGCAGGGTTGGATTTAGCCGGAAACCGCCACCGCTGCGAAATGCCGATTCTTCGATCAAGCGTTCTTCGAGCCGCTTCCTCCGACGCTCAAGCGATCGATGAATTGCTGCTGGTGACGATGCCAAGCGACGTTGTAGGATTTGAAGAGCGAAGCCGACATTCGAGCGCCGCTTATCGTCGCCGCTTCGATCCGCGCGGTTCATCTCCTCGCGAACGTAAGTCGTCACTTCTTGGTAAAGTGCCGCCTCCCGTTCGGACAGCGCAAAGCTGGCGGTGTAGGCGCACCTCTCGGGGAAAAGAGGTGTACCGTCGAAGCGATAAAGCTCCTCTTTGGTCAACCTGCGCATCATGTCCGACACGTCAGCCTTATGCACACCTTCGCGGAAACGACCCTCAAAACGGTCAGCGTCTAAGAGGCCCATGAACAACTGGAAATCGGCCTCTTTCCCATTGTGCGGAGTCGCTGACATCAGAAGCAGATTGCGGGTTTGCGTGCCCAGCAGTTTCCCCAACTTGTGCCGCTGGGTTTCCTTCACCTCGCCACCGAAATAAGACGCAGCCATTCGATGCGCTTCATCGCAGATGATCAAATCCCAGTCGGGTGCGGCTTGCAGTTTCGCTTTCAGTTCGTCCGATCGTGCAGCCATATCGAGGCGCATAATTAGGCGATTCTTCTCGACGAAAGGGTTCCCGGTGATCGACGCTTCAATCTGATCGCGCGTCAAAAGGTCAAAGCCGAGGCTGAACTTTTCAGCCATTTCTTCTTGCCATTGTTCTACAAGACTGCCTGGCGCGACGATTAGGCATCGCTCAAGATCGCCCCTGATAAGTAGCTCTTTAATCAGCAGTCCTGCCATGACGGTCTTACCAGCGCCCGGATCGTCAGCGAGCAAAAAGCGGAGCGGCTGACGGGGGAGCATCTCCCCATAGACCGCAGTAATCTGATGAGGCAGGGCCTCAATCTGCGAAGCGCTAACGGCCAGATACGGGTCGAATAGATGGGCAAGTCTTATGCGGTACGCTTCAGACGCAAGGCGCAACAGTCCACCGTCCGCATCAAATGCGTAGCTCCGCCCGCCGACCTCAAACGTAAACTGAGATTCTTCGCCCCGATATAGCAAGCGCTCATGCACCTTGCCGTCGGCACGAAAAACAAGATTGATCGCATCGGGACCGAATTTCGATACCGAGACCACTTCAGATACGCCGCCACCGTGCAAGCCCGTTAGCCTTGCTCCCGGTTTTATCTCGTCAAATCCCTGCATTTGCGTTTGTTAACGGATGCGCTCTTTGAACGCTATCCAATCTGTGCCTGCGGTGGACAGGAACCCTTGGGTTAATCGCTTTCAATTTGCCCCGGACCGTTCAAAAGTTAACGTCTTGGAATGAAGCGCTCTAAAACTAACCACTTCGTTTCCTATCTCAGGGTCAGCACAACACGACAGGGGCTTTCAGGCCTAGGCCTGGAAGCGCAGAGAGCAGCGGTCGACCAATACATCACCATCAGCGGTGGCAACATCGCGGCAGAGTTTGTTGAGGTGGAAAGCGGCGCTAAACGTGGTCGGCCGATACTCGCCGAGGCACTTGCAGAATGTCGACGGTTGAAGGCAACGCTGCTGATAGCGAAGCTCGACCGCCTGGCGCGCAATGTGGCATTCGTCTCCTCGCTAATGGAAGGCGGGGTAGATTTTGTAGCAGTGGATGCGCCGTTTGCGAACAAACTGATGATCCATATTCTGGCGGCTTTCGCGGAACACGAGCGCGAGCAAATTTCAGAACGTACCCGTCGTGCGTTGGCAGCGGCAAAGGCTCGGGGTATTCAGCTTGGCCGCAATGGCGCTGTCCTTGCCGAGGCCAACCGCGCTGAAGCAGTAGTTTGGGCGGAGAAAGTCCGTGAGCCAGCTTTGCAGGCGATCAGCGAAGGTGCAGGAACACTGGCCACGCTAAGCGCTCATTTGAACAATAGCGGATGCAGAACGAGGGAGGGATCAATGTGGAGCCCAGGTACAACCTCTCGCCTTCTTGCGCGCCTCAACATCAACTTAAATAGCTGTAAAAACACGTAAATACATTGCTCCAGCGAGGTTCAAGTCTAACGTTTCTCCATACACCAAGGAGAACGTTTATGAACCTCTACGACCTTCTATTCGAACCGGCAGAGCAATTGATTCAAGCCTGCGAGGATCGACCGATTCCCTGGCCCAGCCCGATTAAGTGCGACAGTTTCATTGCGCGATCAGCTATGCAAAAGGCAATTCGTCGCGGCGATTGCAGCCTGGCTCTGCGCGCGGCAGCGACGGTGATGACAACCAACCCGGCGGTGGTTTGGCGGCGGTTGCTAGTTACAGCCCTGGAAGACCTCGGCATCTACCAAGTCGGACTACTCACAAAAATTGCTGCGGCCATAGAGCGACGGCGGTTGGGCCATCGCGATCAAGACGAATGGCAACTGATCGCGCAGATCGTGCGCGACTGTTGCACCGCCACGCGCTGCCAAAGCGCGAACGACCTCCAAAATCTGGCCCTGCATCATCGCCGCTATGATGATTTTCGCGCTGGTTGTGCAAGGCTTGCGGCGCGTGATTTGCTAGCGGTCGCCGCCGACCCCGACCGAGATTTGATCGAACGCCATATCGCGGTTCTCACATGCATGGGCAACGAGCACGCACCATGGGTACTTTCTCGGAGATTGGTCGAACCAGAGGTGATCATCGGAGCAATTGGTGCCCGATGCGGTTCCGGAGCCCGCGCGCTGTATCTTTGGGCACTGAGAAAAACCGGTCTAGCCCTCGCAACAGCTTCCATATTGCTCTTAGACGGTGAAGGGACCCTGATTGCCGTGCCGATGGGCGTCGACGACGACCTACCCGTCGAAGCGCACTTGGGTGAAATCCCATCCTATGCCGTGGATCAGTATACTCGCGTTGGACGCGCGGCGATTGGCGATTTTGTGTCAGCCAACGAGGCATGGAAGCGGTTCGCTGATCGGCTTGAGTTAACGAGATCGACCCAGCTCAAGGCAGTCGGCGAGTTGATTTTTCGGACTGAGGGAGCAACTGTTACGCAGCGCGCGTCTTGGGATGTTGCCCGAATTTTACGCGACCAATCGTTGCCCGTGGGCTGTTTTGTTCCAGAGGAAGCCGTGGATGAAGGGTTTGCTCTGATCCGATCAGAAATCCCAAACCTGCACCGATTCCGTGCCGCCCGGCTGGCAGGAGCTTTGCACAAGCCAAACTGATTTTAATGTTCGGCCATGGCGAGCAGCTCGGACGGAAGGCAGCCGAGTGCTTTTGAGACTCGAGCCAAATTCAGCACCGTAAGATTGCGTTCTCCGCGTTCGATGCGGCCCATGTGTGAACGATCAATCTGGGCAGCATCGGCAAGCGCTTCTTGCGAAAGCTGCTTGGACTTTCGCGCAACGCGAACGGCTGATCCAATCGCTTCCAGCAGCCCGTCGTCTGATCTTGCTGAAACCCTTGCCACAAGACCGAAGTCACGTAATTGCGCATATCATGCCACGGCATTTACGGCCCATTATTAACTTGCACGGGAGAATAGAATGAAAAACACCGCCTTTCTCACGCTCTGCTTCGGCTTAGCGTCTTGCGGCACTCCAACGAGCCGGACGCCCGAAACTAATGAAAAGGTTTCGATCTCACCGCAGTATCGCGCGGCAATACGATGTTGGGCGGTAGCCGACACCGTCAAAACGCTTGTCGACGAGGGCGTTACCAAGAAGCCGGCACTTGTGGAGTTTGCAAGAAATGGTGTGCCCGAGTGGCAAGCTAAATCAAAGGTGTACGGAGCCGAAGCTGGCATCTCGACAGAGCAGGTTGCTCGTGATTTTCTCGATGAGACTCTGACCATTTTAACGCCGCTGAAGGAACTGCCGAGGGAGTCCGCAGTGCGCTACCTCCAGACGCTCGTACGGTCGGGAGGTGCATGTCTATGATCATCGGCCCAAAAAAATCGCCGACCCTCGCCATTTCTGGCATACATAACTGGGATACAATCCGCCGATGTCACGACATTAAATACATGAAATAGAATCGTTTTATGAGAATGGGTTTTCTTCCCCTCCTCATGCCCATGTCGATCGTTGTGCCAAGTGCGCCGCGCCCACGCTTACGGCCAGAGCGGCGACCGACGACATTGGCTTTATTGGCCTGAATATGGCCCGCCGGCAGTCCGTCGAAGCCTAAAGCGCCCATTAGCCACCTGATCTGCATACCGATGCGATTGGCTGTCTCGTACGTCATTCTGACGCACAGGGTGAGTTGGCTATTGATACCGATTGGCTCCATGGTATACCCACTTGGGATACCGACATATTTCTCACTAATGCTAAGTTGCTGATACAATTGGAAAAGAGCAAAATTGGTGGGTCTCCCCCACGGCTCCACCAATATTTTCTAATTAAATCAGCGATACAGGCGACGTGAACGCGAGCGCCTATCGCTTATCCTGCGGTCTTGGTATCGCACTGGTATCGCAGATGGGCATTGGTATGAGCCCCAACAGCTATGGCCATTCAAGCCGTGCGGTGCCGCTCGGGATACAGCTGAGATCGCATTATGGAATTAAGCGAAGTCCGAGGATTGGGAGCGACCTCTCACCCGGATGGTGCCGACTTGCCGGTAGCATCTAGGGCTGTGCCATCCACCGGCTCGGATAGGCAACATTCGCTCGGCGCTTGATGATAAAGCGGTTTCAGCGGACACCGACAGCTGCCGCTGGTTTCGTGGTTGTTGCTCGCTGCCGAACGGCGACTGTTGGGACTTTGCACTCACGCGGCTTTTGGGATTCTGGTAACAACTAGCTGCCGGTTCGCATTCTCGGTTGAAGACCGACCGTTACTGTCCCCAATTTCAGACCTCGGGCTGGTTCATTGGCGCTATCGGATGCTGCAAAAGAAAATTTGCTCTGGGGCAATTGCAAATGGCGCCCCACGGTTCCTGAGAAGGGCTCGGTAACATTCGGGGTTGGCGTTAGGCAATTTGGTTCAAACTGTTACTGGCAACATCGGAGTGGCAGGGGCTGTCCCGCTCCGATTATCGGGGCGGGACAGCAAGCAGAGCTGACCAAAGCAACGGTCAGGCCGCGCGCGCATACTTTGCGGTCTGGCAGAACATCAGAATGCACACCTTCATCTCGACGACACGCGGCGACATCAGCCTGAGCGTGGCAGGCAACAGCCGCTTGCCGTCATGATAAGTACCACGCCAGAGATTGGGTCCCTCAAGCGTAACATCGGACAGCACGAGCCCGGTTTCGACCTGGCCCGACTGGCCTTTCGCGCGTTGGGCAAGCCCGGTCGCGCAGAGCAGCCCAGGCTTCTTGTTGCACGGCTCGATACGCGCTGCGCCGGGACCGTTAATCTCAGTCCAGGTGCCGAGCAGCGGCGATGGGGTTGCCATCGCTCCGGCTTCGGTGAGGGCGGCAGTCATCAGCATCAGTTTCGTCATCCACATGGTCAGTTCCTTTCAGTTTTCAGGTTGGTTGGGGGTTGGTGACATCAGGCCGCGACGGGGTCGCCAGCCGGATTGGGAAGCGGGCGCCGCACGGCAGCCGCAAAGTGGCGGTGGTAATCGAGGTGTTCGGTGCCCATCCAACGATCCCACCAGGTGAAGTAGAGGCCGAAGTTCCATCCAACCTTCCCATGATGGAGATCGTGATGGGTTGTGGTGGTCATCCAGTCGAACAGCGGTCGACCGTCGCGCCGCGCCGGCATCACCTCGATCCCGCAGTGAAGTAGCGTGTTGCGCACGATCTGGTGCAGCACGAACAGATCGACCACGACCCACGACGTCGGCACGATCAGCACCCATAGCGGGACGAAGCTGCCCATCAGCACCGCCTCTGGCCAGTCAAAGCTATAGGCGGTGAAGGGCGACGGGTTGTTGCTCAGGTGGTGGCGGCGATGCACCCAGCGGAACAGGCTGCGGTGGTGCGACAGGCGGTGGGCCCAGTAGAAATAGGCATCGTGCGCGACGATCATCAGCACGAGGCTGGCCCAGAACCAGACGGGGCCCCAGCTCACGGCAAACTTTGGGCCGTTCCACCAGCCGAAGTAATGCTGCGCGAGCTTTGCCACCACCGAGACGGTAGCGAAGATCATCACCGACCGTATCGAAAGGACGAACTCTTTACGGAGCTGGCGTCCGGGTGGCCGCTGGCTGCGGATGCGACGGTTAGCGAGTGGCCGCGCCAGCACGTACCAAAGCAACAGCCACACACTGGTTGCGAAAATCACATAACGAATGGCATCGCCGAGCATGAGCAGCACCCAGTGCTGCCCCATCGATGCAAGATACTCCAACGACATAATCGAACCTCCTTTGATTGGGTGGTTCGTCTGTCGATCAAAGCGGGGAGGTTGGTCTCGCCGATCCGTTGGGGATGTTGGCCGATTCCGAAATCAGCGAGGATTTTCGGGAATCGGCGAGCCATTGGCCATTTTCTGGCGGCGATATTCGGTTGGCGTCAGCCCCGTTTCATCGCGAAAGGCTCGATTGAAGGGCCCGAGCGAGCCGAATCCGAGATCGAACGCAATACTCGCGACGGTGCGCGCACCGCTGGCGGGATCACTCAGCAGCGTCCTGGCCTCGGCGATACGGCGCTGATTGACGAAGCTGGCGAAGTTGCGGTGGCCGAGTTGGTCGTTGATCAGACGCCGCAGCCTGTGCTCGGGCAAGCCAACGGCACTGGCGAGATCGCCGATTGTCAGCCCCTCGCGGCGCCATAGTGCTTCGATGTCCATTACCTGTTGCAACCGATCGAGCCAGATTTGGCTGTCATCGATCGGGCGTGCATCGACGGTCGCGGAGCGCCCGCCAGGCGAAACACCGAACAGCGTCGATCGCGCCTCAAGCAGTACCACCACGCCGCCAATCCCAAGAAGGGCCTGGATCGAGGCATTTGCAAATTGATACCAGGGCGAATTGAAGCCAAGACCCTGACCGATCTGGACCGCGCTGATGACAATCGAAAACACTGCGATTAGCAGCAATATGGGCACGCGGAGCCGTCGCCGCGCTTCGACAAGGTCATTCTGGCCCGATCGGATAATCACGATCAGCGCGTCGAGCGCCAGCAACAGCCCGATAACATTATGGATGCCCCAGGTCGCGGGTGCCAGGGCGCGCGGTCCATATTGGCCGAACAGCCCGATGATCGTTAACGCAACGGACGGCGCCGTGCTCATCCACGTTAACCTGCGATCCTCAAACAGCATCACCGAGAACAGCCAGAAATAGCCCGCTCCGCCGATCTGGATCAGCCACAAAAGGATTTGCGCCGATCCCATCATCCTGAAAATCTGCGGAACGCCTGTGAGCGTTAAGCTGATGCTACTGATGAAGAGCAACAATATGACGATCCGAAACCCGCGATCTTCAGCGCTGCGGGCAAGCGCTATGGCGAGGCCCAACTGGGTGCCCACCGCCATCCCGCGCAGCAGCAGGTCAAGGATTTGCCATGGCTCCATTTGTAAACACCCTCCCAGCGCGGCGGACCCAGCTTATTCGCGGGGCGACAGGATTGCCAAGGGCTTGGCAGCGGCTTCAGCCCGGCCAGATCCTTGCCGGTTTTACCAAGTCGATTGATGCATGTCGTTTCTGCCCGAATAACTGAAAACCGCGCAAGATCATCGGGGTGGGGATGTTGCGGACCTCATAGCATTTATAAAGCGCCGAATTGATGGTTCTCCCGCCAACATGCCACGAACGCTTCGCGCCTTCGTGCCTTCGCGACACCGTGGACGGGCTGGGTTTCGATAAACACGTCCTCAAAGAACGCCTGGCAATTGCGAAGATCGGCCGGCACGTTCGATCGATCAACGCGGCGGCAATGCGGCTAAAGCCGCCTTGTAGGCGTCGTAATGCGTGCCCTCGTCCACCGCGATTTGGCGGAACATCGCTGCAACCTTCACGTCACCATCGGCTTCGGCTTGATTGGCGAAGTTCACGTACATTGTGACGTTCTCATAATGCTCACCGGCCATCGCATCCTCAAGATTGGCGCTGTTTGCGCCGCCGAGTTGCAGCGCTTGTGCTTCGCGGTCGAAATGTTCGTTGGCTTCGACATTGGCGGATTCGCGGAACAGCTTGGCGAGCTCGGGCTTGCCCGCAGCCTCAGCCTGGTCGGCGTAGCGCAGATATTTCAGGTTGGCATAAGCCTCGCCGTGCATTGCGGCTTCGAGATTGGCGCGGGTTTGGGCCGATAGCGGCTTTGCTTCGGGCGGGGCGGCAATCGCGCTGGTCGACAACAGGGCGGCAACGCTCGCTACGGCTGACAGCAGGATATGGTTCATGCGCTTATCTCCGGTATGCGCCAGCAGCGGCGACGACCCGGCACTGGACGAAGGTCCTGACGCGCTCCTGACGCTTTGATCAGAAAGTCGAAAATCTTCGCGTGAGCGCTTTTCCGGCGTTCGTCAGCTTTTCGTCAGTTGCGCGGCGCAATTGGAAAGGGACGGGCAAGCCCCCGCCCGACCAAAAAAGGATTGCCGCCATGAAACGCTCCACCCGCCTCAAGCTCGCCATCGCCGCGTCCGCCCTTTCGGTCGCCGCCATCGCCAGCGCCGCGCCGGTCTGCACCAAGTTGCCTCCTGCCAAATGGCTGAGCCCGGCCCAGATGAAGGCGAAGATCGCCAAGATGGGATACCGCGACATCAAGGTCTTCCAGGTCTCGGGTAGCTGCTACGAAATCTATGCCCACACCAAGGATGGAAAGCGCGCCGAGGTGTATTTTAATCCGGTGACCGGTGCGGTTGTCCAGAACAACGTCGACTGATCGTGCCAATCACTGGCCAACCGGCGTCCTCCGTCGCCGTCACGCCCAGCCCTGGCCCGGTTCCCCGCCGGGTCAGGGTGTGGGATCCTGTCGTTCGTGTGTTTCACTGGACGGTCGCGGCGGGGGTGATCGCCAATCTGACATTGCTCCGGCACGAAGAAAATCCGCACATCTATGTCGGCTATGTCGTCGTTGCCGCGCTGACTGTCCGCCTCGGTTGGGGCCTTGTCGCGCGTAACCACGCCCGTTTTGCCGGTTTCATGCCCGGACCTCGCGGCCTTATCGGCTATTTCAAGGCGTTGCTCGTTAAGCGTGAGCCGCGCTATCTCGGGCATAACCCAGCCGGTGCGGCCATGATCGTGCTGTTGCTGGCCCTGCTGGCAATGGTGGGAACGAGCGGATGGATGATGGGCCTCGACGCCTTTTGGGGCGTGGCCTGGGTCGAAACACTGCATGAGGTATCTGCCAACGTTCTGATCGGCGCCGTTGCGCTTCATGTCATTGGCGCGATCGTCGAAAGCATCCGCCACCGTGAGAACCTGCCGTTGGCGATGATTACCGGCTATAAGCGGGGGGCAGAAGGGACGGACATCGACAATGCGCCTGTTGCTGGTTGAAGATAATGCGCGCCTGGCGAGCCTGATCCGCGAGGGGCTCGACCGGCAGGGCTTTGCGGTCGACTGGTGCGAGACGGTCGATGGGGCGGAGCACGCGCTGAAGATCAATGAATATGACCTGCTGTTGCTCGATCTTGGCCTGCCCGATGACGAGGGCCTGGATCTCGTTCGTGGGCTGCGGCGACGGCAGGATATGATGCCGATCCTGATCCTGACCGCGCGCGGCGGCCTTGATGACCGTGTGCTCGGGCTGGACGCGGGCGCTGACGATTATCTGGTCAAGCCGTTTCAGATACCGGAACTTGCCGCCCGGTGCCGTGCGCTGCTCTGTCGCCCCGGCGCTTCGCTCGGCACCGAACTCAATGTTGGCAACGTCATGCTGCATTCGGCTGAACGCAGTGTCGCTGTCGCGGGCCTGGCAGTCGACGCGACCCCGCGTGAGGTCGACTTGCTCGAATGCCTGTTACGGCGCGCCGGGCATGTCGTTGCCAAACCCGCGTTAGAGGGCGCGCTGTATTCGATGGATGCCGATGTCACACCCAACGCGCTGGAGGCGTGTATCTCGCGCTTGCGCAAGCGATTGACCGCTGCCGGGGCCGATGTGCAGATCCGCACTGTCCACGGCGTCGGTTATGCGCTGTTCGCCCCCGTCACTGTCTATGACGCCCGCCTGCATGGATAAAGCAGGCAACAGCAAAAACGGACCGGCTGGCCCAACGCTGTTCCGCCAGATCGCGACCCGGCTGGCCGCCTTTACCCTGCTGTTTGCCTTGCTCGACGTTGGCATCGTGGTTTTTACATATAGCAGCCAGCCTGAATCGCTGGCGCAAGAACTGCTGACGCTTGAAGCGAGCAAGGCGGCAAATGGGACAAAATTAGCGCCCGATCTGATGGCTGGGCCGCCGGGGGCGCAGCATTGGGCTGCCCGTTACATCGAGCCGAAAGCGGCTGGGCCTGCAACGCCGCGCGCTAGTGCTGGCGCAGGCGTGCTGATGGACTGGACGCGGCGCGATCGCATTGCCGTTGGTTACCGAATTTCCGGTGTCCGTTCGGTCGTGCAGGAGGGGCAGCAACGCTGGCTGTTCATGCAGTTTGAAGGCGACGGCATCCGCCCCTATGTGCCGGTGATCGTCAACGAGATTGTCCAGCATGTCGTGCTGCCGCTGATCCCGCTGTCGCTGCTTCTGTTGCTGTTTAACATCGTCGCTGTCCGCCGCGTCCTGCAGCCGCTCCGCCGCGCAGAGGCAGAGGTTGACGCCCTGGACCCGGACAATATGCTGCTTCGCCTGTCTGAGGTGCCTGAACCGCGCGAGGTGAATGCACTGGTTCGCGCCGTCAACCGCGCGCTCACCCGTCTGGACGAGACGATGGCGATCCTGCGCGGCTTTACGGCCAATGCCGCGCATGAACTGCGAACACCGCTGTCGATCATGCAATTGTCGCTCGACAAATTGCCGCCCGGCGCATTGCGCGACGACCTTCAGGCAGACACCCAGCATATGACCCGGCTTGTCGGACAGATGCTCGATCTCGCCCAGGCGGACGCGATGGCAGGGGAACCCGATACGCCGGTTGATCTTGCGGATATCGGTCGGGACATTGTTGCCGCCATGGCACCCAAGGTGTTTGGCGCCCAGCGCGACCTGCGCTTTGACGCGATCGGTGACACCCGCGCGCTCGGCCATGCCGAGGCAATCTACCGCATTTACCGTAACCTGATCGACAACGCGCTAGCCCACGCACCCGGGGAAACACCCATTGAGGTGACGGCCGGACCCGGACCACAGATCAGCGTCCGCGACCATGGTCCCGGCATCGCGGACGAAGACCTGCCGCACATCTTCGAACGATTCTGGCGGAAAGACCGGCGCAAAACCGATGGTGCGGGGCTGGGGCTCGGGATCGTCCAGCGGCTTGCACAGGCGCATGGCGGGGCCATCACGGTGGAAAACGCATCCGGCGGCGGCGCGCTGTTTCGGGTAACTTTTGCAGCCCCTGACCGTGCACGCGCGCGGGACCAGAAAGATGAGGGCTGATTGGACAGCTATCTGATCCTGTTCATGATCGTTTTGGGCGTGAACCTGATGCCGGCGTTCGGCCCCCCGACCTGGTCGATCATTGTCCTTTATGGCCTCAACACCCAGTTGCCCACGGTCGGAATCATCCTGACCGGCGCGCTTGCGGCTGCATCTGGCCGCTTTGCCCTCGCTCATGTCTTTCGTTTGCTTGGCAGCCGCATTCCTGGACGCATCCGTCTCAATCTCGCCGCGGCAAGGGAGGCGCTTGAACGGAACAAACGCAGTCAATTCGTGGCGCTGGGGCTGTTCGCGCTGTCGCCGTTGCCGTCAGCGCAGTTGTTCGAAGCGGCGGGCCTTGCGCGCGTGCGCCTTGCGGGCTTCACCATCGCCTTTTTCGCGGGCCGACTGGTTTCCTATTCAATTTATGCGCTGACCGCCAAGGGCCTGCAAAAGACATCCATCGGCGATCAGTTTCTGACTATCTTCAAAAGCCCGGCAAGCATCGCCATCCAGGTGCTGATGATCGCCGCGCTGGTCGCCCTGACACCGGTGGATTGGCAAAAACGGCTCGGTCCGTCTCGCGCTGAGGGTAGCGGGGATCAATCAAACTAATCGACAAGGACCTTACCCGATTGACCTTCGTGTCAGGTTTCCGTCAGAATTTCGGTCGATGCCATCACCTCAACGGAGGTGATCATGCCCAACCTGTCGACAATTTCTG
This sequence comes from Sphingomonas sp., assembly GCA_021732465.1. Classification (GTDB taxonomy): domain Bacteria; phylum Pseudomonadota; class Alphaproteobacteria; order Sphingomonadales; family Sphingomonadaceae; genus Sphingomonas. Next base: position 88,410 of record JAKFUX010000010.1, read on the forward strand.
TTTCGCCTTCGGATCAGCAAGGCGCCGCGCGCATTCGCGTGTGGGATTTGCCAGTGCGCCTTTTTCATTGGCTGCTGGTTGCAACCATCCTTTTCGCGTTCCTGTCATCCGAAGAAGGAAGCCCGCTTGCGCGCTGGCATATCCCGGCCGGGTGGATTGCTGCCGTCCTGATCGCGTTTCGGCTCGTCTGGGGTGTCGTTGGCGGCGAGCATGCCCGTTTTGGCGATTTCCTTAAACCCAGTCAGATCGGGCATCACGTGGTCGGCCTGTTTACGGGCAAGCCCGAACGATCGGTCGGCCACAACGCGCTTGGCGGTATCGCGATTACCGCGCTGCTCGGCACGGTTGGCGGCATCATCTACACCGGGGCCACGATGCAGGGCGAAGCCGAAGACGGCTTGCATGAGACTCTGGCCAACATCCTGCTTGGATTAATCGCGCTGCACGTCGTGGCCGTCATCGCGATGTCTCTGCTGACGAAGGATAATCTGATCGGTGCGTTTATCAGCGGCTCCAAGCGCGCCGATCTGCATCCGGACGCGACCGATGCGCGTTCGCCCGTACCGCTGGCCATTCCGCTCGCTGTCATCGCCATCACGGGGACGGCCTATGGCGCAACTCGAATCGACCCGCTGGCGTTTACCCCTGGCGCGCATGCCGATGCGGGCGACACTTCGGAAAAAAGCGAGCGCGGCGATGACTAGACTGCATCTTCACCCTGAACGTCATCTTGTGTCGCGGATCGGCTGGCTGCGCGCCGCTGTGCTCGGGGCCAATGATGGGATCGTATCGACCGCCAGCCTGATCATCGGTGTGGCGGCGGCGGCGGGAAAGCCGGGCGATATCCTGATTGCCGGGGTCGCCGGTCTGGTCGCGGGTGCGATGTCGATGGCGGCGGGCGAATATGTATCGGTCAGCTCGCAGTCTGACACCGAGCAGGCCGATCTGGCGCGCGAGCGGGCCGAACTCGCTGGGGACGTCGATTCGGAAATAGAGGAACTGGCGGGCATCTATGTCAAACGCGGCCTCGACCCAGCGACCGCCGATGTCGTCGCGAGGCAGCTGATGGCGAAGGATGCGCTGGCCGCCCATGCCCATGACGAGCTCGGCATATCCGAGATGACGACGGCGCGCCCCATTCAGGCAGCACTGACATCCGCCGCGACCTTTACCGCCGGTGCCGCGCTGCCGCTGGCGATCGTTGTTTTTGCGCCCGCCGCGTGGCTGGTCGGGATCGAGGCGGTCGCATCGCTGCTGTTTCTTGCCCTGCTGGGCAGTGTCGGCGCGCGGGCGGGTGGTGCCCCGATCTGGGTCGCGACCATCCGGGTCACGTTTTGGGGCGCGCTGGCGATGGCGCTGACGGCAGGTATCGGCCTGCTCGTGGGAACCGCGGTATGATCCACCGCGACACCGTCTTTCCGAAGCATCGGCGCGAGTGACCGCGCTCGCGCTTCTCGGGATCATCTCGGCCGCGCTGCTGGCTCAGGTTGTCGCGGCGATCATCGTTGTCGCGCATCGCCACAATAGGCGCGCGGCCGAACCTGCCCCCGCCCGCGCGATCCCGGATGCCGCCTGGCCGGGCCTTCGCGAATTTCGCGTCCTGTCGCGCGATGACGAAGATGACGCGATCACCCAGACATCTTTCTATCTGGAGCCGGTCGATCAACAGCCGCTTCCCCCGTATCGCGCTGGGCAGTTCCTGACATTCCAGTTTGATCTACCCGACGCGGAGGGCGAGGTTCGGCCCGTTACGCGCTGTTATTCGCTGTCTGACCGTCACGACCCGCTCGTCTATCGCGTCACGGTGAAGCGCATCCCGTCACCGCGCGATCACCCTGATCTGCCGCCAGGCCTGGTCTCAAATTATTTCCATGATCGGGTGACACCAGGCACAATCCTTCAGGTGCGTGCGCCTGCCGGAGTCTTCGTGATGAACGACGACGCCCGCGTCCCCGCAGTCCTGATCGCGGGCGGCATTGGCATCACGCCGCTTTTTGCAATGGCTCGCGCGGCGCTTGCCGTGCAGCCGGACCGCGCAATTCACCTGCTCTACGGCGTCGGCGACAGTCGCGAACTGGTGTTTGAAGCCGGGCTGACCGCAATGCAGGAGCGCCATCCCAATTTTACGGTCACGATTGTCCAGAGTTGCCCGTTGCCGGGTGAAGCCAAGGCCGATTCCTTGCATGAAGTCGGCTTTATCGACGTCGCCCTGCTGCGCCGCGTCCTGCCACACGGCCAGCACAGCTTTTATGTGTGCGGGCCACCACCGATGATGGCGAGCCTCGTGCCGGCATTGCGCGAATGGGGCGTGGCCGCCGATGCTGTGCATTACGAAGCGTTCGGGCCAGCCTCGATCGCGGGTGCCGAACAGGTGATCGCGGTTCCGCTCGACACGCCGATCGAGATACACTTCGAGAACTCGGCCCGCACGCTCAGCTGGACAGGGGAGGACACGAACCTCCTCGACTTTGGCGAACGCAATGGCATCGCGGTCGATTCGGGCTGTCGTTCGGGGAGCTGCGGCACCTGTGACACGGCGGTGATTTCGGGTGGGGTCCGCTACGCCCAAACCCCGGCGTTCGATGTTGCCGATGGCCATTGCCTGCTGTGTGTCGGTGTGCCGACCGGCAATCTGGTGCTCGCAGCATGAGCGGCCTGCGCGCCAGCCTGCTCAGCCGCGAGGTCATTCCATTCTACCTGTCGCTCGCCGCGCTGGGTGGTGCGGCGCTGGCGGTCGATGCCGGGCTACACCTCGCCAATGCCGTGTGGATCGGTCGCTATCTTGGCATTCCGGGCGTGGTGCTGATCCTCGCGTCATCGGGCTATTCGATGCGCAAGCGCAAGCTGATCAAATCGGGCAAGCTGGCCAGCTTGCTGCGCTGGCATGAGCGGCTGGCCTGGGCGGGATCGCTGCTGGTCCTCGTCCATGCTGGTATCCACTTCAACGCGATCCTTGCCTGGCTGGCGGTGTGGGCAATGCTGATCAACATCGCCAGCGGCCTGACCGGCAAATATCTGCTCAGCCGATCACGTACCCGGCTGGAGGCGACCCGCGCGCGGTTGCGGTCGCAGGGGCTGTCGGCGGCGGCGCTCGAAGAACAAACCTATTGGGACAGCCTGACGTTCGACGTGGTCAAGGCATGGCGCGTCGTCCACTTGCCGATCACGCTGGCGTTCGGCGTGCTGGCGTTGACGCACATCATTGCGATCTGCCTGTTCTGGGGGTGGAAATGATGCGCCGCTGGGGTCTCTGGCTGATCGTCATAAACCTGTGCGCGTTGATCGCGCTCAGCTTTGCCTTGCCGCACCTGATGGTTGCGCCCGGGCCGCTGATCCCGGCGCATGCCAGCATCACGACCAACTGCTTCGCTTGCCATGCGCCCTTCAAAGGCGTGTCTGCGACGCGCTGCGCGGCCTGTCACAAGGTGGCCGACATCGGCATCCGCACCACGACCGGCGCGGCCGTTAAACGGGATGGCAGGACGATCGCCTTTCATCAGGCGCTGACCACACCGAATTGCATGGCCTGTCATTCCGACCATAGCGGCCCGCAATTGGTGAAGGCGTCGCAGCAGCGTTTCGCCCACACGCTGCTGCGACCCGACGTGCGTGGCCAGTGCGCCACCTGCCACCGGGCGCCGCAAACGCCGCTGCATGCGCAGGCCGGTGAAAATTGTGCCGCTTGCCACACTCAAACTGGATGGAAGCCAGCGACATTCGACCATGCCAAATTCTTTGCGCTGACCGGGCCGCACAACGCATCATGCGCGACCTGTCACATTGGCGGCGACGTCAGCCGCTACACCTGTTTCAGCTGCCACGAGCATCAGCCCGCTCAAATCCGTGCCAAGCACGCCGAAGAAGGCATCCAGAAGATCGAGAACTGCGCCCGCTGCCACCGCAACGGCTCTGGCGAGGGCGGGGAGGGTCAAGAAGGC
>JAKFUX010000028.1:0-82508 GCA_021732465.1 Sphingomonas sp.
CCCTACCCCTTTAAACGTTCGGCATGCCACGCAATGTGATCAGGCATGAAGGTGGCGATGAAATAATAGCTGTGGTCATATCCCGGCTGCATCCGCAGGGTGATGGGCATGCCCGCGGCCGCACACGCGGCAGACAGCAGCTCAGGGTGGAGCTGATCGGCCAGAAAGCTGTCGGCATCGCCCTGATCGACCAGCAGATCGGGCAGCCGGGCGCCGTCTGCGATCAGCGCGCAGGCATCATAGTCGCGCCAGGCGGCCTGATTATCGTCGCCAATATAGCCGCCCAGCGCCTTTTGGCCCCATGCGCAGGCGATGGGTGACGCAATCGGCGCAAAGGCAGAAACGCTGCGAAAGCGCGTTGGATTGCGCAGCGCAATCGTCAATGCCCCATGCCCGCCCATCGAATGCCCCGTAATGCCCTGCCGCGCCATATCCGCCATCGGAAATGCATCAGCGATCAGCGCGGGGAGTTCGCTCTCGATATAGGTGCGCATCCTGAAATGCTTTGCCCAGGGCGCGCGGATTGCATCCACGTAAAAGCCAGCCCCCTGCCCGAAATCATAAACATCGACATCTGGCACTCCCTCGCCACGCGGTGACGTGTCCGGGGCGATCAGGATGATGCCATGTTCGGCGCAAGCGGCGCGGTAACCGCCCTTGTCGGTCACATTGGCGTGGGTGCATGTCAGCCCCGAAAGATACCAGAGCACGGGCAACTTCGCGCCGGGAGGATGCGGCGGCACGAAAACGGAAAAAACCATGTCCGTGCCGGTACTTGATGAAGCATGGCGATACACGCCCTGCGTACCGCCATCTGCCCGTGCAGAAATAAGTGTTTCCAACGTCATATCACGCATCCTTCATATCCGCTGTCGATCGCGGGCACCGCACACTACCGCGATCGCTATTTGGGCACGGCGTTGCACGGCAGGACGGTTGGCGACAATAGCAAAACCGGGGTGGCACGGTCATTTGCGGGCTGACGCAAGTTTATCGCCGCCACGGCTTGCGTTTGCGCGCCCAATCGACTGTAAAGAGTGACAAAGCCGTTCGGGCAGCGCAAAAGCACTGTACGCTCAGGCGTAAAAATATGGTCGGCCTGTTGCCGACTGCCAACGGGAGGATAACGATGGCAAAAGAACCTACCACCAAGGCTGCGGCCCCAAAGACGGGCGGCATTCACGCGCCCGTACAGCCATCGCCAGAGCTGGGCGCCATTGTCGGTAATGACCGGCTGCCGCGCAGCGAAGTGATCAGCAAGGTTTGGGAATATATCAAGAAGCACAATCTGCAGAATCCTGCCAACAAGCGGGAAATTCTGGCCGATGCCGCCTTGGAAAAGGTGTTCGGTCGCAAATCCTGCACGATGTTTGAAATGAACAAATATATCGCGGCGCACGTCAAGGCGTGATCGCGGCGTTGCTGGGCCTCGGGCAAGCCTTTGCTTTGCCCGGGGCCAGCACTTTGTTTGGGCGGCGCCCCGCTCCGTCTGGCGTTTGACTCTTTATCTGATTGCGCTGGCCATCGCCGTGCTGCGACCGCCCTCTACAACGGCTTCCAGCAGCGCGCCTTGATTTGCGGGTGTTCGTCACACGCGACCCGGGTAACCGATGCGTCATTGCGCACCTGAACCATCCAGTCGCCCGATCCCGCACAACGGACGTTCCAGTAAGCCAGCCCGTCGCGGCTGCCGACATAGAAGGATCGCTTTACGTCGGCGCAAGGCTGGCCTGATTTGGTCATCAGCTTGCCCAGCATCGTGGCGCGCGCAGCCCCAGCAAGCGTAGGCAGGCTTTCAGCAAACGCGTTGCGCGTGGGGAACGGCTTTACCGGGGGCGCCACCACAATTTTTTCGTCACGCGGCAGGCTGGCGATCAAAGAGTTTACCGATGCCGCCAGCAGCATGCCCGCGCCGACAATCATCAGCAGCGATTTAAAGCTGACCATCGTCAGCATCTGCCCGCATGCCGGGCACGAGGTTGCATCATCGATGCACGAGACCTTGCATTTGGGGCATGGCTTCATCGACGCACCACCGATCAGCCAGCTTTGCGGCCGGCTTGGTCGAGTTCGATCAACGCATCGAATGCGGCCTGATCAAGCTCTGTCTGAAACTGGCAACCCGCAGCAAAATCATCTGACCAGATAATGGTGGCGGCAACCGGGCCGATTTGCGGCAGCGTGAGCCAGATCATCGATCCAACCCGAAGCGAGGAATAGGTTTGCAGTTTCGCGCCAAGCGGCGACAGATCGACGACGCGGCACAAGGTTCGATCCAGCCCGCCCCGCCCGATCCGGGCGTCAAGCGACACCGGCGCACGCGGGCTGCGGCGTCGTCCGTTTGTTTCGGCAGGCTCAAACTCGGCAGCAAACATCAGCGATCCTCATGGATGACATGAGGAAAGCCTATCTGTTTGAAGCTAACGCGCCGTTAACGACCCGCCATTTGCGCGGGAAAATGCTTATTTCTTACCCAGCGACAAACCGCCGAAACGCTTGTTGAAGCGCGCGACCTGGCCGCCTGCGTCCAGCATGCGCGAATTACCGCCAGTCCAGGCAGGATGCGCGAGCGGATCGATTTCCAGCGTCATCAGATCGCCTTCCTTGCCCCAGGTCGAGCGCGTCTGGTACGTGGAACCGTCCGTCATCTGCACGGTGATGAAATGGTACTGGGGATGGGTATCTTTTTTCACGACTTAGGCCTTTGTCTATGGCTGGTTACCGACCAGCCGGACGTTGCGAAGGCGCGCGCCTAGCATGGACCGAAGCGCGCTGCAATCCGGGATGACAGGAATCCGGGGTGACGGGGCGGGCTACATGGTCAAGCCGGTTAGCGCCGCACTATCGTCCCACAGCGCCGCGCAGGCTGCATCATCGCGCGCCAGCGTCGACGGCGTTCGCACGATAGCCTGGCCACGCTCCATCGACCAATAAAGCCCCCGCTCGCCTGCAAAAGCGGCGTCAGTCACCAAAGCGGCGAGCGCACGACCTGATCGCACGGCGGTGCTCACATGCGGTCCACGGATCACCAGCGGCAGGATGTGGCGAAACACCCCGCTGATGACAGGGCCATAGCTGCGGGCCAGCCCTGTTCCGGGGACAAAACCGGGATCGAAAGCCAGAATGGTGAGGTCGGGGCGATCGGTTGCGCGGCGGGCAAGCTCGCGCACGGTCATCAGATTGCAGAGCTTTGATGAGGCATAGGCGCGCCGCCCGGCCATCCCAGGGTTGGAGTCGATATCCGGATCATGTTCAGGAAAGGCGAGGCGCTGGGCATCGGCATGGCGGGGGGCCGGAATACCCGTTTTCTGTGCGGGATCATGCGTGCCGCTGGACGTCAGGATGATCCGACCACCGGGGGCGATATCGCCAAGCAGCCGCCGGGCCAGCAGATAATGCGCCAGATGATTGACGGCAAAGCTGCGTTCAAAGCCCTGGGCGCTGCGTTGCGGGTGGTTCAACTGCAGCCCGGCATTGCACACCAGGGCATCGATGGGGCTATCGGCACGCACGGCATCTGCAAAGCGCGCTACGCTGGCCAGATCATCAAGATCGAGGGGAAATGCCGTCACCCGACCCTGTAGCTGCGCTGGCAATTTATCGGGGTGCCGCGTGCCGATCACCATCGACACATCCGAACGCGCAATCATTGCCTGAGCCGCTGCCAGCCCGATACCGCTGGTGGCCCCCGTCATCACAATCCGCATCACTGGCCCCTTGGTTGGTTAACCGACCAATAAACATGTTGCAGGCAATGGGCAAGGGCAAGCGACTGATACGCAACAACTTCAAAGCAGGCGCGGTTCCTGCGCCCATGCGCTTGCCGCCCGTTCCAGCACGTCTCCCGCAGTTGCAATCGGGAAGGCTGGATCGTTTATCCATGCCAGCATCACGCCATCAAATGCGGCCTTTAAAGTGGCTGCAAGCGCCAGATCGTCCGGCGAAGGATCATCCTGGCCGCGCGCGGCGGCAAATACCCGGCCCACTTCGTCAATCGCTGCATGGTTGATCGCCGCCATCTGCGCGGCCAAGGCAGCATCCGTCATCGCCCTTGCCGCCAGCGCCAGCCGGACCTTGAAAAAATCACGATCAGGCTGGATGGCGGCGCGCGAGGCGGCAAAAAACGCCTCAATCTGGCGGTGCGGCGGGGTTACGGTGCGCCGGGCCTGATTGCGCGCGAGGTAATCGGCCAGGCCCTGTTCGAGCGCCGCTGCCAGCACCGCCTCCTTGGTTGCAAAATGGTAATGGACCAGGCCGGGCGTTACCCCGGCCTCTGCCGCAATCACCTTCACGCTGGCGGCTTCCAGCCCGTCACGAGCGACCACCCGGAACGCGGCACCCACCAACCGATCGCGTGTCGATCCGGTCGCCACCGCCGCCGATGTTTCGGGTACTGGCATTACCACCCCGTCGGCTTGCCTTTGTTCTGCTTGTCGAGCCACGCCTTTAGCGGCGCGAAATAATCGACCATTGGCTGCGCAGACATGACCTTGCTGCCGGTAAAGGCCTGAAGCGCCTCTGGCCAAGGCTTGGACTGGCCCAGTTCGAGCATCGCGTTCAGCCGTGTGCCGACCTCCTTGTTGCCATAAAAGGAACAGCGGTGCAGCGGCCCCTTCCACCCGGCCTGTTTGCAGGCCGCCTGATAAAACTGAAACTGCAGCAATCGCGCCAGGAAATAGCGAGTATAGGGCACCGCCGCTGGAACGTGATATTTGGCCCCGGGATCAAACCGCGTGTCATCACGTTCAACCGGCGGCACAATGCCCTGATATTGCAGCCGCATCGCATTCCACGCTGCTTCATAACCAGCTGGCTTGATCGCGCCCGAATATACGCCCCAGCGCCAGCGATCGATCAGCAGCCCGAATGGCAGGAACGCCACCTTGTCCATCGCCTGTTTCAGCAACAGGCCAATATCCTTGTCTTCGCTCGGCACCTTTTCCTTGGCGAGCAGACCGATGTCGACGAGATATTGCGGGGTAATCGACAGCGCGACGAAATCGCCGATCGCTTCATGAAACCCGTCATTCGCGCCATTTTTGTACAGGAAGGGCTGCGCCTTGTACGCGCGCTGGTAATAATTATGGCCCAGCTCGTGATGAATGGTAACGAAATCATCGCCATTCACCTTGGTGCACATCTTGATGCGGATATCGTCCAGATTGTCGAGATCCCAGGCCGATGCGTGGCAAATCACTTCACGGTCCGCCGGCTTGGTAATCTGTGATCGCGCCCAGAAACTATCGGGCAGCGGTGCCATGCCCAGCGAGGAATAAAACCCCTCCCCTGCGCGCACCATCTTGACGGGGTCAAAACCCTTTTCTTTCAGCAGATCGCCGGTATCAAACCCCAGATCGCCGGCCCCCTTGGGCGCAACCAGATCATAGATATTGCCCCATTCCTGCGCCCACATATTGCCGAGCAGATCGGCGCGGATCGGCCCGGTCTTGGGCTGCACGGCATCGCCATATTTCTCGTTCAGCTTGGCGCGAGTATAGGCGTGGAGCGCGCGGTAGAGCGGCTCCACTTCGCGCCACAGCTTGTCCGTCAGCGCGGCGAATTCGGTCGGGCTCATATCATAGCCCGAGCGCCACATTGCGCCGACATCGGCATAGCCAAGTTCAACTGCGCCCTTGTTGGCGATGTCGACGCCGCGCGCATAATCGTCATGCATTGGCGCGCCGACATTATCGTGCCAGCTGACCCACATTTCCTTCAGCTTGGCCGGATCGCGCTCACTGCCCATCGCCGCTTCGATATCGCTGCCGTTGATCGGCTTGCCGTCCAGCGTACCCTTGCCCTTGCCATATTGCGACGACATCCGCGTCACGATGGTCGCCAGTTCGGTGGCCGCGCCCGGCGTGGTGGGGGCAGGCAGTGGAATGCCGCCGCGCAGCAGATCAAGCTTGCGCACCGTATTGGGGGATAGCCCTGCGATCTTTTGATATTTCGCCGCATCCAGCGCGAGTTTGACCGCGAGCTCTGTTCCCTGCGCGCTGCTTTTTGCCGCCAGTGCGTCGGTATCATCGGTGATATAGGTCGAATTCACCCATTGTGTGCGATTGGCATCAAGCGAATATTCGGCGAGTTGCGCTTCGGCATCGGCGATGAACTTGTCAGCATCTGCCGAGGTAGGCGCAGCAGGATCAGCGGGTCGGGCGAGAACGGGCGAAGCAACCAGCGCGGCGGCAAGCGCCAGCGCAGAAATTCCGGTGCGGATCATGGGCTTTCCTTGATCAAGAGCTGTGATGGCACGCAATTGCGCAGGCCGCAGCGGCGCCGTCAAGCCGCCAGAAACTGGGCGATCGCCGCGCCAAGCTCTGGCTTCACCACCGCGCTCATATGATTGCCTGGCACGGTAACATGGGTCGCACGGGGCAGCGCCTGCGCCAGCGCGGCCGCCGATCCATTATCGAAATCATCCGCGCCGCACAGCACCAGCACCGGCTGGCCGATCCGGGCAAGATCAGCGTCGGTCATGTTGACGAAGGTACCGAGGATGTTGACCAGCGCTTTTGGATCGCCACCGCTGGTTTTCAGGAAAGCCTCGGCCAGCCATTCGGGTGTGCCGCGTTCGAAACTGCCAGGATTCGTCAGGATGTTGCGGAAAAAATCACCACGCTTTCCCGTCGATGTCAGCCCTTCATAGCCCATGCCGGAAATCAACACGCGGCGCGGCGTAGCGCCAAGCGCCAGCATCCGCGCTGTCGTGCGCCCGCCGAGCGAATAGCCGCCCAGATCATAATCGCGCAGCCCCAGATGCGCGATCAACGCCAGCGCGTCATGCGCCAGCACATCGGGCGGATAGGCGGCGGGATCATGTGGCTTTGCGCTGTCCCCGTGCGCGCGCAGATCGGGCATGATGACGCGAAAGCCCTTGGCGGCGATAGCGGCTGCATGGCCGTATTTGATCCAGTTGGTCTGGGCATCGGAGAAGAATCCGTGGAGCAGGACGACCGCCCGCCCCTCCCCCATTTCGCGCCACACAAGCGCTGCACCATCGGGCGCATGGAATTGCTGGACTGGCAGATCGCTCATCGTTTGCTTAATCCTGTGCGCCATGCCGCCACATCAGCGGGCTGTGTTTCAAATGCAGGTACATTAGCGGCAATCGAGATGCCCGGCTGTATCTTTGACACCCATAAATGCCCCATCGGCTCAATGCCTGACGGATCATCAAGCGTGCCGACTTTTAACGTCGCGCTCGCGCTATCTTCGCTGCCCCGGTGCCACAGCCGCGTGCCGCACACAGCGCAGAAGTAACACAGCTTGCGCGCACCGCTGAACGCGGTGGTTTCGAACATTGCCGGGTCGCCGGTCCAGCGCAGCTTCGCGGTATCGATTGGCACGGATAATGAAAAGGCGCTGGCGGTCTGTTTCTTGCACTCACCGCAGTGGCAAGCATAGGCCGCAGGCAGGGGCCCCTGAAGGCGATAACGAACAGCGCCGCACTGGCAGCCGCCGGATAGCTCGCCGGATATTTCGTGGCCCACCGTTACCCCCAATGTTGGTCGCTGTCGGATAATATCGCCGGCAGGGGTTCACCACAAACCGATACGGTGGGGCCGCCGAGCGCGTTCCAGCGGAACAGGGCAACATGCCAGCCGCCGGGAATATGGCGTGATCGATCGATGATGCCATCCGCCCCCGCCGCCCGTGCGGCATCGGCGTTGCGCCAGGATGGTGGTTCATCACCCGCCGTCAGAAAATGCCGCCAGTTCACGTTTGACGCTTCCCGGTCGATGCCCAGCGCTTCACACGCGGCCAGGTCGCGCTGGTCGAGCACCTGCGCTGCGCTGACGATCACGGGCACGATCATGCGCGGCAGGCCATCTTCGCGCATATAGCCTGAAACCGCGATCCCAGCCCATTCGGCGGACTGCGTGACATATAGCGCGAGCTGACCATGCCGGTGGTAACGCCCCGCACTCCCCGGCCCCGGCGGATCAACGACGCCCGCCACCCGCGACGCCAGGATCGCCCGATAGAACCGCCCCTTAATCGTCGCGAGCGGCACGCGGCTCACGCGCCGATTCCTTCCCCTGCGAGCAGCTGAATGTGCCGAGCTAGCGCCGAGCTTTGCACCCGCGCGCGCGTAGAGCGATCAAGATCGCGGCCATCAAGCTGTCGAACGAATATCTGACCCATCCCCAAATGACAGCATCATGCTATCACCCGCTCAAGCCGCCTTCTTCAAATGCCGCCGCCCCAGCAATTCTGCGATCTGCACGGCGTTCAGCGCCGCCCCTTTACGCAGGTTGTCACTAACGCACCACAGCACCAGGCCGTTGTCGACGGTCGGGTCTTCGCGCACCCGGCTGACGAAAGTGGCGTAATCGCCCACGCATTCGACCGGCGTGACGTAGCCGCCATCTTCGCGCTTATCGACCAGCATGACGCCGGGGGCCTCGCGCAGGATCGATTGGGCTTTCTTTGCCGAAATTTCCTTTTCGAACTCGATCGTGATCGCTTCGCTATGGCCGACGAACACCGGCACGCGCACACATGTCGCCACTACCTTGATCTTTGGATCGAGGATCTTCTTGGTCTCCACCACCATCTTCCATTCTTCCTTGGTGAAGCCATCATCCAGGAAGCTGTCGATATGCGGGATCACGTTGAACGCGATCTGCTTGGTGAACTTGTGCGCCTCTGCGCTGTCGCCGACAAAGATGTTGCGGCTTTGCTCAAACAGCTCGTCCATACCCGCCTTGCCCGCGCCGGACACCGATTGATAGGTGGAGACGACGACCCGCTTGATCGTGGCGTAATCATGCAGCGGCTTCAGCGCGACGACCATCTGCGCGGTCGAGCAATTGGGGTTGGCGATGATGTTCTTGCGGCGATATCCGTCGATATCCTGCGGGTTCACCTCTGGCACGATCAGCGGCACATCGGGGTCCATCCGGTATTCGGATGCGTTGTCGATAACGGTGCAACCGGCGGCGGCAAAGCGTGGCGCGTGCAGGCGTGATCCCGCCGAGCCGATGGCGAACAGCGCCATGTCCCAGCCGGTTGGGTCGAAATGCTCCAGGCTCTGCACCTTCAGCGTGCGGCCGCTATCGCCGAAATCAATCTCAAGCCCCTGGCTGCGCGATGATGCGACTGCGGCGACATCTGCCAGCGGAAATTCACGTTCGGCCAGAATATTGAGCATTTCGCGCCCGACATTGCCTGTCGCACCGACAACGACGATCCGGTAACCCATTGTTCGCTCCACCAATCAATCAAGCCGGTCGCATACGCCTAACGCCGCAATTGTCCAGCCTGTCAGGCGATTGCAGTACCGCCTTGGTCAGCATTGGCAGCGTGGGTAGCGCGGCGCAGCAACGGTTGCCACCGAACATAGGCCAGGCTGCGCCACAACCATTCGAGCGGCCCCGCCACGAAGAAACGCATGTACAGGTTAGCAAGGATCAGTTCGAAGATGATGACGGCCGTTGCAATCGCGGCGAGCTCTGCCCAGCCGAACTTCCCCCACAGGCCCAGCGCGAACGGGGCAAACAGCACAAAGCCCCCGATGATCTGCTGGAGGAAGTATAGCGAAAAGGCCATCCGGCCAGCCGCCTTGAACGGTGCAAGCACCGCGCGCCCGCCTGCAGTTCTGACCACAAGATTGACCAGCGCAAGATGCCCCAGCCCCGTCGCCAGTCGCGCAAACTCTTCGGTGAACCAGATCGTCTTGGGGATCGGCGCAAATGCCAATACTTCGCCCAGCCCAATCCACCGCGCCGTCAAGCCGAAACCATAGGCGGCCAGCGTCAGCACCGCGTAAAAGCCTGTGCTGTGCCCGCCCTGGATGATCCGCCATTTCCAGAGCGCAATGCCAATAAGCATCGCTGAGAAAGCCTCAGCCACTTCGGCCACAGCGCCGCCTTGCCCCACAAACCAGAGCCAGATCGACCAGAGATTGCTTGCATAACTGGTCAGGCTTGCTCCCGCGGTCCGGGCTTTGCGGTCTTGTTCGGCAAGCTTCTGCATTTCGGCGTCAGGCTTGCGCTTGTCTGCCTTTTCCTGCCATTTGGCGAGCGCATCCTTGTCGGCGGTCGTCAGCGGCTGGTTCGCCTGTTGATGCGCGCGCGCGATCTCGACCTTTGCGTGCAAAGCCGTTCGGTCGACATATTCGATGCCACCGGCAACCGCCGTAAAGCTGGCAAACAGCAGACCGATCGCCACGAGCCAGGGCGCGGCAAGTTTGCGGAACGGAAACAACAGCAATGCCGCCAGCGCATAGATTAAAAGAATGTCGCCCGGCCAAAGCAGCACAAACACATCGAACAGCCCAAAGGCCAGCAGCCACAAATTGCGCCGCAAATAAAGATCGGCAATCGCCACCGGCCCATCGGGCACCATGGCCCGCGCGGCAAGCACCATCATCCCTGCCCCGAACAGGAATTCGAGCAGGCAGCGCTGCGTGCCTTCGAGCAGAACCTCGGTAACGGACCAGGTGATCTGGTCAGCGCCAGTCCAGCCAATCGACCGCACATCGGCAAAGAACGCAAACGGTGCTTGACCCATGAAGGGGATGTTCATGTAAAAAATGCCGAGGATCGCGATGCCCCGCAAGATATCAAGCACGTCAATCCGGGCGCGCGCCGCAACCGGTGCCAGTCCTGCCGCCGTCATCGCCCTGATCCCCCGCTCATGATCACCCGGTTACTTCTTGGCAGGCATCCGCCGATCAAGAAACCCCAATATCGTGGTCCACAAATGCTCGCTGATGCCCGGCCCGCCGACGCGGTGGGTTTGCCCGGGATAGAACATCATTTCAAATGGCCGCGCCCCGCGCTGCATGGCGGCGGCAAAGGCGGTTGAGTTGTCGAACACCACATTGTCGTCCGACATGCCATGGATCAGCAGCAGCGGGTCGCTGATCTTTGCGGCGTCAGCAAGTGCATTGGAGCTGGCATAGCTTTTGAGGTCAGTGCGCGGATCGCCCAGATAGCGTTCGGTGTAATGGGTGTCGTACAACTCCCACTTGGTCACCGGCGCACCCGAAATCCCGGCTGCAAACACACCCGGTGCCGCCTCCAGCATCTTGATCGTCATATAGCCGCCATAGGACCAGCCATAGGTCGCGATCCGATCAGCATCGACAAAGGACTGTTCCTTCAGGAACTTCGCCCCTGTCAGCTGATCGGCCACCTCCACAGTGCCCATTGCGTGATAGATATGGTCTTCAAAGGCCTTGCCGCGATTATACGATCCGCGATTGTCGATCTGAAAATAAATATAGCCCTGGTCGACCAGAAACTGCGCCAGCGCGCCATTCCACCCGCGCGTCACCTGCTGGCCTGTGCCCGGCCCGCCATAATGCTGGAAGAACACCGGATATTTCCTGCCCGGCTCCATTTTGGGCGTGATCATTTCCCAATAGAGCGTGGTGCCGTCCTCCGCCTTCAGCGTGCCAAATTTGCGCGGCTCATGGCTGGCGAGATAAGGGTAATAGGGATGGCCTTCCTTGATCGCATTTTCGTTGATCCACGCGATGCGCTTGCCGCTGGTGTCAGCGAGATAGGTTTGCGCTGGCTGGTTCGGGTTTGATCGGCTGATGATGAAACGGCTGGCGGCACCGTCCATGCTCGCGCCATTTGTCCAGCCGCGTTCGGTGAGCAGCGTGACCGACTTTGGCTTGGCGATGTCGACAGCGTAAAGATGCTGTTCGAGCACATCATCCTTGTTGCCGCTGAAATAGAGCCGTCCCTTTTTCTCATCCACACCCACCAGTCGCGTGACGACCCAGTCACCGCTGGTCAGCGGCGTCCACTTGCCGCCGCGATAATGGTATAGATGGCCAAATCCGCTGCGTTCCGATCGCCAGATCATGCTGCCATCGGCCATCAGGTGATAATCGTCGCTCAGGTTCACCCAGCTGCGCGCGCCAGCCTTTTCCGTGAACAACATGGTCGATTTGCCGGTGGCCGGATCAACCTTGAGCATATCCAGCGTTTTCTGGTCACGGCTTTCGCGCTGCACCAGCAATGCCTTGCCATCCGGTGTCCAATCCACGCGGGCGAGATAGATGTCGGGATCACTGCCCAGATCGACCTTCACCTGCGCCGACCCATCGGGCCGCATCACATATAGTTCGACCAAGGAATTGGGGGTGCCTGCTGCGGGATAGCGTTGATCGAACACTTTCGTGCCCTCTGCGCCAATCGCCGTGCGCGTCACGACCCCCACGGGCGCATCGTCGAAACGTTCGACCGCGATCAGCTTGTCGCCGGGGGACCACCAATAGCCGGTGCGGCGATCCATTTCTTCCTGCGCGACGAATTCCGCCTCGCCCCAATGCACCGTGCCAGCGCCCGTCGTGGTGAGCGCGCGGGCGGTGCCGCCGCTGATCGGTTGCACGAACAGATTCTGGTCGCGCACAAAGCTGACGAAACCCCCGGCCGGGCTGATCACCGGGTTCAGCTCGCCGTCTTTGGTGTCGGTAAGCCGTGATACCTTGCCATCCAACGTGGCGAGGAACAGGTCGCCATCCAGCGGCACGAGAATCGATTTGCTATCCGGTGCCCAATCATAAGCGACAATCCCGCGTGATCCGCCGATGCGCGCCCGCTCTCGCTGCATTTTTTCCGCTTCGGACAGTTCAGCACCCGATCCGATCTTTTTGGAATCGACGAGCATGCGTTCCTGGCCGGTCTTGGTATCCAGCGCCCACAGATCGAACCGATCCTTTTCATCGGCACGGGCGCGCAGTGAGGTAAGCAGGGTGCCGTCAGGCGACAGCCGCAGCGCGCGGGGTTGCGGGCCTGACAGGTCTGGACTGGCAAAGACGCGCTTCAGCGTCAGCGGGGTCGCGGTTGCCGGCTCAGCGGCCATTGCCGTGCCCATTGTCACAGGCACCACGCCCATCATCGGCACAGCCGCCGCCGATAACCACAACCCAACCGCCAAGCCTTTTACCACCGTGCATCCCCAGTCCCGAATTATGCGTTTCGATTATTGCAGCCCGACAAATGCGAGCGGATGCGCGGCGTTATTGCGGGTGGAACGGGTGGCGTAAAGGGTGGTTGGTCGGATCAATGCTCCACCGGCCTAGACGGCGACGGGAATTACGCGTTGCGCGGGTGGCCGCGCCCCCTTTCGCCATGGCAGCGCCTGCCGCTCGATTATCGAGCGCCATGCCCATTCCACAGGGCCGATGTTCAGATACCGCATGTAGATGTTCGCCAGCACCAGCAGCACCAGGTTGATCGCCAGCGCCGTCAACATCAACGGCCCCCAGGTCAGCTTGCCGTAAAGATGAAAGCCGAAGGGCGGAAACAGCATCCACAATGTGATCAGCGTTTGGGCGATGTACACCGACAGCGCGGTCTTGCCCGCCGCCTCAAATGGCCGGAGCACACGCAGCCCCGCGGCACTGCCGATGATCACATGCACCAGCCCGATATGGCCGAATGTCATCAGCAACCGCGCCGTTTCATAGGTTACCCAAAACAAGTGCGGCCCCGGCGAGAAACTGGCCTGTTCCCACGCGCCAATCGTGCGCAGGGGAATGGCAATGCCGTAGGCAATCAGCGTCATCATCAGGTAATAGCGCCTGCTGCGCCGCCCCTGGATGATCCCCAGCTTGAACAAGGCCGCCCCGATCAGCATCGTGCCGGCGGCCTCCCACATCACGAAAATCTCCATAAAGGCGGGGAAGCGATCGCGGGAAACGTCGATCTGCGTTTTCACCCAGCTCCAGGTGTCGGCTGATCGGCCCTTGTCCTCAGCCGCGATCTGGGCAATCGATTCCTTCTTGTCCTTTGCCCGTTCCGCCTTGTTCTCGGCTGCTTTTTTCAGCAGCTTGCGGTCGGCGGGGCTAATTTTTTCGCCCGCCTTCACCCGTTGCTCAATGGCCGCGACTTCGGCTTTCTTGGTGACTGACTGATAGTAACCGAAATAGCCCCCGGCGAGCAGTTGAAACGTTGCCAGGCTTAACCCCAGTACCAGCAGCCAGCGCGGCCGCCAGCTGCGCGCAAACACCGCCACCAGCGCGGCCAGGCCATAGCTGTGCAGAATATCGCCCGGCCACAATAGGATATACATGTGAATGACGCCGAACAGGAACAGCACGATGTTGCGGACATAATAGCGCCGCAGTACCGCCCAGCCGCTCGCCGCGGTTGCAAACCGATCGGTCAGGATCACCATGCCGACACCGAACAGCATTTCGAGCAGGCAGCGCGCGGTGCCATTGGCCAGCACTTCGCGCAGCCACCAGGCAATCTGATCGCCCATTGACCAGCCGAGATGCCTGATATCATCCGAGGACGCATAGAGCGATTGCCCCATGTCGTTGATGTTCATGAACAAGATTCCCAGAATCGCGATGCCGCGCAGAATGTCCATCACGGCAATGCGGGGTGCGCCATCCGGCTCAGCCGCGCTGATTCCAATTTCCTGTGTCATGCAGTCCCCCAATAATCGCTGTGTTATATATGCATAACACCGCCGCTAGAGCAAACGAATAAGCCGCGCCGACCCAGGGTCGACGCGGCTTCTTTCTGATCGATAATGCGCGCTGCCGGTTATTGGGCAGCGGTGCCCTTTGCCGGACGCGGATCGCGACGCTCGGCAATACGCGCGCGCTTGCCGCGCAGGCCGCGCAGATAATAGAGCTTGGCGCGCCGCACGACGCCCTTGCGGACGACTTCGATGCTGTCGATGTTTGGCGAATAGAGCGGGAAAACGCGCTCCACGCCTTCGCCAAAGCTGATCTTGCGGACGGTGAAGTTGCTGCCCATGCCCTTGTTCGAACGCGCGATGCACACGCCTTCGTAATTCTGAACGCGGGTACGCTCGCCTTCAACCACCTTCACGCCAACCTTCAGCGTGTCGCCGGGGCGGAAATCTGGAATCGACTTGGTTTCGAGAAACTTCGCAATGTTCTCAGCTTCAATCGTCTGGATGAGATTCATCTCATTCTTCCTTCGTCTGTCGCTGCGCACCAGAGGGAGGGCTGACCCGAGCGCCGTCGTGACGCTCCCAAAGGTCTGGCCTCCTTAGCCGTGTATCGGTTTCGGCCATGTGCTTTCGCCATGCCGAAATCCTCGCATGATCCCCCGATCGCAGCACTTCGGGGATCGTGCGCCCTTCCCATTCAACAGGTCGGGTATATTGCGGGTATTCAAGCAAGCCCCCTTCGAAGCTCTCGTCTACACCGCTAGAAGCCGCGCCCATTACGCCGGGAAGCAGCCGAATGCAAGCGTCTAGCAGCACCAGCGCGCCCATCTCACCACCCGACAGAACGTAATCACCAATGGAGACCTGTTCGATGCCGCGCGCGGCAAAAATCCGCTCGTCAAATCCTTCAAACCGGCCGCACAGGATGATCGCGCCCGGGCCGCTCGCGAGTTGACGGATACGGGCCTGGGTAAGGGGCGCCCCGCGTGGCGTCATGGCAAGGATCGGGCGCTGGTCTGCGACACTATCGATTGCGGCAGCCAGCACATCGGCCCGCAAGACCATCCCTGCCCCGCCCCCTGCCGGGGTGTCATCAACCGTGCGGTGCTTGTCCGTGGCAAAATCCCGGATGTTCAAGGCTTTGAGCGACCATATGCTCTCTGCAAGCGCTCGGCCTGCCAGCGACGCGCCAAGCGGACCGGGAAACATATCGGGGTAGAGCGTCAGGATGGTGGCCGCGAACGTCACAACGTCCAGTTCTCTACCAGCAACCCCGGCACATCAGCGAAATCGGCTTCGTTATTCGTCACGATCGTCGCGCCAAGGCTCAACGCATGCGCCGCCAGCAGTCGATCGAACCGTGCACGCTTGAACGGTAGACGAGCATATTCCCTTGCTGCCGCTTCATCGAAGGATAGCAAGGGAATAGCTGATAGGAACGCGTCTACGACCGTGGCCGGGGGTGGCTTGCCGCGCTCCGTGCCCACAACAACTTCGGCAAAGCTGACTGCAGAGATACCAATCTCGCCGGGCATGCACGCCGAAAGTCGGGTGGTAAGCGCCGGGTGGCTGCCGACCATTGCATAGACGGCGCAATCAGCGTCGATCAGATAGCGGGTCACTCCTCGCCGCGCGCCTGACGCTCGCGCCGCGCAATCGTGCTTGGCCGCTCCTCAAAGTCTTCCCGGGGCGCCAATTTCAGCCATGGTGCTTTGCCTGCGAAACCACTGATATCGATCGTTCGCCGCGGTGCTTCGACCGGTTCAATACGAAATGACATTGCGGCCTCCTTGACCATGCGGACCTCAGTGCCTTCCGGAATGCCCATGCCCTTGGGCAGGCGCAACGCTACCGAATTGCCTGACTTGAATGTCTTGCCCTGATATTCGTCGTCCACCGACCGCCTCCGTATACACGTAATGTATATACTAAACGACATGCCCCGCGTCAACCACCATCCGTGCGTCATCCCATTCGGGCACCGCGTTGATGTTCATTGGCACCATGAAGCGTTTCTTGTCGGGGCGCTCGATTTCGATCACGTCGCCTGCGCCGAAATTGTCGATGGCGACGACCTGCCCCAGCGGTTCGCCATTGGAGGAAATCGCGGGCAGCCCGAGCAGATCGGCGTGGTAATACTCGCCATCGCCCAGTGGGGGCAGATCGGCGCGCGCAACCGTCAGCTCGGTGCCGCGCATCGCTTCGGCAGCGTTGCGGTCGTTTACCTCTGCGATGCGCGCAATGGCACCGTTGCTGCCATGGCGCACTGATTTTAGGGTCAGCTTGCCCTGATTAAAGCTTTTGTACCGTCCCAGATCGTCGGTGAAGAGCTTCAGGCGGACCTCGCCCGTCACGCCGTGCGCGCCGATGATGACGGCAAGCGTGACGGGGCGATCAACCGGCATCAGGCGTCAGCAGGCTTTTCTTCAGTTTCGGGAGCGGCTTCAGGTGCAGCTTCTTCCGCCACAGGCGCTTCGACGACCTCTGGCTCCGGCTCTGGTGCAGGCGCAGCGGCTGCAGCGGCGGCGGCTTCTTCAGCAGCCTTCAGCTTTTCGGCACGCTCTTCAGCGCGTTCGGTGGCCTTTTCGCCGGGCTTGCCCTTGTTCGGGTTCAGGCGAGCCGGACGCTCCTTAACGCCGAGCACGTCGAGGAACCGGGCAACCCGGTCCGTCGGCTGCGCGCCGACGCTCAACCAATGCTTGGCACGATCGGTGTCGAGCTTGATGCGCTCGGGCGAATCCTTGGCGAGCAGCGGGTTATAGGTGCCGATCTTTTCAATGAAGCGGCCATCGCGCGGGCTACGCGCATCGGCAACGACGACACGGTAATAAGGGCGCTTCTTGGAGCCGCCGCGCGACAAACGAATGCTGAGTGACATAGTATTTCCTTCTTTTTAATCAGATGATTGATGGCCGAAGCCGTTATTTCTTCTTGTTGATGAAATTTTCAAAACCGGGCGGCAGTTTTGGCATGCCGCCCATCGGGTTGCCGCCACCCAGCCCGGGCAAGCCACCGCCGGATTTACCCAGCATGTCCCCCAGTTCCGGCCCGCCAACCGCGTTTCCCAGGCCGCCCAGGCCACCGCCCATACCGCCCTTGCCGAGCATCGCCATCATGCCCTTCATGCCACCCATTTTCTTGATCTTTTTCATGGCGGTGGCCATTTCCTGATGCATCTTCAAGAGCTTGTTCACGTCCTGCACGGTCGTGCCACTGCCCTTGGCGACGCGGATCTTGCGCTTGGCGTTGATGATTTCGGGCTTGGCGCGCTCCTTTGGAGTCATTGATGTGATCATCGCGTCCATCCGCAGCAGGATGCGTTCGTCCATCGCCCCGCCTGCCATCGCCGCCTGCGCCTTTTTCGCACCGGGGATCATGCCGGCCAGCGCGCCAAGGCCGCCCATTCGCCGCATCTGCGCCAATTGGATGCGCAGATCGTCCATGTCGAACTGCCCCTTGGCCATTTTGGCGGCCATTTTTTCGGCGTCTTCGATCTGGATTGATTCAGCTGCGCGCTCCACCAGGCTGACGACATCGCCCATGCCCAATATGCGCCCGGCGACACGACCAGGGTGAAACGCCTCCAGCGCGTCCATCTTTTCGCCGGTGCCCGCAAATTTGATCGGCTTGCCGGTTACTGCGCGCATTGACAGCGCGGCACCGCCGCGCGCATCGCCGTCCATCCGGGTCAGCACGACGCCTGTCAGCGGCACCTGATCAGAGAAGTTCTGCGCAACGTTTACCGCGTCCTGCCCGGTCAGCGCATCGACGACGAGCAGAATTTCGTTGGGCACCGCCACTTCGGCGATTGCCTGCATTTCGTCCATCAATGCCTGATCGACGTGCAAGCGCCCGGCCGTATCGAGCATCAGCACGTCATAGCCCTGCAGCTTGGCCGCCTGCATGGCGCGCCGGGCAATCTCAACCGGGCGCTGGCCAGCAATGATCGGCAGCGTCGCCACCTCGGTCTGGGTGCCCAGCGTCGCCAACTGTTCCTGCGCGGCGGGGCGGTTAACGTCGAGCGACGCCATCAACACCTTTTTGCCGTCACGCTTTGTGAGGCGACGGGCGATTTTGGCGGTGGTGGTGGTTTTGCCCGATCCCTGCAGGCCGACCATCATGATCACGGCGGGCGGGGTAACCCCCAGCTCCAACTCGCTCTCATCCGCGCCGAGCATCTCGGTCAGCGCATCATTGACGATCTTGACGACCTGTTGCCCCGGCGTAACCGACCGCAACACGTTTTGGCCGACGGCCTTTTCGGTAACCTTATCAACAAAATCGCGGGCAACGGGCAGTGCGACATCGGCCTCTAGCAGCGCAACGCGCACCTCGCGCATTGCCGCGCGCACGTCCGCCTCGGTAAGCGCACCACGCCCCCGAAGGCGGTCAAATACGCCGCCAAGCCGTTCGCTGAGACTGTCGAACATCAAAAAACTCCGTTGCCGATCGCCGTCCTTGCCGTAAACGCAAAAGAAGCTGGCGGACGAAACCTCGTCGGCCAGCTTATGCCCTTGGGCATGCTTTTATTGCGTCCTGGAAGGATGCGATCGGGCCTCCTTTAGCCGAACCGTCACAGTTTCGCAACCATGTGGTTTAAGACCATCTACATGCTTGATCGGCATATCTTTCTGCCATGAATAGCAGTGGGCGTACCCGCATGGCACCAGAGCTGATTGATCAAGCGCCAAAGCCAGCACCGAGGGCGGCCGCGCCGCGCCGGGACTTGGTGAGCGGCGCCATCACGATTGCCGCAATCTTGTTGTTCGTTGGCACGGGAAGTTCGGTGCTGTCGAGTGCTGCGCGTTACTACCTGGCAGACGGCAACCCGACCGACCGCACGCTGGTGATCGCGTTGCTGCTGAACGTCGCGCTCATTCTGTTTGGCTGGCGGCGGCATAGCGAGTTGCACCGCGAGATTCAGGTCAGGACCGCCGCCGAAGAGCGCGCGCAATTGCTTGCGGCGCGTGATCCGCTCACAGGGTTCCTCAATCGCCGTTCTCTTTCGGAAGAGGGGGCTGCATTGTTTGCGCAGGCGACCCGCCGCAATAAAGCGCTGGCGCTGCTGATGATCGATCTTGACCACTTCAAGACCATCAACGACATGCACGGCCACGCCACTGGCGATGGTTTGCTGAAGCTTATTTCAGATGAGATCGCCCACGCCATGCCGTCGGTTTCGCTGATTGCGCGGTTGGGGGGCGATGAGTTTGCCTGCGCATTCTTATTTGATCCAGCGCATCCTGACACGGTTGAACGCATTGCCGAGCGGCTGGTGTCCCGCATTGCCCAGCCTTTTGTTTCCGATGGGCTGCAACTGCACATCAGCGCGTCCATCGGCATCGCGCGATCAGATGAGGGCTGCACCAGCATCGATGCGCTAATGCGCAGTGCCGATATCGCGATGTATGCTGCCAAAAACGCCGGGCGCAATCGTTTTGCGTGGTTCGACCAGTCGATGGAGCGCGAACTGAAGGCGCGCAACGAGCTGGAGGTTGGGCTGCGCACCGCCATCCCCCGCCAAGAGATCGTTCCCTATTTCGAACAGCAGATTGATCTGACCACGGGCCGCTTGTTCGGCTTTGAGGTGCTGGCGCGCTGGGAACATCCGACGCGCGGCCTGATTGCGCCAGAAAAATTCATCTCCATCGCCGAAGAAACCGGCATGATCAGCGATCTGTCGCTGTCGGTAATGCACCAGGCCTTTTTGGTGGCCAAGGATTGGGAGCCCGGGCTGACCCTGTCGGTCAATATCTCACCACTGCAATTGAAAGATCCATGGCTCGCCCAGAAAGTCCTGAAGGTGCTGACCGAAACGGGCTTTCCTGCCAGTCGGCTTGAACTGGAGATTACAGAGGTCGCCTTGTTCGAAAATCTTGCATTGGCGCAATCGATTGTCGGCAGCCTGAAGAACCAGGGCATAAAGATCGCGCTCGATGATTTTGGCACGGGGTATAGCTCGCTTGCGCATTTGCGGGCGCTGCCGTTTGACCGGATCAAGATTGACTGCAGCTTTGTAGCCTCCATCAATGTGAATGCTGAAAGTGCGGCCATTGTGAATGCGATCGTCAGGCTTGGCGAAAGCCTGAATATGCCGATCACCGCTGAGGGGATTGAAGACGCGGCCATTGAAGAACGACTGCGGGCAATGGGATGCAATCGGGGCCAAGGCTATCTTTATGGTCGTCCGCTAAGCGCGGCAAATGCGCGGCGGCTGCTCGCGGAAAAGCGCCTGTTGCGGCCAGCAATCACCAAATCGGCAGCCAATTCAACATCGGACGAAGCAGCGGACCGGGCAGCGGGCTAATCAGCCGGCCGAGCAGCGAATGGGCGCAGCAAGCTGGTTAGCTGCCGCCTCTGCGGTAGACTTCGGCCAGCGGCATGCCTAGATCGGCGTTGATGCCCGCCATTGCCCCCGAAATCATTAGTCTTGGCTGTCGCCTGAACCTGGCGGAAAGCGAAGCAATCCGTGCGATCAACGCGGCGCGCGACGTGGTGATTATCAACAGTTGCGCGGTTACCAATAACGCCGTCAGTGAAACGCGGGCGGCCATCCGGCGCGCTGCTCGGACCCGGCCTGGCGTCGACATTATCGTTACGGGGTGCGCGGCGCAGATTGATCCGGCGGGCTTTGCTGCCATGCCCGAAGTCACACGCGTTATCGGCAACGCCGAAAAGCTTGATCCCGCCGTGTGGCAGGCAAGCGATCCGCTGGTGGTGAGCGACATCATGACCGTGCGCGCCACGTCGCCACACCTCGCCACCAGTTTTGATTCGCATGCCCGTGCGTTCGTGGAGGTGCAGAATGGCTGCGATCATCGATGCACCTTTTGCATCATTCCGTACGGCCGGGGAAACAGCCGGTCAGTCCCGGTGGAAGCCGTGGTGGCGCGGATCGCGGGACTGGTTGAGCACGGCTACCGCGAGGTTGTGCTGACGGGCGTTGATCTGACCAGCTATGGCCCTGATCTTCCCGGCGGACCGCCGCTGGCCGTGCTCGTCGAACAGATTTTGCTGCGGGTGCCGCGGCTGGAGCGCCTTCGCCTGTCGTCGCTGGATTCGATTGAGATTGACGACCGGCTGTTTGATCTGATCACCGGCGAAGCGCGGATTATGCCGCACCTTCACCTGTCGCTGCAGGCAGGTGATGACATGGTGTTGAAGCGGATGCGCCGCCGCCATAGCCGCGCCGATGCGGTGCGGATTGTGACGCGGATGAAAGCGGCGCGGGGCGATATCGCGATTGGTGCCGATCTGATCGCGGGCTTCCCCACCGAAACCGAGGCGATGTTTGCCAGTAGCGCGGCGCTGATCGACGATTGTGATATCGTCCACGCGCATATCTTTCCCTATTCACCGCGCGCAGGCACCCCGGCGGCGCGGATGCCGCAGGTGCCGGGTGATGTGCGAAAACAGCGCGCAGCCGCCCTGCGCGCGCGTGCCGCGATCCGGCGACAGGTCTGGTTGCAATCCCTGGTCGGTACTGTGCAGGATGTCTTGATTGAGCGACCCGGCGACCGGGGCCATACCCCCAATTTTGCGGAAATCCGCTTGTCGAGCGGCGATCGGCTGGCTGAACGTGTTGGAGAAATCGTTCCTATGGTTGTTACCGGCATCGATAATGCCAGCCTGCTGGGCATTGCAGCATGAGCAGCACGGCCTGGCATGAAAAGCTGATCGGCGGCTTCAAGCGAACGTCTGACCGGCTGCTCGGCAATCTGGCCGGGTTGGGCGCGGCCCGGCTTGATACCGCGACGCTTGATGAGATTGAGGAGGCGCTGATCGCGTCTGATCTTGGCCCGGCCACCGCCGCGCGCATTCGCGGGCGGCTTGCCGACGGCGCGTTTGAACGGAATATGGAGGAGTTGGGCATCCGCCTGATCGTTGCGGAGGAAATCGAAAAAGTCCTGGCGAAGGTTGCCCATCCATTGGAGATCAGCGCCTTTCCGCGCCCCCATGTTATTCTTGTCATTGGCGTCAACGGATCAGGCAAGACGACGACCATCGCCAAGCTCGCGCATCTGTTCACCGAACAGGATTACGGCGTGATGCTGGCCGCAGGCGATACTTTTCGCGCGGCTGCCATTGGCCAGCTGGCCACCTGGGCCGAGCGCGTCGGTGTGCCCATCGTCAGCGGCAAGGCAGGCGGCGATGCGGCCGGCGTGGTTTACGAAGCCGTCAAACAAGCCACGGCAACGGGCATTGATGCGCTGATCGTGGACACCGCAGGGCGGCTACAAAACAAGCGTGAGCTGATGGATGAGCTTGCCAAAATCAAGCGGATGCTCGGAAAGATCGACCCAGCCTCTCCGCACGACATCATCCTCGTTCTTGATGCAACGACCGGCCAAAACGCGCTGTCGCAGATCGAGGTGTTTAAGGAGGTCGCCGGGGTAACCGGGCTGGTGATGACCAAGCTGGATGGCACCGCGCGTGGCGGCGTGCTGGTCGCTGCCGCTGAACAGTTCGGCCTGCCCATCCACGCCATCGGCATTGGCGAGGGAGTCGGCGATTTGCGGCCGTTCAACGCAAATGAGGTTGCGCGAATTATCGCGGGCGTGGAAAGACCGACAAATGGCTAGCCAGACCCCACCCAAAACACTCGATCCCGGCCTGCGCATGGCGATTGATTTCGGGCCGTTGATCGTTTTTTTCGCGGTCAATTTTCTGGCGAGCGGCGAACAGATCAGCCGCGTGGTTACCGCCACCGTCGCGTTCATGGCCGCAACCGGTGCCGCGATGGCGGTTTCACGCTGGAAAACCGGGCATATTTCACCAATGCTTTGGATGTCTGGCGGGTTAGTGCTCGTTTTCGGCGGGCTGACGATTTATTTCCATGATGAAACGTTCATCAAGATCAAGCCGACGATCATCTATCTGATGTTCGCAAGCGTTCTGGTCTTCGGCCTGATAACAGGCAGGCCTTTGCTGCAATTCGTGCTTGAATCCGCGTATCCCGGATTGAGCCCGAAGGGATGGCGACAGCTGACGATCAACTGGGCGGTGTTCTTCACCGTACAGGCCGCGTTGAACGAAGCGGTGTGGCGCAACACCAGTTGGGATTTCTGGGTCGCCTATAAATTATGGGGCGTCATCCCGATGACCCTAATCTTCGCCATGGCCAACCTGCCGATGCTGATGAAGCATGGGATGCAGGTGGCCGGCGACATGCCGCCGGTTCCGCCTGAGGGCTGAGCGAAGTCGAAGCTCAAGCGCTTGGCCTGCACTTCGACTTCGCCCAAGGCGAACGGGTTGTGGGCGAACGGGTTGGGTGTAGATTAGAGGCCCGTCAGATCATCCCTGATCAGCGCGCGAAACGCCGGCACCGTCCAGGTTTTGCGCTGCAAATTCCCAGTTCAGGATCTTGCCCGTTACCGCTTCAAGATAGCCGGGCCGTGCGTTGCGATAATCGATGTAATAGGCGTGTTCCCACACATCGATCGTCAGCAGCGGCTGCATGCCTTCATAAGCAACCGGCGAATCTGCGTCGTGCAGCGATGTCACCTTCAGCTTGCCGCCATCCAGCACCAGCCAGCCCCAGCCGCTAGCGAAATGGTTGGTCGATTCAGCAACAAGCGCCTTTACGAGCTGGTCGGTCGATCCGAACTCGCTGTTGATCATGTCGGCCAGCTTGCCCGTGGGCGCGGCGTAGTTTGGCGTCAGCGAGTGCCAGAAGAATGTGTGGTTCCAGATTTGCGCAGAATTGTTGAAAAGGCCCTTTTCACCCTTTTCCTTGGCAAACTTGATGACGTCGCTCAGCTTGGCATTTTCCAGCCCGTGGGCGACGAGCATGCCGTTGGTCTTGTCGACATAGGCCTTGTGATGCTTGCCGTGATGGAAATCGAATGTTTCAGCCGACATCACCGGGGCAAGCGCGTCCTTGGCATAAGGCAGAGCGGGAAGTTCAAAAGCCATCGGATATCCTCCATTCGCGGGCCGCGCATAATAGCGCGTACCCTGATAACGTCACCCCGGCTCAATTGGGTCCGTCGACGTGATTACGCAACCGATTCTTGGCCGATCCCCGGCAAATTTATCCGGGCAACAGATCGTGCCGCCGCAAAGCGTGGCGAAGCTGGTCATAGCTCAGCCCCAGCGCCTCTGCCGTCGCACGCTGGTTGAACCGGTGATCAGCCATCGCCTTGGCGAGCAGATCATGTTCGAACCGCGCTACCTGTGATTTGAAATCGGACGGCCGATCATTGTCGCAAACCGCCAGCGGTTCTTCGGGATGCGGGTCTGCGTCCTGGGCTGCGGTTGGCAACGCCGCAGGCGACGGTGCCGCGCGCGAGGGGCTGGCCGGGGCATAGGGCGACACGAATGGATCAAACTGTATCTCGTCAATTGGCCCCTGCCGCTCCCATCGATACACAGCGCGGCCCACGACATTGCGCAGCTCGCGGACGTTGCCAGGCCATGGATAGTTGACCAGCGCATCGGTCGCCGCCGGGCTGAAACCGGGCCAGTCCTCCCACCCCATTTCCGATGCCATCCGCCGCCCGAAATGTTCGGCGAGTACCAGCACATCGCCTGCGCGCGCCCGCAAGGGGGGCAATGTCACTACCTCAAACGACAGGCGATCGAGCAGATCGGCGCGGAACTGATGCCGGTCGACCTTGTCAGGCAAATGTTCGTTGGTGGCAGCAACAATGCGTACATCAACGCGGATCGGGCGCGACGATCCGATCCGCGTAACCTCACCATATTCCACCGCGCGCAGCAGCCGGTCCTGCGCCGCCATTGATAGCGTGCCCAGCTCGTCGAGGAACAGCGTACCGCCATGCGCCTCCTCAAAGCGCCCTGCCCGCGCCTTGGTCGCGCCAGTAAAGGCGCCTGCTTCGTGGCCGAACAATTCGGCTTCAATCAGCGTTTCGGGCAGCGCAGCGCAGTTCATGATCACCAAAGGCTGGTCCCAACGCGGGCTGAGCCGGTGGAGCCGTTCTGCCACCAGTTCCTTACCGGTCCCGCGTTCGCCGATCACCAGCACGGGCCGGTCAAGCGCCGCCGCTCGGCTAGCGCGTTCCAGCACGTCCAGGAACACACCCGACTGCCCGATAACCTGTGACGTCCGCTCCATAGCCAAAGACTTGGCGTAAAATCCCAAACTTTGGCAAGGGGGAATTGAGGTTGATTGACAGGCTAGGTTCAGAAATGGCGCAAATCCGCCATTTCAAAAACTGGCACGGTTCCTGCTGTACTGTTTGCAACTGCCGAACGGGCAGCACGACACAAACAAACGCAGGACGAAACGACATGAACATCACCAGCCAATCAACCGAAGCAGTTCGCAACCTTTCAGCCCTGGTGCTGGCCGTTGTGTTCAGCGCGACCTTCGTGATGGGCGCAATTGCTCCCGCCACGCAGCAGTCGGCACAAACGGCAGGCCTGGTCGCAGAAGCCCCCGTCGCTTAACCCACACAGCGACGCCCCTGGCCGGGGTGCAGCCCCCACCCCCTTTGCACCCCGGCCAATTTTTTCAGTTCTTTCAGTACATAGTCAGGAGTTCCCAATGGGCATTTTTTCGCGAACCCGAGACATCATCGCTGCCAACGTCACCGACTTGCTCGACAAGGCTGAAGACCCGGCCAAGATGATCCGCATGATCATCCTCGAAATGGAGGAAACGCTGGTGGAGGTTCGCGCATCTGCTGCCCGCACGATCGCCGATCAAAAGGAAATGCGCCGCCACATCGCCAAGTTGGACAAGCTGCAGGACAGCTGGACCGAAAAGGCCGAACTGGCGCTGTCAAAGGATCGTGAAGACCTGGCCAAGGCCGCGCTGGTTGAACGCCAGAAGGCAGTCGATATGGCGGATCAGCTTGCTGCTGAAATCAGCGTACTGGATGATACGCTGCGCAGTGCCGAGGAAGACATCACCAAGCTGCAGAACAAGCTGCGTGAAGCGCGTACCCGCCAGAACTCCATCACGACGCGGCTTGAATCAGCGCACAACCGGGTGCGGATCCACGAAGCCTATGCCGGCCCCAAGGTGCAGGACGCTTTTTCGCGGTTCGAAATCATGGAACGCCGCGTGGATTTCGCCGAGGGCCGCGCCGATGCGCTCAGCCTGGGCGCGCCGCCCAAGACGCTGGAAGAAGAAATTGCCGAGCTGAAATCGAGCGAGAAGGTCGATGCCGATCTTGCCGCGCTGAAGGCCCGCATCGGCAAGGCGAACTGAGATGGAAGAATTCATGACCGTCGCCATTGTCATCAGCATCCTGTTCATCGGACTGCCCTGGCTGGTGCTCCACTACATCACGCAGTGGAAAAAGACCGGATCGCTGACCGGCGAAGACGAAAAACTGCTCGACGAAATGCACTACACCGCGCGCCGATTGGAAGACCGGCTCAACACGATCGAACGCATCATCGCCGCCGATCACCCCGAGTGGAAGCTGGGCAGTGCCAACATGCCCGAAACCCTCGATTATGACATCACACGGAGGAATTAAGATGAGCGCCAGCCGCACCAAATTCTATCTCGACAAGCAGAACAGCAAATGGCTGGGCGTTTGTTCGGGGATCGCCGACTATACCGGGGTCGAAGTCATCTGGGTCCGCGTCGGCACCGTTATCCTGACGCTGGCCGGGGGTTTTCCCTGGACGCTGATCGCCTATTGGATGATCGCCTGGATGGCGAACCCCAAGCCGAATGGCCTGTACGAAACGGTTGAGGACCAGAAATTCTGGCAGGGCGTCCGCTCCAACCCGGCGCGCAGCACCCGCGATGTCCGTTCTAAATTTCGCGACATCGACCGCCGCCTGGCCGACATCGAAACCGCTTACACCAGCCGCAACACGCGCCTTGCCGATGAGATTGACAGCCTGCGCTGATCCGATCCGCGGTAAAGAGGGAGGGCTTTACAATGAGTAATGGACAAACATTCATCGTCGTCATCATCCTGATGTCGACGGTGGGCTGGATCGTCACGACCTGGATAAAGGCGCGGCACGGCTATCCACTGGACAGCGAATTTGGTGGCAACGTGATCACTAAAGCGGACGATGCTGAAACCGGCCGCACCATCAACCTGCTGTCGAACGAGAACCAGCGCCTGACCGGCCAGATCAGCCGCCTGGAAGAGCGGATCGCAGTGCTCGAACGGATCGCCACCGATCCCGCAGACCGCATCGCCCGTGACATCGACGCACTTCGCTAAAGGGAAGCTGACACATGGACTCGATCGAAGCACTGATGCGCATCGCGCCACTCATCGTTACCATCACGATGATCGGCACGGTCGGTTGGATGTTCACCACCTGGCTGCGGATTAAGAACGGATACCCGCTCGATGGGAACTGGGGGCAGGCCCTTTACCCCAAAAACGATCAGGCATCGGTCGAGCGTATCAAGCTGCTGAGCCAGGAAAATGCACAACTGCGCGCCGAGCTTGGCTCGATCAAGGATCGGCTCGCCAATGTGGAGCGGATCGTCACCGACAGTGCACACAATCTCCACACGGAGATCGAAGCACTACGCATTAAACCGAATTGAGGGTCAGACCATGAATTTCGGCGTCTTTATTCCCATTATCGCCCTGATGATCCCGATCGTGGCGATCGTCTCCAAGCAGATCGTTCAGCCCTGGCTGCGCCTTCGTGAAAAGCAGATCGAAAACGAAGCCAGCCTGATCGCCGAAAAGGCCGCGCAATATGCGGCACAAACCGAAAGGCTGGAACAGCGCGTCCGCGTGCTGGAACGGATTACCACCGATCGCGGCATCGACATTGCCGATGAAATTGAAAAGCTGCGCGACGCGCCGCTCAACTAGAACAATACTCTACAGGGAGTAACGTAAATGAGTTTTTGGTCCGCCGTCGTTCTAATCGTTATGATCATTGCCGGTGCCCGCGTCTTGCGCGCCCGATACGAAGCCCAGGGCGCCGCCCCCACCATCGCCCGTGACCCCGATGCCCGCCGCCTGCGCGACGAGGTGAATATGCTGAAAGACCGGATCGCCGTGCTCGAACGCCTTGCGACCGATGACAACAACGCCGCGCGCCTTGATCGTGAGATCGAAAAGCTGCGCGATAACCGCTAGGAGCAACGACAATGGATCCGACTATCTATGTGACGCTGTCCACAGCAGCACTTGCGGGACTGGCCATGATCACTTTTTCCGCTCTGGCCGGCTGGCGCGGCTGGTTGTCGCTGAAGCAGCAAGAGCTGGTGCGCGGTGAGCACCAGGCACTGCCCGCGATATCGGGGGGGAGCGCAAGTTCGCGCATTGAGATCGCCGATCTGAAAGAACGCATCCGCAAGCTTGAAGCAATCGCCGCCGGGGTGGACCTCTAAGGTCCATCCCGCTAGCGGAGCAGGCATGACCAGCCTGACCGAACTCCAAGAAGAATATGAATTTCTGGATGCCGATGATCGGTATCGCCTGCTGATTGATCTGGGCCGCACGTTGGAACCCATGCCCGATCCGCTGAAGACCGAAGCGACGTTGGTGCGAGGCTGCTCTGCCTCCGTATGGGTTTACCCGATGCGGCGTGATGACGGATCGCTGCATTTTCTGGCAGACAGCAATGCTGCGATTACCAAGGGCATTATCGCGCTGGTGCTCCAGACGGTGCAGGATCAGGCACCCGAGGCGATCAGTGATACCGATATTGAGGGCGCGCTGGCACCGTTCGACTTGAAAGCTCAGCTCAGCTCCAACCGAACGCAGGGTATCCCCAACATGATCGCGCTGATCCGCGAAACGGCCGCACGCTACGCCGCTGGTTGATCGTTCCGGGTCGGCTCTGCCAGCCCCAGCGTATCGACCAGCGCCGCAAGGTCGGCCCCCGCAGGCACCAGCCGCCAATTGCCCGGATCGCGCGCGTCAACCATGGTTACGGCGTGGCGCGGGCAAACCCCCAGGCATTTCACCTCGACAATCCCAATGGGGCTTTTGCGAAATCGTTTGATGCCCAGCTGACGGCGCAGCGCCTTGGCCAGTGATTGCTTGCCCTTTTTGCCAAATCCGCCCTCAAGCCGTTTGGAGCAGCCTGAGCACACCAAAATTGCGGTCGACCAGTTGGACCGCACCATCTGCTTCATGCGCTGGGTTGCTTCACGCGCTTGGGTGCTTCACGCGGTTGGCCGCCATTGCCGGTTTTCCTCGGCAACGCGCAGAACATCATAAGCCGCCTGGATTGCCTGAAACCGCGCCGCGGCATCCTTGTCACCGGGGCGGACATCAGGGTGGTTGGCCTTGGCCATTTTGCGCCACGCGACGCGCACCGCATCAAAATCGGCATCGGGATCAAGCTCAAACAAGTCGAGCGCGCGCATTTCATCGCGCGACCGGCTGCCATCGCCGGGTCCGGCCCAGCCATTGTGGCGCGATTCGGCATAGCCTGATGTATCGCGCGCCTCCTCCGCCTCTCGCGCGGCCGCTTCTTCGGCGCTCAGGCCTTCGAAATAATTCCAGCCGCGGTTATATTCGCCGGCATGAACTTGGCAGAAATACCAGCGTTCGGGGCTGTTGGGGGATTTGGGCGCTGGGCAATTGCCGGGCTCTGCGCAGCCATGCCGATCGCACAGCCGCACCTGCGTCGCCTCGCGCCCGCTGCCATAGCCACGCCAGCGGGGGAAACCCCAATCAACAGAACGTGTCGGTCGTGTCATAAATTTTCACTTAGAGAATAATCGTCCGAATTGCCATGACCGCGATAGGCAATCTAAACGGCGGCAATCGGTTGCGATCGGCATCAGCCCGAGGCGCAAAATTGCCACGATCTCGAAACCGCCCAGCAATAATTTGTAACATTTTTATACGCACGAAGCGATGAACCAGCAGGCTATACCTGCGTTACATCAGCAACAAAAATCAGCCGTAGATGACCTGGGAGTTTGAATGACCAAAGCCACCTCTGCATTGGGCAATTGGCGGGCCGACCTGCCTGCCTCAATTGTGGTTTCGCTCGTCGCGCTGCCGCTTTGTCTGGGGATCGCGTTAGCCTCTGGCGCGCCACTGTTTTCCGGTCTCATCGCTGGCATCGTTGGCGGTATTGTGGTCGGCCTGCTCTCCCGCTCTCCGCTATCGGTAAGCGGACCGGCTGCCGGGCTTACCGTGATCGTCCTTGACGCCATTCAGAGCTTGCCAAGCTATCAGGTCTTCCTGGCCGTGGTGGTGATCGCCGGTATCATCCAAATCGTCTTTTCGGTTTCGCGCGCAGGCTTGCTGGGCGAGTTCGTGCCATCATCGGTGATTACCGGGATGCTCGCTGCGATTGGATTGATCCTGATCCTGAAGCAGATTCCCTATGCCGTTGGTTATGAAAAAGATTTTGAGGGGAGCGAGAAGTTTTTCGATGCCGAGGGTGGCAATACCTTATCCACGCTTTGGATGAGCTTGACTGAAAGATTGACCCCTGGCGCCGCGATCATCGGCATTTCCTGCATCGCTTTTTTGTTCATTTGGGACAAGGTGAAGCCGAAGCAGGGCCCGCTTAAGCTGCTGCCCGGCCCACTTGTCGTGGTGCTGATGGGCGTCATCGGCAATGTCCTGCTGGCGGCGCTGCGCCCCGAATGGGCGCTGGGGGCCAAACATCTGGTGCAAGTGCCGATCTCCGATGGCTTCAACGGCTTTGTCGGCCTGTTCACCTTCCCCGATTTCTCGGCAATCGGCACGACGATCGTTTGGACCACCGCATTGACACTGGCAATTGTTGCCAGTCTTGAATCGCTGCTCAGCGTGAAGGCAGTCGACGAACTTGATCCGCGCCGCCGCACCACTGACAAGAATTGGGAGCTGTTCGCCCAGGGTGGGGGCAATATCGTGTCGGGCATGATTGGCGGCTTGCCGGTCACCTCCGTAATCGTTCGATCATCAGCCAACGTGCTGGCGGGGGCTGAAAGCAAGGCTTCGGCGGTGATGCACGGCGTTTGGCTGTTGCTGTCGGTTGCGTTGATACCTGCCGTTCTAAATCTGATTCCGTTGTCGGCTCTGGCAGCTGTCCTGATCCACACCGGCTATAAGCTCACCAACCCTGCGCTTTTCCTTGAGCGCTATCGACAGGGACTGACGCAGTTTATTCCCTTTATCGTCACGGTGGGCGCCATCCTGTTCACCGATCTGCTGATCGGCATTCTGGTGGGCCTGGTGGTTGGGTTCGCTTTTGTGATTGCCCGCAATTTCCGCCCGGCAATCACCTTTGCCGTGGACGGGGAAGATTGCCTTTTGCGGGCGCGCCGCAACCTGTATTTCATCCATAAATATGAACTGCAAAAGGCGCTTAACCGGGTTCCGGACTCAGCGGTGCTCGTGATCGACTTGTCATCAACCAACTATGTCGACCTCGACAATATCGACATCATCAACGCCTTCATCAAAAGCGCGGTGTTCCGCAAAATTGATGTCCATGTTCGCGGTGACATTGCCGAACGAACCGCACCGATGATCAATGCACCTTCCTATGGAGTTCGCTTCGCGTGAGACATTATAAGCAATTGCTGCTGGCGAATAAGGCCTGGGCGAGCGAGCTGACCGATGAGAATCCGGATTTTTTCAAGCGCCAGATCAATGGCCAGAAGCCCGACTTTTTGTGGATCGGTTGTTCAGACAGCCGGGTAAGCCCCGAACAGATGACAATGACGCCACCGGGCGGCATGTTCATTCACCGCAATGTCGCCAATCTGGTCAACGAAGCTGATCTTAATCTGATGTCGGTGCTGCAATATGCCACCGATGTATTGAAGGTCAGGCACATCATCGTGTGCGGCCATTATGCCTGTGGCGGATTGCAGGCCACCTTGGCTGGCGGCACCAGTGGCGCAGTTGACGCGTGGCTGCAAAGCGCGCGCGACGTGCTCCACGCGCATGAAGACGAAGTGGTCGGCCAGCCCGATGACGAAACGCGCGTCAATCGTCTAGTGGAAGTGAATGTGCGCGACCAGCTGATCAAGCTTGCCCGCACGCAGTTGATCCAGGCAGCGTGGGCGCGTGGTCAGGAAGTGTTCCTGCACGGATGGGTTTATGACATTCGCGACGGCCACATAAAGCCGCTGCTGGAAATTGACGTAACCACGCCGCTGGATGATGTGGGCCGACCCGACAAGGTGCTCCACGCCAGTTCCTGAAGCAATCGGCCCTTTAGCGCCGCTGAACAGCCCCGAAAAATGTCAGAGGGTCTGTAAGCCGGGTTCTGTCCACCCTGCCCTTTCGGCCAGGGATAGGCGACCATTCCTCTAGGCCCCGGATTACTCCGGAGCTCAAGCAACCAACCCGGGCGGCGGGCCGGAACATTGCCCTGAGGTCGAAACCTCGCGCCACCCCTATTCGGTCTTGCTCCCGGTGGGGTTTGCCATGCCGCTTCCGTTACCGGTCGCGCGGTGCGCTCTTACCGCACCCTTTCACCCTTGCCTGTCTTGCCCGAAGGCGAGCATCGGCGGTCTGCTCTCTGTGGCACTTTCCCTGACCCTGGCCTGCGACCTAAGTCAAAGCCCGGGCCGCCGGACGTTATCCGGCACCGTCGTTTCCGTGGAGCCCGGACTTTCCTCGCGTGCTTGCACACCCGCGGCCGCCCGACCCTCTGACGGCGTTGCGCATAGCGCAACTTTTGCGTGCGGCAAAGCGGCACCGGGCCGGTGCCGTCTTCAATTAGTCAGTCGTCGCCCTGTGGTTTTGGCAACAGCAGCGCGAGCAGGATCATGCGGCATTCCGCATCAACCTCGCCATCGATCATTTCGGGCCGGAAACGGCGTTGGAACGCCATGATCGCGGCCATCGGGTCGACGACTTCATAGCCAAACCGTTCCAACGCGAGCAAAAACCCGGCTTGCGTCCAGTTCGGGTCCATCAAATTCTTGGTCGGGCGCGGCAAGGCGAGCCGCAACCGGGCGAGTTTGCCCCACGGGAACAACTCACCGGGATCACGCTTGCGTGCAGGGGCGATATCGGAATGGCCAACGATGTTCCCGCGCGTAATTTCGTACCGATCCTTGATCTGCATCACGAGCTGGCTCACCGAGGCGATCTGTTCATCCGGGAAAGGGCGATAGCCAAATTCATGCCCGGGATTGACGATCTCAATCCCCACCGATGCGCTGTTGATGTCGGCATGAATATCGCGCCAGCGCGAAACGCCGGCGTGCCAGGCGCGCTTTGCCTCGTCGACCAGCCGCAGTACCATGCCATCCTCTGCGACCACATAATGCGCCGACACACGCGGCTTGGCATCGGGATCGCGCAGCCGCGCAATCGCTGAATCGGCGTCCTGCATGCCGGTGTAATGAAGGACGATCATCGTAATGGGCAGGGCGCGTTCGTCGAAATTAGGAGAGGGCGCGTCGATGATCGTCATAGAGCGGGTGCCCGTGCGGTTCGTATCGTGACAATTGCTACGCCCAGCATCGCCAATGCCCCTCCGATCAGCATGATCGCCGTCACCGGCGTGTTGAAATACCACGAAGCGGTAAAGACCGAAATCACCGGTGCTGCAAGCGTCAGCGGCGTTACCACCCCAACCGCATGGCGCTGCAACAGCCACGTCATCGCGCCGTGGGCCATGACGGTCGATCCGATTGCCGAAAAAGCAATCCAGGCCAGCGTATGAAGTGGGATATCAGGAATGGCGGCAACCGCAGCCGGTTCAAAAGCCCAGGCTGCCAGCCCCAGGGTGACGCTGCCCCACAGCCCAATCCAGGCATAAATGGTCAGGATACGAACACCGGTCAACCTCCGTTGGATCAGCGATCCGATCGCCCAGAACAGGCTGCCCAGCGCGGTAAGGGCAAGGCCGAGCAGTTCGTTGCCGGCCGCGGGATCAAACACCAATATGCCCACCCCCAACAGCGACAGGGCAATCCCGGTCATCCGCGGCCAGTGAATGCGTTCCTTAAAAATGGCGATCGATAGCAGCAGCGCAAAGGGTACTCCCAATTGGCCGGCAATCGCCAACGCGCCAACATTGGTTGACACCGCCAGCGACAGGTTGAGCGCAAGATAAAAGGCCCCGCCCGACAGCAGCCCCAGCGCCGTCAACGCGCGCATTTTACCCGGCACTATCCGTAGTGCGCTGGCACAAACGAGCAGGACGATGGTCTGGCGGAGAAAAGCGGCTGTCATCGGCGATACCGCATCGACCGATACTTTTACCGCGACGACATTCAGTCCCCAAAGCACGTTCATCGCGATGACGGCGATCACATCTTGCGGCCCGAAGGCGGGCTTTTGGATGGGTTTGGCTAAGTCCATCATCGCCGCTTGGCGCGGCAGGCCGCCAAAGTAAACCGCGCAGCCTTCAGGCGGCGACCGACGAAAGCTGAATGGCGGGTGCGGTTACGCGTTCATACAGGCTGCGATAATCAGCACTCGGTGCAAATGCATCGGTCTGACCGGTTACCGTTTCGCCCGCGCCCAGCACAAGCAACCCACCGGGCCGGATCACTTCTGCCAACAGGTCAAACACGCGTTTGCGCAACGTTGGCGATAGATAGAACAGCACATTGCGGCACAACACCACGTCAAACCGCCCCGCCGGGGCCGGATCACCGACCAGATTATGGCGCCGAAAGTTGATTTTGCGCACCAGTTCAGGGCTGGCCAGCCAGTCTGATCCGTCGGCCTCAAACCATTTGATCATCTGGCGCACCGGTAGCCCGCGCTGTATTTCGAACTGCGAAAATCGCGCCGCACGGGCCCGCTGAATCGCAGCATCAGACACATCGGTGGCCAAAATCTCGGGTTCGGCCTGGCCAGTCTTTTCGAACCGATCAGCAAACAACATCGCAAGCGACAATGGTTCCTGGCCGGTCGAACAGGCCGCAGACCATATCCGGGGTCGGCGCCCACCGGGCTGCTGGCGTGCATCGATCGCCGAAACGACGGTGTCAAACACACTGGCGTCGCGAAAAAACGAGCTTTCCTGGTTCAACAGCGCATCAACGACCATGTCGGCGATGATCCCGCTGTGATCATCAAGTAACTCGGCGACGAGTTGATCAAGCGTTTCATGCCCGCGAATTTTCAGCACGGGTTTCAGCGCGGTTTCGATCCGCCATGCGCGATTTGCTGCAATCTGTTGCCCGGTACGCGCTTCGAGCAGCGATGCCAGCACGGTCATCGCGCCCGTTTGGGCGGTGGGTTGACGGTTGAAAATCATCGTGTTGGCCTGCGCTGTTGGGCGACCATTCGGCCAATTTCGCCTGGCTGCAGGATAGCATCGGCAACCCCGGCCCCGGCAACCGAGCCGGGCATACCCCACACGACCGAACTTGCCTGATCCTGCACCACGACGGCACCCCCGGTGTTTTTTATGTGCCGCGCCCCATCAGTGCCGTCCCGGCCCATGCCGCTAAGCACAATGGCCAGAGCGCGCGCGCCATACACATCGCCAACCGTCTGAAACATCGGGTCAACCGACGGCATACACCCGGTGCTCGATTTTTCTGTCGTCAGCCGGATCGACGCGCCATCGCCGTAACTGACGCACCGCAAATGGGCTTCACCCGGTGCAATGATAATCCGCCCGCGCTCGATGCGCATATGATCGGTTGCGACAACGCATGGCCTGCCGGCGAGCACCGCAACCTGCGCCGCGAAATACGGCATGAAGGATGGCGGCAAATGCTGTGTGATCAGGATGGGGAGCTGGAATGAGGCTGGCAACGCCCGCAGCAACATACTGAGCGCGTGGATGCCCCCGGTCGACGCGCCGATTGCAACGATATCGAAATCATCGGCAATGGCGGTTGAATGGACATAGGGGGTTATCGCGCACGGCACCCGCTCGCCACCGTCGAGCAGTCGCGCGAGTTTTTCCTCCAGAATGTCGCCGAATTTCCCCACCAAATTGCCGACGCTTGGCTTCACCAAGGTATCGGCAGCACCTAGCGTCAACGCCTGGATGGTGGCGGCGGCCCCTTCGGCACACGAAGACGATACGATCAGGACGCGCGCACCCTGGCCTGCGACGATAATATCGGGCAGCGCGGTCAACCCATCGACGCCTGGCATTTCGATATCGAGCAGGATGATGTCGACGCGGTTTTTTTCAAGAAAAGCGAGGGCAGCGCGGGCATCCGCAACAGCGCCTGCTACCATGAACCGGTCAGTCGCATCCAGCATACGCGCGATCACCGCGCGGGCGACTACCGAATCATCGACGATCAGCACGCGCGCAATGCCCGCATCCGATATCGTTGTCAGGGGGTTTAAGGTGGCGCGACGCACTGACGTTGCTCCGATCAGGCCACGCCAACGATCTGAAGTTTGCTTTCCAGCGTTTCGCGGTCAAACGGCTTCATGACATATTCGTCTGCCCCCGCTTCAATTGCAGCGCGGATATAGGCCATGCCGTTTTCCGTTGTGCAAAACACGACTTTGGGGCGGCGCGAGACAGCGCTTTCACGCAGCGCGCGAAGGAAATCCATGCCGCCCATGACGGGCATGTTCCAATCAAGCAGGATAACGTCCGGCGCCGATTTAAGGCAACTTTCCAGCGCCTCACGGCCATCGCCTGCTTCGCTGACCTCAAAGTTCAGCGTTTCCAGAATGTGCCGCGCAACCTTGCGGATCACCTTTGAATCGTCGACCACCAAACAAGTCTTCATGTTCTGGACCCCGTTGAACGCGTTACCACGTTGTTCTGCATGAAAAGGGTAAGCGTAGCGTTAAGCCGCGCCCTCATGCCGCAATTGCCACGCCCGAAAGTGCCGTTCCCGGGATCAGCGCACGCAAATCAATTGCCAGGATGGGATCACCATCGCGGTCGACGATCCCGCATCCCGCCCGTGCCCAGCCGCCATCCACTGCGATGCCGCCGGTAAGGGCCACTCGGGGGAATGGTGCGACGTCTTCCAGCGCATCCACCAGAATGGCGTAATGATGCCCATCGACCATGGTGATCACCGCCCGTGACGGTGGCAGCGCGCTTTCCGTCAGGCCAAGCGCGGCATGGGTATCGATCACCATCACCACGCGACTGCGAAGGGCAGCGAGGCCACGTACCTCAGCGCTCGTAAATGGCACCGGCGTAATCTCTGTAATGTCGACGACCGAATCGACCTGGTCAGAACTGATGGCCACCGTTCGGCCGGCGATGCGCGCGATCAAAAACAGCTCGGTCATTGTCATCCCCTTGCTCCCGCGCAGCGTTGCGCGAGGGTCGCCAGCAGCGTGTCGCGATCATAACGGTAGATGGTGTCAGACCCGCCCGCGCCAGGCTGTGGATCGGTGCGCAGCCGCACCACCGGCGCGTTTCCATGGGCGATGGCGCTATCGCTATCCATCGCCAGCGCAACCGTGGCGCGTTCGCCAACGCCGATTTTGGTCACCACTTTATACCCGGCATTCTCGAGCACGGGCCGCAGAAATTGTTCCATCCACCGTGCTTCATCGCCGCCAAGCAGGCAAATGGGCTGAACCTTGGCGGTCAGGGTTGGATCGGCATGGGTGGCAAACAGCCAGTGAATGTCGAGCATTTCGACCTGATCACCGTCTACTGCAACAACACCGGCAATCGGCCCTGCAATCCGCGATGGCACCATTGCCTCGGTTAACGTCACGATATCGAGCGCTTCGGCGATTGCGTAGCTGATTTCGGCACGGCCATCGGCCAGCCGCAGCACGGCAATTTCATCGCGGGCGGCAACAAGCTCAGCAGCACCCTCAACCCCGGCCAGCGGCACGATACCGTCATCCACCGACAATCGAAGCTGCCCCGCGGACACGCGCACCGCCTGGCTGCTCGCCAGTTCGACCCGGTCGATGATATCCAGCGGCACAGCGCGGCGTTTGCCGTCGAGATCGCGGAACAACAGTGCCGACAGATGCGGCCTTTCATCGGCAACGTCGCCAATCGCGTCATGGTCAGCCATTGTCTGGCGAGCAAAGTGAAGCCCGGCCTTTGCAGCAATCCCGGCACAATCGAGCAACAGCATCGGCCGACCGCTATCGGGCAGGGTTTGCCCGGCATACAGGCCTGTGCAGATGACGGCGGGCGGTGCGGGCTTGATCACCAGCTCTTCGGTATCGAGCACCTCTTCAACCGCGAGCGCAAAGCTGCCCCCTGCCACGCTGACGATTGCCATCAACTTGATGTCACCGGGCACATCCCGCAGCCCC
Source organism: Sphingomonas sp. (assembly GCA_021732465.1). Classification (GTDB taxonomy): domain Bacteria; phylum Pseudomonadota; class Alphaproteobacteria; order Sphingomonadales; family Sphingomonadaceae; genus Sphingomonas. The sequence goes on from JAKFUX010000028.1 coordinate 38,454, forward strand.
AATATCCCGCAGAGCGGCACCAGCGGCAGGCGGCGATCGCGCACCGTGGCAACAGGGGTATCCCCCAGCATGTCCACACGCACCGCGTCACCGCGCACTGTGACAATTTCCTCAATCGACTGGCGCGATATCGCAAATCGCTGCCCCGCTGCGCCAACGACAATCGTCGAGATGATCGACAATGTCAGCGGCACATGAATGGCGATGTGCAGGCCCTTGCCCGGGTGGTTGGTCAGCTCAACCCGCCCGCCAATCTGTTCAATATTGGCGCGCACCACATCCATGCCAACACCGCGCCCGGAAATCGCCGTAACCTCGTTCTTGCTCGACAGGCCGGGTTCAAACACCAGATCAAGCTGCGCACGGGGGGAAAGCGCACGCAATTCTGCCTCAGTGCGCTGGCCAGTGGCTGCCATTTTGGTGATCAGGCGTTCAACATCGATCCCGCGCCCATCATCAATCACTTCGATGATGATCTGGTTGCCTGATTGGCGGGCGGCGACGGTCAACCGACCATTTTCGCGCTTGTGCGCGGCAATGCGTTCAGCTGGTGATTCCAGCCCATGGTCAACCGCGTTGCGGATAATGTGGACCAGCGGGTCGCGCATCATCTCAATCATTTCGCGGTCAAGCTCGACGTCGGAACCCTCAATATGCAGGGCCACGCTCTTCCCGAGCTCAGCAGCGGTATCGCGCACCATTCGTGGCAGCGCAGAAAACAGCGCTTCGATTTTCTGCATCCGCGTGCGCGTTACGGTGTCGCGCATTTCGGCAACGGTGTGCGACAGACGATCAAGTGCAGCCTCAATAGCGGGATCGACCGTTTCATCGCGCAGCCGCCGGGCAAGCTCGTTGCGGGCAAGCACCATGTCGGACATGCCGCTCATCATCATGTCGAGCAGATCGACACTGAGGCGAACACTGCGGGTGGCGGCGCGCTGGATGGCAACGGTCGGGGCGACGCTGGCCGCTGCCTGCGCCCCCTTATCGAGCGCGGCGATCAATAGATCTTCGCCCGAATCGTCGAGCGCAGCGCCTGCATCAATCGCTTCAATAATCTCGCCAATGCGGTCGACGATGGCGAGCACTGCATTGACGAGGGCGGTGTCTGGCGTGCGCTCACCAGAGCGGACGGCGGCCAGCACATCTTCGGCCGCATGGCTTAATCGGCTAAGGCGCGGCAGATCGAGAAAACCGCAGCTTCCCTTTACCGTGTGGACGAAACGAAAAATCGCATCGAGCCGGTTCCGGTCAGACGGATTGGCTTCCCACATCACGATTTCCCCGGCGAGCGCTTCCAGCGTTTCGCGGGTTTCAGCGATGAATTCTTGCAGCAGGTCGTCCATATGTCCCCGATATGCCTGATACGGCAGGGGCAATTTATGACGACAAGCGGTTAAATTGCGGTTTACCCCGCGCGAAAAGCTGCACCAAAGATAAGAACGGCAGCGTCGGGATCAGAAACCTGCACCTCACCACCGCCTTCAGCAACCAATGCGTGGACCAGATAGGCCGCTGCGGCGCGAGGGGTGATCACCACATGATCGCCTGCCCCCACCAGCGCGGTGCGCAATTCGCTGTCGAGCACGATCCGGGGGCCATCGCCGCGCACGACAATTTCCACCATGCCGTCGACCACTTCGGCGCCAATATCGAGCTGTCCGCCCCGGATGAGCGCATCCCCGGCGATCAGCGCGAGGTTGAGCAACACCTTGATCGCGGGCTTGGGTAGCACAGCATCCTCGACCAGCCAGCCCAGCTTTACCCGGTGGTTATCGCCAAACAGCCCCTCAATCGCGGCGCGGGCTTCGCGTGAATCCACCGTTTCGCCAAAGCCACCCGCGGCCCCAAAGGCGAGGCGGAAAAACTTCAGCTTGTTGGCCGATGCCCGCGCGCTTTCGCTGAGCAGTTCCAGGCAACGGGTGCGCATCGCCGGATCATGCTCGTCGGCAAGCAGTTCCAGGCCATTGTTCAGCGCGCCCACCGGGCTCAACAGATCATGGCACAGGCGCGAGCATAACAGGCTGGCGAAGTCGACCGGGCTGATCGTCATGTAAAAAGGGGCTCCAGCTATTTTTCGAAAAAGATTTGGCCCCTCATGGCGAAGCGGGCCGGGTGGCGCAAGGCGAAGCGACACCAAGCACCACCGGTTCGAAGCAATTTAGCCACCCACCACCGTCAACCGCGCGCCACAAGCGCATATCGCCGCGCGCGATGATCAACCATAAGCTGCCGTCGGTGGTTGCGGACGCCGCATCGCAGGCAGATGGTTCTGCCCGGCCAATCGGGTGGGAATGAAAATGGCCGATCAGCGCAGGGCCCCCGCTGCGCATTGCCCGGTGGGCGGCAACAAGGGCGGCAGGATCAATTTCGAACCGGATCGCCGGATCATCGGCCACGTTATCGCAAGGCCTTGCCGCATCAATCATCGTGGCGGATCCGAACAACAGCCCGCAAATCTCTCGCGCTGGCGATGCCGCTGCCATCGCCAGCAATCCATCACGCAGTGTGCTTGCAATTTCGACAGCGCTTTCCATATCGCCAATGCATGAACCGGGGGGCAGAAATTTTGCAAGTGCGGATCGCAGGGCTGGCCGATGGGCTTCGCCTGGACCGTGCGCTTGCCGATGCTGCACCCACGCTGTCGCGCGAACGGCTGAAGGCGCTGATCACCGGCGGTAACGTGGCCGATGAAAGCGGGCGCGCGGCGCGCGACCCATCACGCAAGGCAGTGGGCGGACAGTTGTTCAACGTCACCCTTCCCGCCCCCACCCCACTTGATAACGAAGCGCAAGACATCGCGCTGAACGTGGTGTTTGAGGATGACCACCTGATCGTGATCGACAAGCCTGCCGGGCTGGTGGTGCATCCTGCAGCCGGCAATCTTGATGGCACGCTGGTCAACGCATTGTTGCATCACTGCGCCGGTCAGCTTTCCGGGATTGGCGGGGTCGCGCGGCCCGGGATTGTGCACCGGATCGACAAGGATACATCGGGGCTGATGATCGCCGCGAAATCAGATGTCGCGCATGTTGGGCTTGCGGCGCAATTTGCGGCGCATTCGATTGATCGCCGGTATCGCGCCATCGTTGGCGGCGTACCGATGCCGTCATCGGGCAAGATTGATGCGCCGCTCGCGCGATCACCGTCGAACCGCAAGAAAATCGCCATCGTCCAGGGCGGCAAGCACGCCATCACCCATTACCAGATGCTCCGCCCACTCAAGGGCGCGGCGCTGGTGGAATGCCGGCTGGAAACCGGGCGGACGCACCAGGTGCGCGTGCATATGGCCTCTATCGGACACGCGCTGTTGGGCGACCCGGTATATGGTGGAACCAAACATGCACACCGCGCGCTTCTTGAATCACTGGGGTTTCGCCGTCAGGCGCTGCACGCGGCGCGTTTGGGCTTCATTCATCCGGTAAATAGTAACGCTTTGTCGTTTGAAAGCGTAATGCCTTCGGACATGCAGGAACTCTACGATACACTCTATAGTCTAGGTTGAGCTATCATGCCCGGTTGCGGCATTGGTACGTTGAGAAAAGGGAGATTTGATCATGGCAAGCGGAAGCAACGTCCCCGCGACGGTCCCCGCCCTCGGTGGAGAGGCGAGCCTCAATCGCTATCTGTCGGAGATCAAGAAGTTTCCGATCCTCGCGCCCGAGCAGGAATATATGCTCGCCAAGCGTTTTGAAGAACATGGCGACACCGATGCCGCCGCCCAGCTCGTCACGTCGCATCTGCGACTCGTGGCAAAAATCGCCATGGGCTATCGCGGCTATGGCCTGCCGGTCAGCGAGCTGATCAGCGAAGGCAATATCGGCCTGATGCAGGGCGTGAAGAAATTTGAGGCGGATCGCGGTTTCCGTCTGGCCACCTATGCGATGTGGTGGATTCGCGCGTCGATCCAGGAGTTTATCCTGCGCAGCTGGAGCCTGGTGAAGATGGGCACCACGGCGGCGCAGAAAAAGCTGTTCTTCAATTTGCGCCGGATGAAGGCAAAGCTGAATGCGTTTGATGATGGCGATTTAAAGCCTGAAGATCTGGCGAAGATCGCCAAGGATCTGGGCGTCACAGAGCTTGAAGTGACGAGCATGAACCGTCGCATGTCGATGGGCGGTGACACATCGTTGAATGTGCCGATGCGCGAGGATGGCGATGGCCAGTGGCAGGATTGGTTGCAGGACGATGCCCCGCTGCAGGATAGCGTGATCGCTGACGCCCAGGAAGCCGATGTGCGCCACTCCATGCTCGCATCCGCCATGGATGACCTGAACGAGCGTGAGCGCCACATCCTCACCGAACGCCGCCTGACGGATGATCCCAAGACGCTGGAAGAGCTGAGCCAGGTGTACAACGTCTCGCGGGAGCGGGTGCGCCAGATTGAGGTTCGGGCGTTCGAAAAGCTGCAAAAGGCGATGATGCGGCTGGCCGGCGATCAGCGCGTGCTCGCGGCCTATTAAGTAATCGTCCAAAACAGGTACGACATCGAAACGATCGGGGTTGATTGCATACCCCGCTTTATGCGACCCGGTGGATCAATGATCCGCCGGGTTTTTTCTATCGCCATCAAGGGCGTGATCGGCTTTGTGCTGATATCGCTGCTATGGGTGGTGCTGTACCGGTTCATGGCGCCGCCGGTGACCTTCACGATGATTGGCGACGCGATTGGCGGGCACAGCATCAAGAAAAGCTGGATGCCGCTGTCGCAGATTGATCCCGACATGGCGCGCGCAGCGATTGCCGGTGAAGATTCGCAATTTTGCCAGCATAACGGTTTTGATATCGCAGCGATCGAGAAAGCCTATCAACGCAACGCACGCGGCGGCAGGATTCGCGGCGGATCAACGATCAGCCAGCAAACCGCCAAGAACGCTTTCCTCATCCAGGGCGGCGGCTATGTGCGCAAGGCGTTCGAAGCCTATTTCACCGTCTTGATCGAAACGATCTGGGGCAAGCGCCGGATCATGGAAGTCTATTTGAATGTCGCCGAAACCGGCATCGGCACGTACGGCGTCAATGCCGCCGCCATGCGCTATTTCGGGCATGATGCATCGCGGCTGACGCCTGCCGAGGCGGGGCGGATCGCCGCTGTGCTGCCCCTGCCCAAAAAGCGCGCCGCCGTGGCCCCGCGCGGCTTTACCCGGCGCCACGGCAATTCCATCTCGCGCCGGGTAGCTATTGTCCGCAATGACGGGTTGGACGCCTGCCTGCGCTGATTGTGCGGGGCGGTTTAACGGCGCGGAACGCCCGCTTACTTCTCTGGATCAACCGCCCGCTCAGCCGCCGCGCCTGCTCGTTCGGCGCTATCGCCAACTCGCTTGGCGGCTGATCCAATCGCGTCGGTGCGCAACTGATCATTGGTGTTCTGGACGATGACGAAATAGGCGGCGATCGCCACCAACAGCACCAGCGCCAATCCAATCACCCAGCCAACGCCCGATCCGCGCTGTTCAACGATGATTTTGGCGGGCGAGCGAGGAGCGTCGGCTGGCGTTTGACGCGCATTGTTGTTCATGGTGATCTTCCCTCTGCGTTGAAGATCACCAACTCGGCATAGGGCAGATTGGTTCCGGGTGATCAGAACGGCAGTTTGAACCCCGGTGGCAGCGGCAAACCGCTGGTCATCTTCGCCATTTCGGCACTGGACGCTGCATCAGCCTTGGCGCGCGCATCGTTCAGCGCGGCGGCGATCAGGTCTTCGAGCATCTGCTTTTCGCTCGGTTGCATCAAGCTGTCGTCAATCGCCACGCCGATAATGCGCCCCTTGGCCGATGCCCGCACCTTTACCAAACCACCGCCCGATGCGCCTTCAACCTCGATATGATCAAGATTGGCCTGCGCCTTTTCCAGCTCGGCCTGCACATTCTGCGCCATGGCCAGCATGTCTTCGATACCCTTCATGTCACGCTCCTGATTTTCATGCCTGTTTGGTTGTCCATTCGACGATTTCACTCGCCGGAAAAGCTTCAAGCACCGCCTTGACGATCGGTGCTTCGCGTACCGTGTCGAGTTCCGCCTCTCGGGCTAATGCCTGGGCCTCCCGCATGCTGGGCGCGCCGGGGGTATCCTCGGTGGTGATGCGCCACGTTTGACCCGTCAGCCGACGGAGAACATCGGCGAGTTCGCGCGGAATATCGGCTGGGAATGGTTTGGCCGAGCTGAGCACGATTTCTGGCGGGGCGAACCGCACGACCCGCCCGGTCAGCCGCAGTTTTTCGGCAAGGCTCATCTCGCGCGCGGTATCCAGCATGGCGAGCACGGCATCAAAGCTGGCAGGCTGTGCAGGTGTTGCGGCTTCGGTGGCGGGGCCTGCCGAAGACGGTGTCGTCTGGGGCGGGTGATTTGCGCTCGCAGGCCCCTCCCCTGACAGACGCCGGGCGAGTTCGCCGGGATCAGGCAGGCTGGCCGCGTGAATAACCCGCAGCAGCGCCATTTCGCACGCCTCAATCGGCAATGCCGCCCGCGCAACCTCATCATGGCCCTTCAACAGCAATTGCCACAGCCGGTGCAGCGCCGCGAAGGATAGCGCCGCCGCCCAGCTTTCCAGCGCCGCGCGTTCCTCCGCGGATTGCGCGGAATCCGCTTCAGTTCCCAGTTTGGCGAGCGTTACAGCATGGATGGACTCCAGCAGCGCGCGCAGCACGCCGAGCGGGTCCACACCCAAATCATATTGCCGCCGCAATGCCGCCAGCGCACCCAGCCCATCGCCTGCCAGCACCAACCCCAGCAAATCGCGAACCGCCCCGCGATCAGACAGGCCCAGCATTTCGCGGACAGCATCGGCGCGCACGCCGCCGCCTTCCATCCCGGCATGGGCAATTGCCTGATCGAGAATCGATAGCCCATCGCGCGCTGATCCTTCGGCCGCCCGCGCGATCAGCGCCAGCGCCTCGAATTCGGCCTCGACACCTTCCGCCTGTACGACATGCGCGAAATGGGCCGCAAGCTTCTCGCTGGTAATCCGGCGAAGATCAAAACGCTGGCATCGCGACAGCACCGTGACCGGCACCTTGTTGACTTCCGTGGTCGCGAAGAGGAATTTCACATGCGGTGGCGGTTCCTCCAGCGTCTTGAGCAACGCGTTGAAGGCGTTTTTCGACAGCATATGAACTTCGTCGATGATATAGATTTTGAAACGCGCAGATACCGCCGAATAGCGTGAGGCATCGATAATCTCGCGAACGTCATCAACGCCGGTATGGCTGGCGGCGTCCATTTCAATCACGTCAATGTGCCGCCCCTCGGCAATGGCGCGGCATGGTTCACACGCGCCGCAAGGATCAATCGTCGGGCCGCCCTGTTCGTCGGGGCCAATGCAGTTAAGCGCCTTTGCAATCAGCCGCGCGGTGGACGTTTTCCCCACCCCACGCACGCCGGTGAGCAGGAACGCATGCGCCAGCCGCCCCCGCTTGATGGCGTTCCCCAGCGTGGTCACCATCGCATCCTGGCCAATCAGCTCGCTGAAATTTTGCGGGCGATATTTGCGGGCAAGAACGCGGTAGGCCTCTGGCTTTGCAGGTTGCGGTGGTTCACCCAGATCAAGGAAGGAGTCGGCCATTACCGGTTGATCTAGTCGCTCACTGGCGCGGACGCCAGCGGATCGAATGGATTTGGTCTGGGGTTTGATTGGGCGAGCGATCCGGCAAAGCCGTGTCGTCAGTCGACGCTGCGCGTCGCTGGCCGCGCTTGTCAGCGTGGCGCGGCGTTGCCGCTCTCTCGCTGTCTGCGCGGTGGGAGCCGGAACGACCCGTGGCGAAATCGTTGTGGCTGCTGCCTTCCGACCCTGACCAAGTTGGCGACGACCACGCCCGCCCGACTCCCACGGCGCATATGGGGGAGTCGGGCGATGGGATCAAGAACTAGTAACGAACGCGGATTGTGCGGCAGCGACGGATGCGCTGGTGATTACGATAGGTTACCTTGCACACCCGGCGCGTGCGGTAGTTCCGCCAGCCATTGTGACGCGTCACCGTGTGGGTACGCCGCGTCACAACCACGCGTCGCTCAGAATGGCGCGCCTGCTGGCCCTGATACGCGATAGGCTGCATTTGTGGTTCCACGCCCACTGCGCTGGCAGTGGTGGGCATCAGCATGGCGGCGGCACCGATCAGGCCGGCCGATAGGATGGCGGTGAGCTTTATCATCAAAATACTCCTTCGCGTGCGAAAGGCACTGAAGGCGTAATGGTTAGCGGCCCTGCATGTTCCGCGTTTCGCGTGGCATCTTCACCGTCAGGCTATCCCACGCCGCATCCAGCCATATCTGGCACGCCAGCCGACTGTTGCGCGTGGCACCCATGGCGAGGTCAAGCATATCCTCTTCCTCCTCACGCGCGGGCTTCAGCTTGGCGAAATCATCGGCGTCGATGATAACGTGGCAGGTCGAACAGGCCATCTGCCCCTCGCACGTGCCCTCCAGCGGCTGGCCATCGGCCTGGGCGATATCGAGCAACCGGTCGCCAGCCTTCGCCTCAACCTCTCGCACCGATCCGTCGGTGGCGATAAAGCGAACGCGGATCATGCCATGCTGTCCTGCGCGGTGGCGGCGGCCATGATGCGGTCAATCGCGGTCATCAGTTCCTCTTGCGTGGTGTATCGCCCAAAACCCAGCCTAATGCTCGACCGCGCCTGCGCGTCGGTCAAGCCCAATGCCTGCAACACATGGCTCGCCCGGCCCGATCCACTGGCACAGGCCGACCCGGCGGAAAAGGCGATATCGCGCAGATCAGACATCAGGCGCGCAACGTCGAGTCCATCACGCCGGATGTTGAGATTACCCAGGTACCGATGCTCGATCGATCCGTTGACCGTCCAGCCGGGGCCAAGGCGCGCGGTGGCGATCGACCATAGCCGCTCGACATGCGCCGCGTCCGCATCATGCCGTTCCGCCATCAGCGTCGCCGCGCGACCAAAGCCTGCGCATAAGGCTGGTGACAGCGTGCCCGAACGGCCACCTTCCTGATCGCCGCCATGCAACAGCGGCTCCAGCGCCACGCCGTCGCGAATCCAGAGCGCGCCAATGCCCTTCGGTCCATGGATCTTGTGCGCGGACAAAGCGACGAAATCGCAGCCAGCGTACAGGTTGACACGCCCGATGCCCTGCACCGCGTCGCACAGGAAAAGGGCCCCTGCCCCACGCGCGATATTGGCGAGCGTGAAGATCTGTTGCGCGACCCCGATCTCATTATTGATCAGCATTGCCGTTACCAGCCCTGCTCCCTGCATGATCGCAGGCTCTGCCACATCGGGATCGACCAACCCATCGCTGCCGACCGGCAACACCGTGACAGGGCGACCGCTGGCGCGCACTGTATCCAGCACGGCGGCATGTTCGGTGGCGACAGTAACGATCGGCCCGTTCGTTCCCTTGATCGCCCAGTTCAGTGCTTCGGTTGCGCCGCTGGTAAAAACGACGCGGCCACCCGGTGGCAGCAGCGCCGCCACCTGATCACGCGCCACCTCAACCGCCGCCTTTGCCGCCCGGCCAGGGGCGTGCGACGAATGCGGATTGGCAGGATGATCGCGCAGCCAGGGCAGCATCGCCTCAAAAGCTTCCGGCGCAAGCGGGGTCGTCGCCTGATAATCGAGATAGATCACGGCGCGCGCGTCACCGCATCATGCGCAACTTCGAGCCAAGCCCCAAGAAACGCGTCAATCTCTGCAGGCGTGGTGTTCCAGCCAAAGCTGACCCGGATGGTCCGGCTGGCGGTATCCTCATCCACCCCGAACGCGGCCAGCGCCCGGCTGCGCTTCAGCGTTCCGGAGGAGCAGGCACTGCCCGCGGACACGGCAAAGCCCATCGCGTCGAAACGGATCAATTGCGCCGCAGCGGACAGGTTGGGCATGGCGATGGCAAAAACATGCGACGATTGCGCGCCCGGTGCGATCACGTCTCCCGATGCGTTGAAAACATCCGTCACCGCAAAGCGTTGGTCGACATTGCTTTGCCAGCTATCCAGCCCGCCAGCCTCCAGCGCAGCCGCCAGCCCGAGCACGGCGGGCAAATTCTCCGTGCCCATCCGGTAGCCATATTCATGCCCGCCAACCGGCTCCAGCACCGCCAGATCGCGCACGAGCAGCAGGCCAATCCCCGGCGGGCCACCTAATTTATGCCCTGACACCACGACCAGATCAGCATCAGGCAGCGGATAGCGGCCCGCCGATTGCGAACAATCGCTCAGCAACAGCGCCCCGGCGTCGCGAATCAGATCGATGGTGGCGGGGTGCTGATAGGGGATGATCTGCGTGCCCGTTTCGCCATTGGTTTTCTGAATGGCGATAATCGCCTTGCCCGGTGCCGCGAGATATTTTGCCAGCGCATCGCCGTCAGCTTCGCCGTGAACGACTGGCAGTACATCAGCGCCCGGCGCGGCACGAAACACCGCGTCATGCTCCACCGCGCTCACGATCCGCCGGTCCACCTTCGCCCGGTTCAGCGCGATCGATAAAGCCTCGCTCGCGCCGCTGGTGAAGATCAGCTCCCCCGTCCAGCCAAGCGATGTTTTAATCCGCGTCCTCGCCTCCTCCAGCGCTGCTCGCGCCGCGCGACCCTCGGCGTGCGGGCTGGACGGGTTCGCCCAGCGCGCCATCCCGTCCGCCACCGCCGCCACCGCTTCGGGGCGCATCGGCGTGGTCGCGGCATGATCCAGATAGATGCGCTTTTTCACGTCATTAGCCCTAGCGTGTCGTCCCCCCCGCTACAATGATTGCGCCGGGGCAGGGCTTTCCTCTATAGCCGCGCATCCCGCGTTCGCCGCGTCTCCTTGATTGTCAGCAGGTTTTTTCATGCCAGAAGTCATTTTCCCCGGTCCCGATGGCCGCCTCGAAGGTCGATTCTCGCCGCCGCCGCGTCCGCGCGCGCCTGTTGCGATGATCCTGCACCCGCACCCCTCATCGGGTGGCACGATGAACAACCGGATCGTGCAGGAGCTGTACAAGACCTTTCAGCGGCGCGGTTTCGCAACACTCCGCTTCAATTTTCGCGGCGTGGGCAAAAGCCAGGGCGTGTTCGACAATGGCGTCGGCGAACTCTCCGACGCGGCCAGCGCGCTCGATTGGGTACAGAGCATCCATCCCGAAGCATCGACCACCTGGATCGCAGGCGTCAGCTTCGGCGCGTGGATCGGCATGCAGCTGCTGATGCGCCGCCCCGAAATCCGCGGCTTCATCTCGATCGCGCCGCCTGCCAACATGTATGACTTCACCTTCCTGGCCCCCTGCCCCTCCTCGGGCATCATCATCCAGGGTGAAGGCGACGAAGTGGTCACCCCCCTCGCCGTGCAAAAGCTGGTCGACAAGCTGCGCACGCAAAAGCACATCACCATCCACCACGACGTATTGCCCCGCGCCAACCATTTCTTCGAGCATGAAATGCCCGAGCTGATGGGAAGCGTGGACAATTACCTCGACATGCGGCTGGACCCGAATTCGCCGATCAAATAGATGAAAGCATGGCTGGTTCGTGCGAGGCCTTGTTCGAAAAACCACGAAGTCCAACGATACAAGGCCTAACCGGTCGAAGCGATCGGGCCTTAGCTCGTTGCGTTGATGATCGCCGATATCGAATTCAGTGCCCTGTCACGCGAGATCGGATCGGCTCCTGATATGCCTGCCGCGACGACCAGTGTTTTCCACAACGCCCAGCCTCGTCCGCGCGACCAGCAGCCAGAATCAGCTCCTAGCGTGTCCTTGAATATCAGGCGCGTGGTCGCGTCGAAATACGTCCAGGCGATCGCAAGATCGCATGCAGGATCGCCCACTGCGCATTGGCCGAAATCGATCACGGCGTGCAACCGACCCGACTGAACAAGCAAATTGCCCGGCGCGACATCACCGTGCAACCAAGCCGGTGGTCCTTGATGTACGGTCGCCAGCGCCGCTGACCATACGGCCAGCACCCTATCCTTTTCGATCGCATTGCCTAACCGATCGACCGCAGAATGTACCTCCGGATCGTAATGCGCCAGCGGACCGCCGCGCCAGAAATTGTCAGCGCTTGGTTCAGGGGCACCTTTAGGATCGATCCGCTTGAGCGCGGCTAGGAACATCGCAAGTGCTTCGGCAAATGTCGCCGGGTCTGCAATTTCGGCGATAGTCGCGGGGTCACCGTCAATCCATTCATAGACTGACCATGCCATCGCAAATTCGTCGCTCGGCAACCCGATTGCGAGCGGGCGCGGGATCGCCAGCGGCAGCTTTAATGCGAGCCGGGGCAACCAGAATTGCTCGCGCGCAACTTGATTTGCGTACCAGGGCGCGCTTGGCAACCGAACCAGCATCGTGTCGCCAAGACGTAAGCTGCAATTGTCCCAGCCGCCGGGCTCGATCCTCGTCAGCGGCAACCCCGCCCAGTCCGGAAATTGCGTGCTGACCAGCCGGGCGACGACGTCCAACGGCACTACACGCCGACCATTGGGCACCGGCGCGCTCAATCACATCGTCCAAATAACCACATTGCCAAGCAGCACCGCCGCCATCACCAGCAGCAGCACCCCCTTCCGCCGGTCGACGCCCTTCACGATCATCCACCCGCCACCGATCAGGCAGGCGAACATCGCGAGCATGGCGATGGTGGGGGCGAGCGATTCGAGGGTGGTCATGTTGCGGTCACCATAGAGGTAATTGCTTCCCCGGCGAAGGCCGGGGCCCAGATGCAAAGTTTCTTGTTCTCTGACGATGACGCTAAATGACCGGCGTCGCGCGACTAGACCCTGGCCTTCGCCGGGGAAGCGAAGTTTTTAGAGGCTCAATCCGCCCCTGACAGCACCGCCGCATAGGCGTCTGGATCGACATTGCCGCCTGACACCATCACCAACATCCCCGGTTCCACCGAAACCTTGCCGGCGAGCAACGCTGCGAGCCCCGCTGCGCCGCCCGGTTCCACCACAATGCGCAAATGCCGCGCGGCCCAGCGTTGCGCGGCGGCGATCTCCGCCTCGCTCACCGCAAGCCCGCGCACCCCGCGCCGCGACAACACATCAAAGGTCAATCGCGATACCTCTTTGGTTTGCAGCGAATCGCACGCGGTGGGCGGCGGATTGGGGCCGACAGGTTCAATCCAGCCCGCCTCCAGTGACACGCGCATGTCGTCCCATCCCTCCGGCTCGACAACGGTAATCACTGCATCGGGCAGCGCCAGTGCACAGCCAGCGGCCAGCCCGCCGCCACCGCAAGGCACCACGACATGGCTTGGGGCGGGCAATCCCTGAGCGGCCATCTGCGTCGCCGCCTCAATCGCGGCGCTGCCCTGCCCTTCGATGATCCACGGATCATCAAAGCTGGGCACCAACACCGCGCCACGCGCGCCAGCGAGACTCGCAGCAATTTTTTCGCGACTTTCTGTTGCGCGGTCATAGGTGACGATTTCAGCCCCCAATGCCAGCGTCGCCTCGCGCTTCACCACCGGCGCGTCGCTTGGCATCACGATCAGCGCGGGCATGCCAAGCCGTTTGGCGGCCCATGCGACCCCTTGCGCATGATTGCCCGATGAAAAGGCCACCACGCCCCGCGCGCGCGATTCGCTGTCAATTGCGGTCAACCGATGCCACGCGCCGCGCAGTTTGAACGAGCCGATAGGCTGCAAACTCTCTGCTTTGAAGGCCACGGCCACACCATTGATTTCATGAATGAATAATGGGCTTGGCGGCAAAATAACCGCCAGCTTTGCGGCGGCATCGCGCACCCCTGCCCGGGTCGGTTGTCGCAAAATTGTCATGAAACTTTCCTCGACCTTCAAATAACTATTTACATCCAGATCAAGCGACCCTATTCGGCCCTTCCGCTGCCCCATGGGACTTCCAACCGCAAGGCAGCTTTTTTCGTTTTGTCTCACGACATTTGGAGGTCCCTTGAGTTGCACAAGCATCATAGCACGCGGGAGCTAGCAAGCCCCCAGGTCGGTTCCGCCACTGGAATCGCACTTTTGGCGCGACCGGTTTTGCCGGTTACGCTCGTTCGTCCCCATGCCGCGGCACGGGCAGCCCGATTCTTCGCAGAGAAGTTTCCGGGGCGGTCCATGTATGCGGTAAAGGCCAACCCATCGCCCGATTTGTTGCGGGTGCTGTGGGATAACGGCATCACGCATTATGACGTCGCCTCGATTGCTGAGGTTCGGCTCGTTGCGACCACGCTGCCCGGTGCCACCTTGTGCTTCATGCACCCGGTAAAAGCCCCGGAAGCGATTGCCGAGGCCTATCATACCCACGGCGTACGTGTTTTCTCGCTCGACAGCATGGAAGAGCTGGCGAAGATCATGGCGGCGACTCAAGATGCGACTGACCTGACGCTGTGCGTCCGGCTGCGCGTTTCTTCGGAACATTCAAAGCTGAGCCTTGCGTCGAAATTCGGCGCGGCACCGGGCGAAACGCGCGAATTGCTGTTCGCCGCGCGGCAGGCAGCCGATGCTTTGGGCATCTGCTTCCATGTGGGATCGCAGGCGATGACGCCGGAAGCCTATGCCCAGGCAATGGAACGCGTGCGTGCCGCTATTGTCGATGCCGGCGTTACCGTTGACGTGGTCGATGTCGGCGGCGGTTTTCCGTCGAGCTATCCCGGCATGGAGCCGCCGCCGCTGGAGCGGTATTTCGCGACGATCCACCGCGCGTTTGAAAGCCTGCCGATTTCCTATTCGGCGGAGCTTTGGGCGGAGCCGGGCCGGGCCTTGTGCGCCGAATATAGCTCGGTTGTCGTGCGCGTTGAACGGCGCCGGGGCGATGAGCTTTACATCAACGACGGTGCTTACGGCGCGTTGTTTGATGCAGCGCACCTTGGCTGGCGTTTCCCGGTCACGCTGCTGCGTGAACCCGATTCGACTGCGCGCGATATGGCGTTCAGCTTTTACGGGCCGACCTGTGACGATATGGATCACATGGCCGGGCCGTTCATGCTGCCAGCCGACACCCAGGCCGGTGACTATATCGAAATCGGGATGCTCGGCGCGTATGGCGCGGCGATGCGTACCGCGTTCAACGGCTTTGGATCAGGCGACACCGTGATCGTCGACGATGAACCGATGGTGTCGCTCTACACCGATGAGGATATCGACGCCGTTCCGTCGAACGTCGTCACACTGTAACGAAACGCTACCACAGTTTACGTCGCCCCGGGCTTGACCCGGGGTTCCGCTTTCTTTTCGCCCGTCGGCAGAAGCGGGACCCCGGGTTCAGCCCGGGGTGGCGGCCGTTATTCGAGGACTTTTGCATGACCGACACGCTTACTCCCACCCGCACCAACGACCAGCGCAAGGCAGAATTACTGTCCACGCAGGTCGAGCATATCGACATCACCAGTTTTGATGCGCGCCCGATTGTTGAGGCGATGGGCAAGATGAGCTTCACCAGCCGTGATCTGTCGCGCGCGACGAACATCTATAACCAGATGCTGGCGGACCCCGATTGCACGATCTGTCTGGTGATTGCCGGCTCCACCTCGGCGGGCGGCTGCATGGATTTGTACGCAGAACTGATCCGCAACAACATGGTCGACTGCGTCGTCGCGACGGGCGCGACCATTGTCGACATGGATTTCTTTGAAGGGCTTGGCCACAAACATTATCAGGCATTGGAAGTGCCCGATGATGATACGCTGCGGTCGCTGCTGATCGACCGGATCTACGATACGTACATCGATGAAGAAGAGCTGCAGCACGTCGACCACACGATCTTCGAGATCGCCGAAACGCTGGAACCGCGCCCCTATTCCAGCCGCGCGTTCATCCGCGAGATGGGCAAATATCTGGTCGAACATGGCAAGAAGGACAACAGCCTCGTCAAGCTCGCCTATGAGCATGACGTGCCGATCTTCTGCCCGGCCTTTGTCGATAGCTCGGCAGGCTTTGGCCTCGTCAAGCATCAGGTGGACTCGGTGAAGGCGGGCAAGCCCTATATGGTGCTCGACGCGATTGCCGATTTCCGCGAGCTGACCGACATCAAGATCAAGGCGGGCACCACCGGGCTGCTCATGATCGGCGGCGGCGTGCCAAAGAACTTCATTCAAGACACGGTGGTGTGCGCCGAAATCCTGGGCCATGACGATGTTGAGGTGCATAAATACGCGGTGCAGATCACCGTGGCAGATGTGCGCGACGGGGCGTGTTCGTCGTCAACGCTGCAGGAAGCGGCAAGCTGGGGCAAGGTGAACACCGGTATCGAACAGATGGTGTTTGCAGAAGCGGGTTCAGTGATGCCGCTGCTGGCGTCCGACGCCTATCACCGCGGCCTGTGGAAGGATCGCGCCAAGCGGCGCTGGGGCGCGATCTTCGACTGATTGGCTTCGACTGATAGGTTGCAATTCAAAACAGATTGAGCCACCGCTCCCCTCGGAAACCAATTCCGGGGGGAGTTTTCGTTATGAACAGTCCAATTCTCGCGACCGTCGTCGCGTTGGCAGCGTGGAGCCTTGTCATGTGGCTCTGGATGTATGCCACCCGCTTGCCCGCGATGCGCAAGGCGAAGATCGATACCTTCAATCTGGTCGGCGGCGCAGGATCAGACCTGAAGGCGATCATCCCGCCCAAGCAGCAATGGCCGGCTGACAATTATAACCATCTGCACGAACAGCCGACGATCTTCTATGCCATCGCCATCACGCACGCGCTGATCGGCACTGGTGACGGCGTGAACCTCACCATCGCCTGGGCCTATGTCGCGCTGCGCGTCCTCCACAGCTTGGTGCAGGTGCTCGTCAACCGCGTCATCGTCCGCTTCACGCTGTTCTCGCTGTCATCGCTCTGCCTGATCGCGCTGACGCTGCATGCGGCAATGGCGATGCTGGGCGTGCACCACCTTTAACCGAACAGCCGCGCCATCGATCGTTCGAGCATCACCAGCTGCCACAATGTCCTGCCGTGTTCCGCACGCCCGGCACGGTGGTCGCTGGCGAGGCGTTCGATTGTCGGCATGTCGAACCAACCCGTCGCGCCAAGCACGCGCGACGTCGCCAGCGCAGCGGCTTCACCCGCGAGTGGCCCGCGGAACCACGCGCTGATCGGGGTAACGAAGCCCATTTTCTGGCGGTAGAGAATGTCGCGCGGCAAATAGCGCTCCATCGCTTTTTTCATAATCCATTTGCCCTCCCCCGCCCTGATCCGCATCGAAACGGGCAGCGAGGCCGCAAATTCCATCAGTTTGTAATCAAGCAATGGCTCGCGCGCTTCCAGGCTGACGGCCATGCTCGTGCGATCAACCTTGGTCAGGATATCGCCGGGCAGCCAATGCTTGAAATCGGCATATTGCGCCCGGTCCAACGCCTCGCGCGCCGGGGCAGCGCGCATCGTATCGACATAGCGCGCCTCCGCGACATGCCCGCCGAGCGCACGCCGGGCGGCATCGCTGAACAGTTGCGCGCGCAAAGCTGGCGTGGTGACACCCACTGACCGGGCATAGGCGGTCGCGCCATCATCGGCGAGGCCGAGCAAGGTTGTTTTGGCGCGCAGCGGTCGCGGTGCCCAGTCCGCCTTGGGGTACAATGCCCCCAATCGCCCGAACAGGGATGATCGGAATGCCGCCGGCACCAGCGCACGCACGCGCTCCTCAGCCGCCTGAAACCGGTAGCGACGATAGCCGGCAAATGCCTCATCCGCGCCATCACCCGACAGCGCGACGGTTACCTGTTCGCGGGCGAGTTCGCACACACGGTAGGTGGCAAGCGCGGAGGCATCGGCAAAGGGCTCGTCAAACGCCGCGACCAGCGTGTCGATCAGCGCGAAATCGTCTGCAGCAACAATGCGCTCGCGGTGGTTCGTGGCGAACAGTGCGGCCACCTGATTGGCATAGCCGCGCTCGTCATGGTCAGCTGCATCGAAACCGATCGTGCAGGTTATCACCGCGCGTTTCGATGCCTCAGCCATCAGCGCCACCACCGCCGAGCTATCGACCCCGCCCGATAGAAACGCCCCCAACGGCACGTCCGCCAGCATCCGCGACCGAACGCCCTCGCGCATCAGATCAACCAGTTGGTCGCCCAGCGCCGCCGCTGACCCGGTTGCGCGGCGGCTGAAATCAATATCCCACCATTTTTGCGGTTCGGGAACGGGCTTGCCGCGCGTCAGCAACAGGCTGTGCCCCGCAGCCAGCTTCTTCACGCCAGCGACCAGGCACGTGTCGTCAGGGACATACCCAAAAGCCAGATAATCCTCGACCGCGCAGATATCTGGCGCGCGGCGCAGCAACGGGTGCGCGAGAAGGCCCTTTAGCTCAGATGCAAAGGCAATCGCGCCGTCGGACAGTTCGACATAATGCAGCGGCTTCACCCCCAGCCGGTCGCGCGCCATAAACAGGCTCTGCGCGCGGGAATCGTGCAAGGCGAAGGCGAACATGCCGTTCAGGCGCTCCAGCATCGCCGGGCCCCATGCTGCCCAACCGTGCAGCAGCACTTCGGTATCGCTGTTGGTGCGGAACCGCGCGCCCTTGGCCTCCAATTCAGCGCGGACGGCCTGAAAATTATAAATTTCGCCGTTGAACGTCACCGTCAACGCACCGTCTGCGCTTGCCATTGGCTGCGCACCGCCGCCCAGATCAATGATCGACAGTCGCCGGTGGCCAAGGCCGACGCCGGGGCCTGTCCACACACCCGATCCGTCCGGCCCGCGATGCGCCTGCGCATTGGCCATTGCGGTAATGCGGGCGGGATCAACCGGCTTGGGCGTGGCGGGATAGAAAAGACCGGCGATGCCACACATGCTGAATTAATTTCCCCCGGGCCTTTGCCTCGCCGTTGTTCGCTCGGCCTACAATGATTTTACCTTAGTCGAACCACCCTATCCCGTTTGGGCTGCGCTTGTCGAAGGCTTGCCCCTCCTTTCGACGGTCGAGAAGCACGGCAGCTCTCTGCCAAACTCGGGGCAAGCGAGGTGGGGTGGCAACCAGCGAAGCCGCAATCACGCCCTACTGCCCACTCGCGACGCGGTCCACCAGACGCTCAATCGGCCCTGCTGCCGTAACGAAGCGGGCTATCGCGGCGCTGGCGCTCTCACCCGGCAGAACCTGTGCCGAGACATGCACCGCAACCGCGCGGGGTGATCCGCCCAGCAGTTTTACCTTCAATGTTTCCAGCTTCACAACACGCGGGCTGGCAGTAATCACATCACCAATCTGATACCAGGTCGCGACCACGCGCTCGACCGGGCCCGGTGCGGTGATCCGCATGGCAGCACCGCCCGCGATCAGCGGCAAATCGGCCACGCGCACCCAGCGATCATCCTCGCGCAGCGCCCCGGTGCCGAAGGAAACAAGCTCCTTGCCCTCATGCTGAGCGCTGAACACAGCGATGGCCAGATCAACGCTGTGCCCCTGCCCGTCCGCATAACGCCCGGCAACGATATGGTCAGCGGAGGGATAATGCGGTTGCCACGGCGCAGCCAGATTGGCGTCGGCGCGCTGCCACCCCGGCACAATCGGCAGGGCAATCCGATCAGGCAGCGCGGCAGTTTGCGCAGCAATCGCCCCTGCCCAGCCGACAAAGCCCGACGCGGTGGTCAGCACCAGTGCCGCAGCGACATAGGTGTCAATTCGCTGGCGGGGTAAGCGTTGCAGGGCAGCGGGGTCAAACCACGCCGCATCGGGATCGCGGTCAAACCAGCGCCAGCCAATTGCGATGACAGCGGCCATCACCAGCCCGAAAAACACCCAGCCAAAAATGATGTGATCCACCCCGGTCGCCGCCTCAACCGACGTTAGATGCGCGGCATAGATGGTGCCAAATGCGCGCAGGCCATTGGCGATCACCGGCACAATCACCGCCATCGCCATGAAAGCGATCCGGCGCGGCCACGCGACAAAGGCGACATGCGCGACCAGCGTGCCATAGGCGATCATCGCGATGACAAATTTTGCCCCCGAACAGGCCTCCGCCACTTCGAAATAGCCATTGGGAATGGTAATCAAAACGCCGTCCACGCTGGCAGGCACCCCGGCCAGCGCCAGCATCGGCATCACCATGGCAACAGTGGCGGATTGCAGCGGCCCTTCCAGTGATTCGCCAAACGGCACCAGGAAAAACGCATAGGCCAGCGGAAACAACAGCCCGCGCGCGACATAAGGGCCAAGCAACGTTACTGTCGCCCCCTGCAGCATCACCACAAGCCCCAGATGCCGGGCCAGCGCCACGCCTGCGGCATCGCCTGCAAACCAGCCAAGCCCCCCTGCCCCCACCAGCACCAGCCCGGGCCACCAGCTCGCCGGCTGCAACCGGGCAAGCTCAACCCGGCGCTGCCACACCAGCCAGCCAATCACCGGGCCAATGAACAGGCAGTGCCCAAAGGTCGTGCTGGTCCACCAGATCCGCGCAAGGTCTGCACTGTCCCGCCAGAACAACGCGAGTAGCAATACCGCTGCCGCGCCAAGCACGCCGCCCTGCCGTCGCCAGGCAGCGGCGTTATCGGCCCCGCCGCCCGCCGTGAAATCGGCGGCGGGAAAGGCCATCGTCATGCGGCTGACTTGCGGATCGGGGGGACTTTGGCGCGCATGCCCATGATCCCATCAAGCACCGCCAGCCGCGCATCCCAGCCATAGCGGGCAATGACCTGTTCCCGCGCCGCTGCACCCAGCGCGGCGGCCTTTACAGGATCGGCAAGCAAGCGGTTCACTTCTTCGGCAATCTCGCCCACCGTGCCACCGGTTATGATGGTATCGGCATGGTCAATCCCTTCAGCCGCAGCGGTTGAGGCAACCACGGGTCGCGCCATCGCCATCGCTTCCAGCACCTTGTTCTGCACACCGCGCGCCAGCTTCAGTGGGGCCACGACAACGGCCGCCGCGGCAAGCCAGCCGCGCACATCGGCGACTTCGCCCGTCACGATCACACCAGGTTGGCGCGCCAGTGCTTTGACGGCATCGGTGGGGTTGCGCCCGACAATCGCAAAGCGCGCGTTGGGGTGCGCGACGCGGATATGCGGCAGGATCGTGTCGACGAACCAGGTTACCGCCTCAATATTCGGGCGATAATCCATCTGCCCGGTGAACACGATCAGCGCGCCCGTCGTCTCAATTCGCTTAAACGCGGCTGATGGATCAAAAAACACCGTATCAATGCCGTTTTCGACCACATGAACGCGCTTGGCCCCGGTCCGTTCACAAAACAGCGCGGCTTCCTGCGCGCTGACGAACAGGCTCGCATCAACCTTTGCCGCCACCGATTTTTCGTGCGCCAGCAGCAACTGCGCCTCGCGCTGCATCATCCATTTGGTGAAGCCCGACGATGTTTTGGCATAGGCGGCAAACTTCGCCGAATCCATGTCGACAAAATCCATGATCACCTTTTGCCGGGGCTTGGACGGCAGATACTGCGCCATCTGGCTGGAAAAGACGAAGATCGTGTCGATCGAATGCCGCGCGAGCAGGTTCGTCACCGCTTCCTGCACCGATGCATTTTCAAACGCCGTCAACGATATCGGCCGGCGAAACGCCAGCGCCTGCAGCGCCGCCAGCCAGCGCGGTTTTGATCGCCAGATGATGGATCTGTTGCCGGTATAGGGTGCCAACCCATTGCGCCGCTTCAGATCGCGCGAATCATCGGCAAAGGCGATCACGTGCACGCGTTGGCGGGTCGAGAGAAATCGGACGATGTTGAATCCGCGGATCTTATCACCCCGGTCGGGCGGATACGGGATTCGGTGGGTGAGGAACAGGATATCGCCCATCAGCCAAGTCCCCGGGCGATCATCGGCCCCAATTGATTTGCAGCCCATAAAGGCAGCTTGCGCCATGCCGCGACCTGCAACCGGTAGCGCGGGCTCATCGGGTTAATCTCACGCGGTTGCTGCCCGGCAGGTGCGCGCTTGGCATAGCGCAGCGGCGTGCCTTCAAAACCCCAGTTTTTCTTGAACGCGGCAGGCCCGGTGCCAGCTTTTGAACGGCCAAAATCAAACCGGGTGCAGCCGCGTGCACGCGCATGGCCCATCAGTGCGAAATACATCACATCATTGGCGCGCAAGCCCCGCGCAGCCTGCGAGCCACCGCCCCAATAGGGATAGACAGTGCCGTTCATATATACGCTCAACACACTCGCCACTGGATGATCCCCATCGGAAACGACAAGGATATCGGCTGATTCACCAAATTCGCGTAAAATTTCCCGGAACAATTGTTTCGGAAAAACGGGCGTCCCCAGATTGCGCACTGATTCCGAATAGATAGCATAGTGCGCGTCCACGACTTTATCATGACATCCTGTGGTGATGTCCAGTCCGGCGGCAAGCCCTTTGCGCACTTCAGCGCGCTGCTTGCGGGGAATGGCGGTCAGCTCTGCCTCATCGCTGGCAGCAAGGTTGCGCGCGAAGCTCAGATAGGTCGTTTCATCGACCTGCCAATTGCCTGCGGGCACCGGACCACCACGCAATTCCAGGGTCGGGCAACGCAGCCGTTCCGCAAGTTCCCAGCCGGCCTCGCCCAAAGCGACCAAAGCATCATCATTTGTCGCCAAAATGCCCCCACCAACGCCAAAACCGGTCGAAACCAGGGCGCGACCGAACAAAAACGAGCCAATTTCGGTCAAAGGCAGCACACCAACAATCTCGCCATTGGCACGTTCAGCGACCAGGCAATGCGCCCGCTGGCCACATCCACGCGCAACCGCGATGTTCCATTCGGGCAAATGAAACGGCGTTGCTTGGGGATGCGCGCGCACAAACCTGGCGATCCGGGCGCGGTCAGCCGCGTCGTGCAAATCGGCAGCGCGCAAGCCTAGCGGCATGGTGAGCAACGGCATGGTCATGGCAGCAGCGCCGCCTCTACCGCAACAACCGCGTCCACGCGGCCCCAATGGTGTGCGGCCATTAGCGTGCGCAACTTGCCCGCCATCGCACCGAGACGAGCGTAATGGCGCAGCCTCGATTTCAGCGGCGCACTGGCGACACGGGGCTGGTCTGGGTCGATTTCCCACGGGTGGAAATAGAACACGGCGGGGCGATCATTTGTTGCATTGGCCTGCCGTACTGCCCGGTGGGTGATCGCGCCCGGAAACAGGCGGAAGAAACCGCCGCCCGTGGTCATTTCCCGCCCGGCGATGCGCGCAATGGTGATCGGCAGTTCGATCAGCCTGGCATCGGCAAGCGGGCGATAGGCCCGGCGCGGTGCATCTGGCCAGCCATAATGATCGTGCGCGATCGGCGCGACGCTGGATGAATAGGCATAACCTGCCTCTGCCAATACGCTGTGCGCCCAGGGCGTGCGCTGATCGATGGAAAAGCTTGGTGCGCGATATCCCGTGACGGCGACACCCGCGGCATCCTCTATGGCAGTGCGCGCGGCCTGCAAATCAGCGCGGAATGCATCGGCGTTCATCGTAAAAACACGCTGATGATCCCAGCCATGGCTGGCAATCTCGTGCCCGGCATCGACGATCCGGCGGATCAGCGCAGGGTTGCGCGCCGCCACCCAGCCCAATGTAAAGAATGTGGCTTGGGTGCCTGTTTCAGCAAACAAAGCGAGCACGGCATCGGTATTGCGCTCCACCCTTGACTCCAGGCCCGACCAATCGGCCTTATCAATCACGCATTCAAACGCGCCGACCTGAAACCAGTCCTCCACGTCCACTGACATCGCGTTGCAAACGCGCGTATCGGCGAACGGGGTGGCCAGTGAGTTGGCCGGTGAAATGGCGGTAAGGGCGTTCATGCAGCGGGACTGCGCAACAGCGACAAATCGGGCCGCTGGCTGTCGCTTTCGACCCAGTCGATCAGCAGCGTCAGTACCCGGCGCAGCGCAAGCTCCTGCTCCGCTACCTGCGCCTCAAGCGCTGTAACACGCGCGGTCAGCGCCGCGCTATGCTGGTCACCCGCATCAGATGGTGGGCCAGGCGGTTGCCACGCGGCATTGTGGCGCATCGGCAGCGGCTCGGGCATGGCAACCGCGACAGGCGGGGCCATCTCCGCAGCCGGTGCTGGTGCGAGTGCGGGCGAATCCCCAGCGATATCGGCAATCACGGCTTCAACCGCGCGCGCATCAATGGTGTCGATCTGCTCAATGGCACCAAATAACAGCACCCGCCCCGCCAGCTGGTTCAGGCGGCGCGGGACGCCATCTGATCCGCGGTACAGCGCGGCAATCGCATCCGGGGTGAATTGCGGACGGCCCTGCCAGCCCACCACGGCGAGCCGGTGGCGCATATAGGGTTCGATTTCCTGCGGCCCCATTGGATCCAGATGGTGCATCGCGATAACACGCTGGCGAAGCTGCTCCAGCCCCGCCGCGCCCTGAAGCTGGCGGCGAAATTCGGGCTGGCCGAGCAAAAATATCTGGAGCAGCGCGTGCCCGCCTGCCTGAAAATTTGATAGCATCCGCAGTTCTTCAAGCGCCGATACCGGCAGCGCCTGCGCTTCATCCACGATCAGCAATGTCCGCCGGCCGCTGCGCGCCACCGCGTGCAACCCGCGCTCAATCGCCGTTAGCAATTGCGCCTTCACCAGCGTCGACGGATCGATATCAAGCCCGCTGGCGACCATCCGCAAAAGATCATCAGCCTCGATCTGGCTCGATACGATCTTGATCGCGTGGAGCCGTTCACGGTCGATCGTTGCCATCAAATGGCCAACCAACGTCGTCTTGCCCGCCCCGATATCCCCGGTGACGACGATGAACCCCTCACCCTGGCTCAGCCCATAGCCCAGATAGGCCATCGCCTTTTTGTGCGTGGCCGATTCGAACCAGAACCGTGGATCGGGCGTCAGCTGGAACGGCCTCCCGCTCAATCCATAATGATCATCGTACATTCATCGTCATCCCAATCAGGCCGCTATCCGTTCGTCATCAGAACGAATATCTCGCCCCCAGCAACGCCTGCACTGATAATGTCGTTTCCTGCCCCTGCTGGCCAAAGCTGTACACGCCGACTGAAGCCTGTGTTCCTATCCGACCAAAGCGCTTGCTGAACGTGCCCGTGGCCCCAACCCCATATACGTCGGTCGCGTTAAGAAGGTTGCTCTTGTAGTAATTGGCGAAGGCGGTCGCATCGATTGACGTGCTGCTGTCAAGGGCGCGCGCGATAAAGGCCTGCGCGTAATAGCTTTCGTCCGTGATCCCGCTCACCGTCAGCCCTGCCGTGCCATTGGCCGACTGGAACTCGCGGTTGGCATAGCCTGCCCCTGCACCAAAGGTGAGCGGCCCACGGCTGACCGAAATCAGCGCATCCACGCCGCGGGCGCGATAGGCGGCGGTGGAGATTGATTGCAGCGCACCGTTCAAGCAATTGCCCGCTGCCCCGCCTTCTGCACCAAAGACGCAGCCGTTGAACTCGCCGCCCAAGCCACCTGGCCGACCAGGGTTGAAGCTAGTGCCGATATTGGCGAGCCCGGATTGAAGCTGGCGACCAAAGGTCTGGATTCCATCATACACGCCAACCCGGATCGCGACGGCCTGGGTCGGCGCATAGCTGAACGATCCGGTAAAACTGGTGGTGCCGTAACGCTTGCCTACCCGTGCTTCGAACTGGGTGCGCTTGCTGGGGCGCCAAACAACGCCTGCGTCGTAATAAATGCCGTCAAAGCTATAGGCGATGCGCGCCGGACTGGAGGGATCGGTCTGGAACCGGCCATTGCCATCAACAACGGGCTGGCCGCCGACGCCCAACAGCGCATCACGCTGCGTTACCTGAATATTTTCATAGCCAGCACCGCCAACAATCGCGAGCGATCCACCGACGGGCAGCAACAAATCCGCGCGGGCATATTTGCCCTCATATTTCTGGCCAAGCTGGGTCGCATCATCGCGTTCCCACGCCCCGCTTACCGTAACGCCAACGGGCAATACGGTGCCCGATTTCAGGTTCAGGCTGGCCTGCGCCACTTGGCTGCGTGAACTGTCAAACGCATCCAGCCGGGGCTGGCCAGCGCCGACACCGGTTGAGCTGACGGCTTCGGCCTTGGTATAGCCATATCGATAACTCGCGCTGATCCCCAGGTCGCCCACATGCGTGCCGACAGTCGGGCCGGCATAGACCGAATAGACTTGCGCGATATTTGCGACATTGCCCACCAGCACGCCAGGATTGGCGCCGCGCACATCAGACCGGGCCCGCGTGGCGATTGCCCCGCCCTCAACGCTGACGCCCGGCACCACGCGCACGGCGGCGCGGGCAAGGCCGCTATGCACGTCGCTGTCGTCGATACGGTCCTGATAGCCAATACGGCGTTCATAGCGATAGCTGATCTGCGCCTCGACCCGGCGGGTGGAAATGGAGGCATCAACCCCCACCGCGACGGTTGAATAGGTCAACACATCGTTGGTGTTAAGGTCTGCCGCGACAACCTGGCCGATCTCGATATAGGGCGTGATCTCCCGCTTGCGGGCATTGGCGGGCGTGGCCGCAATCGCAGTAACCCCCAATGTGGTGATGATGATCGCAAGCCGCGTCATTTGGGCTCCTCCAAGCCATAATAGCTTCCAAAGCGGCGCCCCCCGGGCGCATAGGATACGGAATTGAGAACAAGCTGAATTTCGGCACAGCCGCCCAGCAGGCCAACCGCCTCACGCAGATCGCCGTCGTTGGTGCGATCAGCCCGCACGACCATCATCACCTGCCCGACATGCTGGGCGAGCGTGGCAGCAGGCGATGCAGCAAGCGCGGGCGGCGAATCAAAAATCACCATCCGGCGCGGATTGGCGTCGAGCAGTTGCTGGATCAGCACGGACGTGCGCGCGCTGGCGAGCAGTTCGGTATCCTGGTTACTCTTGGCGCCCGCTGGCAACAGGCTCAGCTGCGGCACATTGGTGTGGATGACACAGGATTCGATATCGATCGCAGGATTGGCAAGCGCATCAAGCAGCCCCTTGCCTTCAGCCAGGCCCAGCCGGGCCATCACATCAGGCTTGGCGAAATCGGCATCGACCAGCAACACTTCGGTATCCCGCTCTGCCGCCAGCGACAGCGCCAGATTCAGCGAGCAATAGGTTTTCCCTTCATTGGGATTGGCCGAGCAGACCAGAATCGTCCGTGATCGATCACCCTGCGCCGCCTTTACCGCGCGCGCGGTGAGCAGCAGCTGGCGTTTGACCAGCCGAAACTCCTCCGCAAGCACGCCCACCGGGGCACCGGGCACGAGCAAGCCTTGCGCGCTCAACAAGGCGCGGTCGATGACGCCGGGGCCAGTGGCGCGCCGCGCAACGGGTGCCTCGGGGGTCGGGATGGCGATTTGTGGCTGAACAACAGCCGGCGGTGGAGCAACCACAACGGCTGGTATGGGCGTGCCAGCAGCAGGGGTGCCCGCGCGGAAATCGGCCTGAAAGTCGTAAACCGCCGCCGCCCGTTCGAGCAACGAACCGCCCGACGGGGAAGCCGCACGAATTGGGCGCATCTCACTCATGCCGCCAACCCCCGCTGAAGAAATTCGACCCCGATCAGCGCGACATAAGCGGCCATCAATCCGCCAGTGCCGCCAACAAAATAGGTCAGCCGCTTGCGGATCAGCGCGCGCTGCGCCTCGGTTACCATTTCGCCGATCGATCCGATCACTTGCATGCCGGTTGCGCGCTCCAGGCGGCTGGCAGTGGGAAAGGTGGTCCGCAACTGGCCAAGCGCGAACGCTGCGCCAATGCCTGCGCCAAGCCCGGCAATCAGCACACCCGTCAACAGCATTGGCCGGTTCGGCGCGGTGGGTGCGCGAGGGGCCGTTGGGGGATCGATCACGCTGAATTTGATCGCGTCGGTCTGGTTCTGCACCTGCCCGCGCAGCTTAATGTCCTCGCGGTCGCCCAGCAGCTTGTCATACTGGTCTTTCAGCACCTGATAATCGCGTTCCAGTTGCGCCTGTTCAGCCGCCACGCCGGGATCACCGCTCAGTTTTGACTGAAGCTGATCGAGATCTTTTTGGAGCTGCCCTTTGCGCGCCGATAGCGAGGCGACCCGCGCCTGCTTTTCAGTGCGCAACGACTGGAATGACAGGAAGGCGGGGTTGCCCGATGCTGCCCCGCCCGCGCTGAGCGGCTCGTTACGGGCAACGCCCTGCGCCTGCGCAAGCTGGCTTTTCAGTGCAACGATATCCGGGTGCGATTCGGTAAACCCGCGCCCGCGTGCTTCCGCCAACTGCCCCTGGATCGCATTTACCCGCGCCCGCGCCGGGCCAGCAACGCCGCCGCCGCTGCCAGCAACACTGGGGGACACGCCTGCCATTTGCGCGGTAATAATGCCCAGCTCACTTTGCGCCGCCGCCAGATCGCCATCAACCTGCGCCATCTGGTTGCGCGCACTGCCGATCCGGTCGTTGAGCGTGCCGGTGCCGGGCAAAGCGCCCAGATAGCGGTTCTGGAAATCAGCGCGTTTTGCCTCACTGTCCTGCAACTGCTTTTGACGCTGGGCGAGTTGGCTATCGAGGAACTGGAGCGTCTGCGTCGTCTCGTCGCGGTCGCCGGCCAGGTTTTCTTCGACGAAAATGTCGATCAGCTTTTGCACAATCTGGCGCGCCAGCTTTGGACTGGTTGATGATGCTGTAATCTCGAACAGATTATCCTGCTGCGCGGTGACCTTGATTGCCGCTTGCAGGCTGGCAACCCGATCTGCCACGTCACGCTCTGTGGCGATTGTTGCGGCCAGATCAGTCCCGCGCACCACCTTTGCCAGGTTCATCGCCGATGTCAGCGTCTGGCGGACCCGGTCGATATCTTTAGATTGTTCGTCAGCCGTAATCCCGATCTTGCTCGGCAAAATCGACTGCATCTGCACAGAGATGCGCGCCCGCGACATATAGCTGTTGGGGATTTGCGACACGAACAGCCAGCCCAGCACGCACACGCCCCACGCCACCGCCAGCGCAAGCCAGCGGCGCTTCCAGATTCCGTGCAGCGCGATGCGCAGCTCATCGTAAAGGCCGTTCATCCCGCCACCCTCAGAACATGCTTTCGGGGATGATGATGACGTCACCGGGCTGCAGCTTCACATTCGCCGATGAATCGCCGTTCTTCAGCAGGCTCGACAGGCGAAGCTGAAACTCGGTCTGCCGACCGGTGTTGCGGTCATAACGGATCAGGCGCGCCTTGTTGCCGGCCGCAAATTCGCTCAGCCCGCCAACGGCGATCATCGCATCCAGCAACGTCATGTTGGCGCGATAGGGCAGCGATGCGGGCTTGCCCGTTGCACCAACAATGCGAACCTGCTGGCTGAACGTGCCCGAAAAATTCTCAACGATCACCGATACGATGGGATCTTTGATATATTCGCCCAGCGCGAGCTTCATGTCGTCGGCCAGCATCGCCGGGGTTTTCCCAACGGCGGGCATGTCGCTGATCAGCGGCGTGGTGATGCGGCCATCGGGGCGCACCTGAACCTTTGCCGACAATTCAGGGTTCCGCCACACAAAGATGTTAAGCTGATCGAGCGGGCCGATGATATATTCTTCGCCCGGTTGTTCTTGCGAGGCGACAAAAGCAGCCGGGGGCAATTCGGGTCGACCGCCGCCCGGGATGCACCCCGACACCAGCGTCGCAGCCGCAATCGAGCCGCCGAAAACCTTGGAAAATCGTCCGAAACGCATCACTTGATCCTCCGGCTGACGCGCAGAGGCTGGTGACGTCAACCGGCTCTACACGTAGCTATGCCCAGCGGTATCGGTTGAAGAGGTGAAGATAGCGTTAGGATTGTCTGGTAAACCGCCAAGAACCTGTGTTGGCAGCGGGTGCCCCAGAAACGCTGTAGGGCTGGCGGACAGCCCATAAGCACCTGCCAAAAACACGGCAATCACATCACCCGGCGCTGCATGGGGCAGCGCAACCTGGTCCGCCAACCGGTCAAGCGGGGTGCATAAGCAGCCGACCACGGTGGCCGTTTCCGTCGATGTCTCGCCCATCCTGTGCGCCACCGCGACGGGATAATTGCGGCGCACCACGGTGCCAAAATTGCCCGATGCCGCAAGCTGGTGGTGCAATCCGCCATCGGTGACCAGAAATGTTTCGCCGCGGCTTTCCTTGCGATCGACAATCCGGGTCAGGTAAACGCCGCACATCCCGACCAGCCAGCGCCCCAGCTCCACCGCGAAAGAGGAGCCGTCCAGCGATGCGGGCATTGACGCCATGGCATCCCCCAATGCCGCCCCAATTGCGGCGACATCAACCGGTGTATCGCCCGGGAAATAGGGAATGCCAAAGCCCCCGCCCAGATTGACCAGCGGTGGTGCTGTGCCAATCTGATCGGCAAGGTCGCCCGCCAGCGTCAAGGTTGCGGCCTGCATCTCAATAATGCCAGCGGTATCAAGCGTTTGGGAGCCCGCAAAAATATGCAGCCCACGCCATTGTGCACCAGCGCTTCGGATCATCGCCACCAGCGGCGGCACGGCATCCGCATCAACACCGAAGGGCGACGCGCGCCCGCCCATCCGCATCCCCGATCCGCGCAGTTCAAACGACGGGTTCACGCGCACCGCCAGCTTCGGTGCAACCCCCAACCGATCGCCAATCGCCAGCGCCCGCGCGGCCTCTCCCGCCGATTCAAGGTTGATCGTCGCCCCCGCACTGATCGCCGCCGCCAGCGCATCATCGCGCTTGCCCGGGCCTGCAAAGCTGACCGGCAGGCCCGGCGCCTCTCGCGTTACTAAGGCAAGTTCGCCCGCAGACGCGATATCGAGCCCGTCGACCAGCGGCGCAATGGCGCGGACCAGCGGCGGGAATGGATTGGCCTTCACGGCGTAATGAATGCCAATGCCGTTGGGCAGTGCAGCCCGCAAGGTAGCGATCTGGCTGGCGACAATCCCAAAATCATAGATGAACAGCGGCGTGTCGCCTGTTATTTCAATCCATTGTTCCCATGTCTTACCAGCAATGACGAGATTTCCTCGTTGCCCAGCGAAGGGCAAAGGGATCGGCCCCATTTGCTTGTGCGTAGGCTTCACGCCGTTACCCCGGCTTTCAGCGCCGCCCGGTCGAGCTTGCCATTCGCGTTGCGCGGCAATGTATCGCGCCAATCATATCGGGCCGGTTGCATAAAGCTGGGCAAATCACGCCGCAGCCGATCGCGCAAGGCCTGCTCGACAATCACGGCATCCCCATTCGCCTTTGCGACAACCAAAATCACCTGCCCCAACCGATCATCAGCCACGCCGATCGCCACCGCCTCCGCCACTTCGCCGCCGGCCAGCACCGCCTCTTCAATCTCGGTTGGGCTGATCCTGTTACCGGCCGATTTGATCATCTCATCGTGCCGCCCGACAAAGCGGAACAGTCCGTCCGCGCCTTCAATCACCTGATCACCTGAATAAACGGCGATCCCACCCGACGCGAAAAACGGTGGCGCAGGGCGATAGCGTGTTTCGGTTCGGGCGGCGTCCTGCCAATACCCCATCGACACCAGCGGCCCGGCATGGACCAGTTCGCCTGCCTCACCCGGCCCTGCCCGCGTCCCATCGGGTCGTACCGCCATTACTTCGGCAAAGGGAATTGCCCGGCCCATCGATTCGGGATGCGCATCGACCAGCGCCGGATCGAGGTAGGTTGACCGGAAAGCCTCTGTAATGCCGTACATCGGGTAAAGATCAGCCGCCGGAAACCGCAGCCGCAATGCCCGCACCATCCGCACCGTCAAAGCGCCACCCGAATTGGTGAGCCGCTTCAGGCGAGTGGCAGTGGCGGCCGGCCAATCCGCCTCGATCAACTGGCTCCATAACGGCGGCACCCCGGCCAACGTGTTCGCCCCGAACCGGTCGACCGCCTTGATCACGTCTCGCGGCGTCAGGTAATCCAGCGGGATCACCCGCCCGCCTGCCGCCCATGTCGAAAACAGCTGGTTCTGCCCATAATCAAAGCTGAACGGCAGCACGCACAGCGTCCGGTCCGCTGGCGTCAGTTTCAGATAATGCGCCACGCTGATCGCGCCGAGCCACAGATT
This sequence comes from Sphingomonas sp., assembly GCA_021732465.1. Lineage (GTDB taxonomy): Bacteria > Pseudomonadota > Alphaproteobacteria > Sphingomonadales > Sphingomonadaceae > Sphingomonas. Next base: position 70,253 of record JAKFUX010000028.1, read on the forward strand.
GGCGTGGCTGAGCATCACCCCCTTTGGCTGGCCGGTGGACCCTGAGGTGTAGAGGATTGCCGCCAGGGCCTGCGCGTCGGCAGCGGACGGCGGCATGACGTCGCCTTCGCTCACCTCCCCCTCCATCACCTGGCGGCATGACGTCGGCACGTCGTCAGGCAATAACGTACCAGCCCGTGCCGCCTGCGTGATCAGCAACGTCGCGCCACTATCGGACAGAATATGCGCCACCTGCCCCCGCTTCAGCAACGGATTGATCGGTACATGCACCAGCCCGGCGCGCGGCGCGGCGAGCGGCAACAGGCAGGCCATGCGCGTTTTGGGGAGCCAGCTTGCCACGCGGTCACCCGCACGCAGCCCTTGTGCTGCCAGCCAGCCCGCCAGCGCGCCCACCGCCTGTTCCAGCCCGGCAAAGTCCATTTCCCCCGCGCGATCGGCAATCGCGACATCGCCCGGCGCGCCGCGGCCGGGCAAATGATCAATCGGACAAGGCACGGGATCGAGAGGAATCATTGCCCCTTGATACCCGGTAGCACCGCGCTGCCAAGGGGCAGAGCTTGGCAGCGGCGCGGCAAGTCTCTAACGGCGTCGCACGAACATGGCTGCACCACATTGCTGCAGAGGGAGATATTGAGTTGGCGCCAGCAAGTGAAGCCGAGGTTGAAGCCATTGTGCGCGCGGTTCTGCGCGACGTGCTGGCGATCACTGACGATCGGATGGCAGACTTTACTGATGATACCGCGTTGTTCGGCGCGCTGCCCGAATTCGATTCGCTTGCCGTTGCTGCCGTGCTTACCGAGCTTGAGGACCGGCTGGGCATCCTGATTGAGGATGATGAGGTTGATGGCGACATGATGGCCACGCTGGGCGCGCTCACCCGTTTCGCTGCTGACCGGGCGCTCATGTGATTGATCATTACGACTGGGCAGGCGGACGCGAGGCGATGCTGCGCTTCGGCCCCGATACCGGCCCGGTCGTGGTGATGCTGCCCGCGTTGTTTGAGGAACATAACCGAACGCGCGCCTTTACGGTGGCCATATGCCGCGCGCTGGCGGGATCGCAGATGGCAAGCATATTGCCCGATCTGCCCGGCCAGGGCGAAAGCATAGTGCCGACGCAGGATACCTCGCTCGATCACTGGCGGAAAGCCGTTCTGGCGCTTGTGCAAGCCCAGCGTGCTGTTCGGCCCGTCATTATGGGGTCGATGCGCGGGAGTGCGATTGTCGACGATGTGTCGGGCGTTAGCGGGCATTGGCGGCTGTCACCCATCACCGGCCAGATGGTGATCCGCGATTTGACGCGGGGCGCAGTGATGCAGTCGAGCCCGACAGCTGCACCTACTGGCGATCCGGTTGAGGCTGCGGGTAACCTGATCAGCCGTCATTTGTTCGACGCGCTGCAGGCCGATGTGACACTGCGCGAAGATGCAGCGCCATTGCGCACAGTGCGGCTTGAAAGCGACCCTGCCCCGGCTGACCTGAAACTGCCGGGGTCGCCGCTGTGGCGCCGGGCCGAACCGGGCAACGACGTGCCGCTTGCAGCGCTTCTCGCGCAGGATCTGGCCGCATGGAGCCACAAATGCGCCGGGTGATCAGCTTTGCCTGCGAAGGCGAAACGCTGTTAGGCTCTGTTGACGAAGCACCGGGCACGACCGGGCTGCTGATCGTCTCCGGCGGCAACGAAATCCGCTGCGGCGCGCACCGTGGCATGGCGATCCTGGCGGCGGAACTGGCATTGCTCGACTATCCAGTGTTTCGGTTTGACCGCAGGGGGATTGGCGATTCCAGCGGAGAGAATGGCGAATTTACGTCATCTGCCGCCGATATTCAGGCGGCGGTGAAAGCGTTCAGGGCGGCGGCACCGCAGGTCAACCGGATCGTCGGCTTCGGCAATTGTGATGCCGCGACCGCCCTGCTGCTCCATCATGGCGGCGCATTCGACCGGCTGGTGCTCGCCAATCCCTGGGTCGCTGAGGAAACCGACGACCTGCCCCCCGCCGCCGCCATCCGATCCCGCTATGGTGAACGCATGCGCGATCCCGCCAGCTGGGTAAGATTGCTGACCGGCGGCGTCAATTTTGGTAAGCTTATGGGCGGGATAGCGAAGGTTGCTCAGACCAGATCACCGGCGTTATCGGCGCCGGAGACCATGGTTTTCGCCAAATTGGCCGAAGCCCCCAATGCCGTGATCATCCTGGCATCGGGCGACGCGACGGCGCTAGCCTTTGCGGATGCGGCTGCCCGGGCGGGCTATGCCGGGAACCGCGTGGAAATTGACACCCCGTCACACAGTTTTGCGCGGCAGGCGGACAAGCTTGCGCTGCGGCAGGCAATTTTGGGTGCTCTACAGCCCACTGCTCCCCGTTCGGGGTGATTGCCCCCGCAAATTACTCTGCCGCTATTGCCACCTGTTCAAAATCCGCTTCGGCCAGAAAGCGTTCAGCATCCAGCGCCGCCATGCAGCCGGTGCCTGCGGCCGTCACCGCCTGACGATAAATCTTGTCCATCACGTCACCACAGGCGAAAACGCCGTGCACACTCGTGCGCGTCCCGCCCTTTTCAACCTCGATATATCCATCCGAATCGAGCGCCAGATGGCCCCGGAACAGCTCGGTCGCGGGATGATGCCCAATCGCGACAAACCCGCCCTCAACGTCGAGCCGGGATTGCTCACCTGTCACCCGGTCGAGCAAATCGATACCCACCAGCCCCTCTGGCATACCGCCGCCGACAAATTGGCGAACTTCCTTGTTCCACAGCACCGTGATCTTTGGGTTGGCGAACAGCCGGTCCTGCAAAATGCGTTCAGCCTTCAGCGAATCGCGGCGATGGATCAGCGTGACGTTGTCGCTATGGTTGGTCAGGTACAGCGCTTCTTCCACCGCCGTATTGCCACCGCCAATCACCGCCACCCGCTTGCCGCGAAAGAAAAAGCCGTCACAGGTCGCACAGGCGCTCACGCCCTTGCCCTTCATCAGCTCTTCGCTGTCGAGGCCCAGCCATTTGGCCTGCGCGCCAGTCGCGATAATCAGCACATCACCCGAATACACATCGCCGCTATCCCCGATCAGGCGAAACGGGCGCTGCGACAGATCAACCTCTACAATCGTGTCGTACATCAGCCTTGTGCCGACATGTTCGGCCTGGCCCTGCATCTCGTCCATCAGCCACGGGCCTTGGATAACCTCACGAAAGCCGGGATAATTTTCCACATCCGTGGTCGTCATCAACTGGCCGCCGGGCTGAATGCCCTGCACCAATATCGGTTTCATGCCGGCGCGCGCACCGTAAATGGCGGCAGACAGGCCCGCCGGACCAGAACCGATAATCAGCATGCGCGTGTGGTGGGTGGCGGGCATTGACGGGGCTTTCGATTGTGGGTTGCCCGATCCTTAGGGAAGGTCGGGGGCTGGTTGCAACATGGAGTTCGCGCGTGCGGACGCAATCGTTACGCCGGTGCAGTTTTGCTTTGTGCATTGATCGCGGCGCTTTGGCAGCCTTGCCCTGCGGGGCAACGAAAATGGTAGCGAAGGATCGCTACAGCTTGGGCAGTCGCCTCCGCACATTTTCTGCCTGAATTTTTCTCTGGGATTGAGGGATTTCGACGCTCTGTACCGCGTTGACACCATGCAAAGTCTCACGCGAGGCGGGGGTGTCGGGGAAACCCTAACATTCCTAACATTGGCGGTTTTCTGCGGATTACAGCGCTCACCTTTTCCTAACCTCAGCCTAACAAAGTCACGACAAAGATTTCCAATAATCATCAAAAATAAAACATAATTATCTCAATAACATGATGGTTTTGCAGATCAGAGATTAGGCCAAGTGATGGTTAGAGCATCACAAAAAAAAGACTTCATTTCAGAGCGTTGCTGGATGAGGCCAGCATAGATTAGCAATGTTAGGGTCTTCCCGACCCCACCCTCACCCGCCACGCTAGCGCCTACGATCTCGGCAACCCTGGGCTCGCGCATCCGAAGTCGCATCAAATCGCCACGTGCCGGCTGGCCTATCGTATCGATTGAAAACGAGGCCTGCGGAGGGGGCATGCCGCCCTGTCCGGGCGAAGCGCCAGCAGGTCGAATGCAACGATCCCCATCGACGAAGCCAGCGGGCGAGGCGCGGGGGCAAGCGCGACGCGCCGGGTTGAGGTCGGGCCTCTTGCGTGATGTTGCTTGTTTGTTCCATTTCGGGTGATGGAAATCGAACGGATGCGAGTCGCGAGGTGCGAGACGATCGACGATGTCGCGCGCGAACAGCTTGCCGTGTCGATCAGATGCAAAGGCTGCGGCCGACGCTCGATCGTGCCGCCGCGCCCGCTATTGGCGCTGGCGATGGTGCGGCGCTGGCCGCGTCACATGATGGCGATTGGCAAGCACCTGCGCTGCGAGACCTGCGGCACGCGCTTCCCCGAAGTTATGGCAACATCGATGCCGATCGACAGCGCACCGATCGGCCCCACGAACGACGCCGAGCTCAAGCGCGAACAGCGCAGGCTCAAAGGGTGATCACCGGGCCTGACGATCGCCAGGCCCGGCAACCCGGTTCACCCTGCAGCACCGATATCGAAGTTCGCGATCAGCAGCTCGCCAACCCGTTCGCGGCCCGTGCCCCCGCCGATCTGGTACCGCGTCGTCACTCCGGTCATCGCGAACGCACCGAACACCTCCCGCACAGCGGGCCGGTCATTGATCGACATCAGGAACTTGCCCTCGATGCCCGCCAACTGCGCAGCCAGCACCTCGAAGTGAACTACATGAACTCTGCGGGACAATCGCCGTCGCTGTAGCTGCTGCCCGTCACGAGCAACTGCGCCACCACCATGAGACGGTCCGCCAATTGGTCCGGCGTGATGCGCCCAAGCCCGCCACCAAGCGCGATAACCCGCTGGCGCACCTCGGCAATCGTCTCAAAGTCGGCCCCGCTGGGCAGCCGGTCGAGAACATAATCCAGCTCCGCCAGGCGGTGGGCCAGGCACTTGCGCATTTCGGCGGGTGAGAAGTCAAAATAGCTATCGGCCAGCTCCATAATCATGGTGCGTTCCCAGTCGATCAGGCGGCGCAAATCCGGGTCGATCATCCAGCGGTGCGGCGCGACCAGGGCTATGCTATGAGAGAAGGCAGCTTGGGCCATGGGATGGTTCCTTGGTTCGAGTTAGGCCCGGCGCGAGGTTGCACCCTTGCGCCGGGCTGATTTCCTGATATCATCGCATCATGGCAAAATCAAGCGAAGATATCAGAAATTCGAAGCGCGGACGTCCCAATGGAGACAGTTCGCCAGTTATGGTCCGCGTACCGGCCCCTTTGCTCAAGCAGATCGACGATTGGCGGCGAAAACAACCCAGTGTGCCCACACGGCCCGACGCAATGAGACAATTGGCGGCGAAGGCGCTTCGGGAATCGGACGGGCAATGAACGACGTCGCCATCATCGATTTCCACGGCGATGGCATCCCGACGATGCTCATCGACGGGAAGCCACACGTGTTTCTTAAGCCGCTATGTGCAGCGATCGGTATCGACTGGGCTGGGCAGTTGCGTAGGGTGAAAAATCATCCGGTGCTTGAGACCTGCATGGTATTTAAGTCCATTCAGATACCCGGCGACGATCAGGCTCGCGAGCATGCACTTTTCCCGGTTTCGCATTTGGACGGCTTCCTGATCACCATCAACGCGAGCCGCGCCCATCCCCGGGTTCGTGAAAAGCTGATTGCCTACCAACATGAATCGGTCGACGTCCTCTTCCAATACTGGCGCTACGGGATCGCGATAAATCCCCGCGCCGTTCAAACGGTCGAACTCCTCACCGCCCCGGTGCCCGTCCCGCACCGTCGTGGTGAACGCTTCCGAATGGAGCGCGAGGCGTTCGAAGCACGTGAAGGCCTTAAACTGGTGTCGGTGCTCAAGGGGTGTGGCCTGCTCTCTCCCCCGAAACTGCGGTCGATTGAGCGCGACGACACCAAAATCCCCGAAAAGCTCTACGTTGCCCTCGATTCGCTCGGCTTCGACATGAAATTCATTCGCTACGGCGAACCGCGCCTCTCAATCGCCGAACGTGCGCTATGCGCCGCTTGGATGGTCGCCGATCCACAAACCCGTGCCGCCATGCTCTCGGTCGCCGCCATCAGCCTCCCACGCCTAGCGTAGTCCCCGCCTGGCGCTCATAAGGCCGGAACGAAACCGCCTCCACGCCCAGCCAGTCGTTCACCTCCAGCATGCGCAACTGCAGCGGCTCGATCTCCGCGAAGTGGAACACGTCCGCCGCCTTGGCCACGTCGCCAAAGCCGCCGGTATTCTGCGGCACCACGCCAAGCAGCACCGGCGGCACGCGGTGCGCAGCCAATATGTCATCGCGGGTCGTGTTCTTGATGCCGAGGAACTCGTCCTTCGCCGCGGCTTCCCCCACCGGGATCACCTGGACGCCCTTTTCCTTGCCGTCGGGGATGTGGAGATAGACGTTGCGGAAGTTGCCCGGGCCCTTGGCCGCGATCACCGCTTCCTCCAGCGCCTCGCTGTCTTCCTTGTCGAACTTCGCATCGTTGATGTACAGAATATACCCGGCATGGCTGCCGTTGATGTAATAGCGTCGGCGAAATATCGTCGCCGCCTCGTTGAGCAGCCCCGATTGCAACGCCGACAGATATTCGGGGATCCCGTACAGCTCCTGCACCAGGTCGGGCTCCCAAAGGTGGAAAACATAGCCGGGCCGGAACGCCGTCTCGCGCTGCCACCCCTCGACCCACCAGTAAACGTCGTCACGGGCCCGCCGGGTGTAGGTCGCCAGCGAATTGCGCAGCGCCATCGGCCGACCCGCCAGATTGTCACGCCGCTCGAAGTAACCATTGCCCATCATCAAAAAATTCAGCACGAACTCGCCGAATTCCTTGCGGTTCAACCAGCGGGACGGCTCGAAGAACCGGAGCAACTGGTTGCGCTTGTACAGCATGGCCGATCGGTGATGCGCGCTCATATTGTACGTGCGGGCCAGCGCCAGCGGCGGGATCGGCGGCTCGTACCAGCGGCCAGTCCACAATGATTCGGTCTGCATCAGGAAGTCGCGGCGATCGAGCACCGGCTCCGGATCGCCAAAGCGGAACATCGACGGCCGCGATACTGCGACCGAACTGCCCGTTCCCTCGGGCACCGCCGCAGTTTCGGGGTCCGCCACCGCTTGCTGGGCTGTCGTCATTGGCTGCTGCTCCATTGGAAATCCTCATGCGTGATCGGCTGGTGCCCGCGCCGACGGGGTCGAGTGGTTCGTTGTACAGTGCGTGCATGATCGCCCAGGCCAGGTCGGCATGGCCGGTGTCGCCCGCGCGGCTCGCGCGATAGGTGATCTGGCGCTGGCTCGGCGTCAGCTCGGCACGGATCGCCATGAAGCTGCTGACGATATCCCGCGCGCCGGAATCGAACTCGAGCCGACCGGCGCTGATCACGTTCTTCGCCTTCAGCACCATCTCGGTCTTCAGCTGCACCGAATAATCGAAGCGCTTGGTGAACGGGAATTTGGCGGAGACCAGCTTCCACACCGCAGCGCCCGCACCGGTCGAATCGATGCCGATGAAGCGGACATTGTACCGGTCGAGCTGCTTCAGGATCAGCGCAGCCGCCGCTTCGAAGTCCAGCCCCTTCATCCGGTGCTTTTCCAGCACCCGGAACTTGCCCTTAGAGTCTTTTGGCGGCGCGATGATCACCATTGCCGCATCGTCCCCCGCTGCGCTCTCGGCCGGGTCGTATCCGATCCACACCTCGCCATCGCCAAACGGGCGCAGCGCATACGGGTTGAAATCCGCTTGCCATTTGTCCCAGGCATCGACGCGGCACCGCTCCATCAGGGCGAACGGGAACATCGAATTGCTGTCATCAACGAACTTGCACAGGAACAGATTGTCGAAAATGTCGGGCGAATAGCGCATGCGCAGCCGCTCGATGTCGAACAGGTCGCACCCGCCCGCCTCGGCATCTTCGATCGTCACCACCTGGCGCCACACGCCATCGGGACCGGTCACGCCCGCCTGGAGCTGCTCCGGCGTGAATTTGAAGTCGCCCCGATCGGCCTTGTCGCGGTGCTCATTAAACCGCTCGCCGCTCCACAGCCGGTGCGCCTGATGCGCGATCGTCGACGGCGTTGAGAAATAGGTGATCCGGTATCGTTTCTGGCTTGCCATCGCCGCCGCCACATCATCGATCTGCTCAAAGCCATAGATCCAGAACGCTTCGTCGACATAGACATCGCCGTGATATCCCTGCGCTGTGCGGTAATTGGTGCCGAGGAAATACAGCTTCACCGGCTCGCCCATCGGACCTTCCACGCCCTCCAGGTCGAGGATGATCGGGTCGCCCTCCAGCTTCACGCCGGTCACCTCGGCGACAAAGGCGGTGATGTACTGGCGGAAAATATGCGCCTGGGCCCGGCTGGCCGAAATGAAAATCTGGTTGTTGCCCGTGTCCATCGCCCTGATCAGCGCTTCACGGGCGAAATAGAAGGTCGCCCCGATCTGGCGGGATTTCAGGATGAACCGGGTGACATTGGCGGTGGAGCTGAGCAGATCGGGCCGGATCGGCGTCACCTTGCCATCGGCATCGCGCCCCGGCGTCACCGCTGCCTGCTCGGGCGCCAAAGTCGGATCGCGCCATTTCAGCTGATAATCGAACAGCCCGGTCTTGAACGCGGCCTGAAGCTTGGCCTGGTCATCCACCGACAGGAAATTCTTCTTCGCCTTCTTCTTCTCGCCCGCGTTCCGGTTGGCCACCTTGGGGTTCAGATCGCCTTCATGCCCGCCCGGCGCTTCATATCGCCGCACCCGCGCGGTGCGCTCGAGCTGGCGGCCGAGCAGGTCGATTTCCTTGAAGTCGCGCCCGGTTTTCTCTTCCTTCGCAATCAGCACCTGCAGTCGCGCGTCGAGCGATTCCTCAACCCGGGCCAGCGGCGTGAAATCATCCCATTTGTCGCGCCCTTTCCAGCTGCGCACCGTGGCGGCATTCAGGCCAAGCATCTCGGCAATGTCGCCCAGCTCATACCCGGCCCAATAATAGGCACGCGCCCGCCGACGGGCGGTGAACGGGATCGTCCCGGCTGGCGGTTCGGCGGTCATGACGCTGGCGACGCTAGCGTTGCTGTTCGCGCTTAACGCCGGGCCGTTGTTGTGACGCGCGGCGTCACAACAAGCGATCATTGCGAAATTCCCCGTTCCCAGCGCCTGTTGCGCGTCGAAAGCGGTGGCCCGGGCACGCCCGAGCCCCGCTGGTCAAGGTCTAGGGAGCGCCAGCGCCGTCATGCCGAAAATGTCGAAATTCTTCCGCGTCGCCGTTGAGGGTGCCACCGCAGACGGCCGCACGATCGAGCGTCAACAGCTCATCGAAATGGCCATCAGCTACAACCCGGCCACCTATGCCGCCCGCGTCAACATGGAGCATATTCGCGGCATCACCGCCGACAAGCCGTTCCGCGCCCTGGGCGACGTGATCGCGCTCAAGACCGAAGAGATCGAACTCGATCTCGCCGGCAAGAAGGAAAAGCGGCTCGCGCTGTTCGCCCAGATCACCCCGAACGATGATCTGCTCGCCATCAACGCTGCCGATCAGAAGCGCTACACCTCGATCGAGATCAATCCGAACTTCGCCGCTACCGGCAAGGCGTATCTCATGGGCCTGGCCGTCACGGACAGCCCCGCCAGCCTCGGCACCGAATTCATCCAGTTCGTCGCCGGCCAGCGCGAAAAGGGCGTCGATCCGCTCGCCAACCGCCGCCTGTCGGCCGCCAACCTCTTCACCGCCGCCACCGAAACCACGATGGAATTCGAAGAAGTCACCGCGCCCGCCAATGAAACCACCGGCCTGCTCGCTGCGGCCACCGCGTTCTTCAAGCAATTCACCGATGGCAAACCGGCCACGACTCCCGAACCCGCCAAGCCTGCCGATCCCGCTAAGGACGGCCCCGCCAACGACAACGACGCGCGCTTCGCACAGATCGGCGAGGGCCTGGTCAAGATGGCAGCCGCGGTCGAATCGATGAACACCGGCTTCACCGCCCAGATTGGCGCGCTGAAGACGGACTTCGCCGCCGTCAAACTGGCGATCGACACCACCGAAGCATCCGGCCAGCAACAGCGCGATCCCGCCAGCGGCGGAGACGGTCGCGTGCGCGCCGACTGCTGATCCCGAGCCTCAACCACCCCTATCACCCCGAACCGCAATCTCCCCGCCCGCATCGCCGCCCGAGGATCCTCACGATGAAGAACAACACCCGCCTGCTCTTTTCGGCCTATGTCTCGCAGATCGCGCTGATCAACGGCATTTCGGCCGGCGACGCCGACAAGCATTTCGCCGTCGCGCCCGCTGTCGAGCAGAAGCTCGAAGAGCGGATGAAGCATTCGAGCGAATTCCTTCAGCAGATCAACATCATCGGTGTCGATGCCCAGGAAGGCGATAAGGTCGGGATCAGCGTCACCCGCACCATGGCGGGTCGCACCAATACTGGCGCGGGCACGCGCCGCACGCCCACCAATCCCTCTGACACCGGCGATCTCGGGCGGTACCGCTGCGAACTGACCGAATTCGATTACGCCTGGAAGTACAGCCTGCTCGATGCCTGGGCGCACCGCCCCGAATTCGAAATGCTGATGACCAACGCGGTGCGTGCCCAGGAAGGCCGCGATCACATCATGATCGGCTGGAACGGCACCTCGGCGGCCGCGCAGACCGATCGCGCCGCCAATCCGCTGCTGCAGGACGTCAACAAGGGCTGGCTCTACAAGATCCGCACCTTCGCGCCCGAACGCGTGCTGGACGATGGCGCGCTGACGGTAAAGACCAATGGCACCAACAACGCGGCACTCAAGAAAATCTACGTCGCGGAAGGTGTGCTCTTCAACGAAGCCGCCGCCAATGCAACCACGGCAGATGCCGATTACGCCAATCTCGACGCGCTGGTATATGATGCGGTGCAGCTGCTGCCCGAATATCGCCGCACCGATACCGATCTGGTGGCGATCATCGGCGCCGATCTGCTCCACGACAAGTTCCTCACCGTTGTGCAGGAAGCGGGCAGCACCGCCACCGAAATGGAAGCGCGCGATCGCATCCTTACGCTGCCAAAGATGGTCGGCGGCAAGCGCGCGATCGTCGTGCCGTTCTTCCCGGCCAACGCGGTACTCGTGACCACGCTCGCGAACCTGTCGATCTATCTGCAGAACGGCACCCGCCGCCGGCTGCTCAAGGAAGAACCGGCGCTCAGCCAGGTGGAAAACTACGAAAGCGTCAACGTCGCCTATGTCGTTGAGGATTACGAGGTCGCGGCGCTGGTCGAGAACATCGTGCTGGGCAAGTCGCCTGCCCGCGTCGCGCCGTAACCGGGAGAACTGAACAATGAGCCTCGCCCGTCGCCACCGTGAAAAAATGCTCGCCGAGCGCGGCGCCATTCAGGTGGCGGCGGGTGAGCCGCGTTCCGGCCCCGCCGCCACCGAATATGAGCTGATGCGCGCCCGCCTCGGCGTCGATCTGCGGCGGCTGAAGGAAATCCAGTCGATCGAGAAAAAGATCGAACTGAAGCGCGAGCTGCTGCCCGAATATTTCGAATGGATCGCGGGCGTGATCGCGGCCGACAGCGGCGCGCATGACGACATTCTTGTCCAATGCATGATCTGGTACATCGATATCGGCGATTTCGTAGGCGCGCTTGCCCTCGCCAGCTACGTTCTGCGCCACGGACTGGCGCTCCCCGAGCGCTTCGATCGCACCCCAGGCACACTGATCGCCGAGGAAATCGCGGAGGCAGCGCTGAAGGCGTTCGGCCAGAGCGCAGACTTCGATATTGACGTGCTCGAGCGCGTCAACGACCTCACCCACGCCGAAGACATGCCCGATCAGGTCCGCGCCAAGCTGTTCAAGGCGCGCGCGATCCATGCCGATCGCGCTGCCTCCGCGATCGATCCCGCCGCCGATGGCCCCGCTGGCCAACGCCAGGCCGGGCTCGCCAGCGCGCTCGAACTATATCGGCGCGCCTATGCGCTCGATACCGGCGTCGGCGTGAAAAAGGACATGGAACGGATGGAGCGCGAGCTGAAAAAGCTCGGCACGCCGGACAAGTAATTCGGGCACCTGCCCGCCACCTGCTCGCCCCGCGGCGCTCGGGGGGCGGTGATCGACGGAACGGCTGGCGTTCGCGCTCAAGCCGCCCGCCGCCCACCTCACCCCCCGTAAACTTTCGGGCCAGCCAACCGAGACCGCGCCTTGACCTTCGTCCCCGCCCCCGCTGCCC
>JAKFUX010000047.1:0-82377 GCA_021732465.1 Sphingomonas sp.
GTGCGGGGGCCAGGGCAGGCGCGGGCGCAGACGGCATGGGGACGGCTTCCCGCTCGGCCTCATCCAGCGCGTCGGCAAGCATCAGCGCCACGTACAGCATCGATCGTTCGGCATTCATACCGCCCGATGCGCGCTCTGCCGCGGCCCAGCGCGAATCAAGCTTGGTCGCGATCCGCCGAAACTGATCCTCCGTTCCATCCTTGCAGGGGATGCGGTGTTGGCGATCACCGATTGAGAGGACAACTTCGCCCATCAATCAGCCTGCGACGCCAGCACGCCATCAAGCGCACGCACGGCCTCGCCCATGCTGTGCCTGAGCGCGGCATGGCGCTTTGCCAAGTTGTCGTCTGGAACCGGGCGTTCGGATTCAGCACGGTCAACTAGGGCCGCCTCGATTCGGGCAAGGGCACGATCGATCCGATCGGCTGCCGACTGTGATTGCGCGTCGACCATAAAGAGAATGTAACACGACGGGAACGCACGGCAAGTCGCGAATCGACGTCAAGGTTGACGGCGCGGCCCCGCCACCGCAAAGACGCGCGACATTGTTCACCTGCCGGTTCTTCGCTGCGTGTTGTACGTCTGCCGGCATTCCGGGAAGCATCTGATGGGCGTTACGCCGACCGATCTCGCCAATGCTATTCGCGCGCTGTCGATGGATGCTGTGGAGGCGGCGAATTCAGGCCATCCGGGGATGCCAATGGGCATGGCGGATGCGGCCACGGTGCTGTTCACCCGCTATTTGAAGTTCAACCCCGCCGATCCGCGCTGGCCCGATCGTGATCGGTTCGTGCTGTCAGCAGGGCATGGATCAATGCTGATCTATTCGCTGCTGAATCTGACCGGCTATGCCCGCCCGACGATTGATGACATCCGCAATTTTCGCAAATTGGGCAGCCCGTGCGCCGGTCACCCAGAAAATTTCGAACTTGCAGGCGTTGAATGCACCACCGGGCCGCTAGGGCAGGGTGTGGCGATGGCCGTGGGGATGGCGCTGGCCGAACGGCATCTGAATGCCAGCTTTGGCGACGAACTGGTTGATCACCGCACCTGGGTGATCGCAGGCGATGGCTGCCTGATGGAAGGCGTGAACCACGAGGCGGTCGGGTTGGCCGGGCATCTGGGCCTGGGCCGGTTGAATGTGCTGTGGGACGATAACAAGATCACGATCGACGGTGCCGTCAGCCTGTCATCGAGCGAAGATATTCCGGCGCGATACCGGGCGTCGGGCTGGCACGTCGCCGAGTGCGATGGTCATGACGTGGCCGATGTCGCCCGTGCCCTTGAAGAAGCAATTGCTGATCCGCGACCCTCGCTGATCCGCTGCCAGACGATCATCGGCAAAGGCGCACCCAACAAGCAGGGCACGTCGGCCACGCACGGCGCGGCGCTGGGCGCGGCTGAGGTTGCGGCGGCGCGCGAGACTTTGGGCTGGCCGCATGCGCCGTTTGAGATTCCGGCGGATATTCGGGCGGCATGGGCCGACTATGGAGCACGCGGGGCTGATGTTCAGGCTGCGTGGGCGGAGCGATTAGCAAACCATTCAGATGCCGATGAATTCACTCGCCGCATGACAGGCGATGTCGATCTGGAAGATGCGACTGGTTGGGCATTTTCAACCTGGGACAAGATGCCCGCTTCGGTCGCCACGCGCAAAGCATCCGAACTGGTGCTCGAAGGGCTGGCGGCGGCAATGCCTGAACTGGTTGGCGGATCAGCCGATCTGACGGGATCGAACAACACCAAGGCCAAGGTGCAGGCCCCGCTGACGCGCGATAATTATGCCGGGCGCTATGTTTACTACGGCATCCGCGAATTCGGCATGGCGGCGGCGATGAACGGCATGGCGCTGCACGGCGGGGTGATCCCCTATGGCGGCACGTTCTTGGTCTTTTCCGATTATGCCCGGCCCGCGATCCGCCTGTCGGCGCTGCAACGCACCCGCGCGATTTATGTGATGACGCATGATTCGATTGGCCTGGGTGAAGACGGCCCGACGCACCAGCCGATCGAGCATGTGATGAGCCTGCGGATGATCCCTAACCTCGATGTATATCGCCCCGCCGATTCGGTGGAGACGGCGGAATGCTGGGCGCTGGCGCTCGCGAAAAAAGATGGGCCCGGCCTGCTCGCGCTGACCCGCCAGAACCTCGCGCAACTGCGTGAAGGCGGCGATATGCTGAGCGCAAAGGGTGCGTATCGGCTGCGGGCGGCAACGGCAGCGCGGCAGGTAGTGCTGATCGCGACGGGTTCCGAAGTACAGATCGCGGTCGCCGTTGCCGCTGCGCTTGAAGCGCAAGGCATTGGTGCCGATGTCGTGTCTATGCCGTGCTGGTCACTGTTCGACAAACAGGATGCGGCGTACCGCGCCGATGTGTTGCCGAAGGGCGTGCTGCGCGTGTCGATAGAGGCAGGCACGACGCTGGGTTGGGAACGCTATACCGGCGATACTGGTTTGCGCTTTGGCATCGACAGTTTTGGCGCATCGGCACCGATTGACGCGCTTTATGCTCATTTTGGGCTAACGGCCGACGCCATCGTGCCGCAAATCATCACCAAGTTACAGAATTGACGGAGTTACAGGTATGACGATCAAGGTAGCGATCAACGGTTTCGGGCGTATCGGGCGGCTTGTTGCGCGGGCGATGCTTGAGCAAGGCGATACCGGTTTGGAACTGGTCGCGATCAACGATCTGGCTGATGCCAAGTCGAATGCCTGGCTGTTTTCGCGTGACAGCGTGCATGGCCGCTATCCCGGCACGGTCGCGGCGGACGGCACCGATCTGGTGATCGACGGCAAGCGCATCCGCGTCACCGCCGAGCGTGACCCCGCCAAGCTGCCGCACAAGGAACTGGGCGTTGATCTGGTGCTGGAATGCACCGGCTTTTTTGCGGATCGTGAAGGCGGGCAAAAGCACCTTGATGCAGGCGCCAAGCGCGTGCTGATTTCCGCACCCGCCAAGGGCGCTGACATCACCGTTGTTTACGGCGTCAATCACGACAAGCTGACGGGCGACCATGTGATCGTTTCGAACGCATCGTGCACCACCAACTGCCTGGCCCCCGTTGCCAAGGTGCTCAACGATGCCATTGGTATCGAACGCGGGCTGATGACGACGGTCCACGCCTATACCAACGATCAGAAGATCTTGGATCAGGTTCATAGCGACCCGCGTCGCGCGCGCGCCGCCGCGATGTCGATCATCCCGACCACCACGGGTGCTGCCCGCGCGGTGGGCGAAGTGCTGCCTGAATTGAAGGGTAAGCTGGATGGCTCCGCCATTCGCGTGCCGGTGCCCGATGTGTCGCTGATCGACCTGACGTTTACGCCGGGTCGGCCGACCACCAAGGATGAAGTCAACGCCATTTTGAAGGCAGCATCCGAGAGCGGTCCGCTAAAGGGTATTCTTGCCTATACCGACGAACCGCTCGTCTCGATTGATTTGATGCACGATCAGGCATCGTCGACGGTCGACAGCCTGGAAACGGCGGTGATCGACGGTACGCTGGTGCGCGTGGTGAGCTGGTACGACAATGAATGGGGTTTTTCGAACCGCATGGTTGATACTGCCAAGGCAATGGCGGCGTTCCTTTGATATGAATGCGGGCGTGATTGCCGGCCTTGCCCGCCACGCCGCGCCGCGCGCGGCGATGGAGGTGGTTGACCGCGCAACGATTACGCCGGAGCGCGGGGTTGAGGGGGATTGCAAGGGCCGCTTCAAGCCGGGTGGCCGCAATCGCCGTCAGGTCACGCTGATCGAACGGCGTGATTGGGAAGCGGCAACGGCAGCGCTGGGTGTTGATCTGCCCTGGTCAGATCGCCGTGCGAACATTCTGGTCGACGGGATTGATCTGCCGCAGCTGCCCGGCACCGTGCTGCGCATCGGCGACGTGCGCCTGGTGGTGATGGTTGAATGCGATCCCTGCCACCGGATGGACGCGCTTGCGCCCGGCCTGCAGCATGCGCTGCGCGATGATTGGCGGGGTGGCGTGTGTACAAGGGTGCTGACCGGCGGCGAGATTGCGGTCGGTGACTCAATCATCGTTGAAAACGTGATGGAGAGCGTGGGTTGAAGGGGTTCAGGACGCTTGACGACATGGGCGAAATTGCGGGCAAGCGCGTGCTGGTCCGTGAGGATTTGAACGTACCAATGGCAAACGGCATCGTCAGCGACGATACCCGGCTGCGCGCTACTGTGGCGACGGTGGCAGAACTGGCGGATCGCGGTGCGATTGTACTGGTGCTGTCGCACTTCGGCCGCCCCAAAGCGCCAAGCGCCGAATTTTCGCTGGCGCAACTGGCCTCTCCCTACGCCGCGGTACTGGGACGCCCGGTACATTATATCGATTGGGAAGGTGATGTGGCAGCGGTAGCAATGCTGCAGTCCGGCGATATTGCTATCCTTGAGAACACGCGCTTTTTTGGTGGCGAGGAGCGGAATGATCCCGCAACCATCGCCCGGTTCGCTGCCCTTGGCGATCTGTACGTCAACGATGCCTTTTCCGCCGCCCACCGCGCGCATGCCTCAACTGAGGGGCTGGCGCATGCGTTGCCCGCCTTTGCAGGACGCGCAATGGAGGCTGAACTGGGCGCATTGGAACGGGCGCTTGGCAACCCCGAGCATCCGGTTGCCGCTGTGGTGGGTGGCGCGAAAGTCTCATCAAAGCTCGACGTGCTGACGCATCTGGTCGACAAAGTGGATCACCTGATCATCGGCGGCGGCATGGCCAACACGTTTCTGGCGGCGCGCGGGGTGAACGTCGGTAAGTCACTGTGCGAG
Source organism: Sphingomonas sp. (assembly GCA_021732465.1). Lineage (GTDB taxonomy): Bacteria > Pseudomonadota > Alphaproteobacteria > Sphingomonadales > Sphingomonadaceae > Sphingomonas. Next base: position 4,782 of record JAKFUX010000047.1, read on the forward strand.
CATGATCTTATCGCCACTGTGGAAGAAATTTTCACCGCGGCAGAACGCGCAAATTGCACTATCCATCTGCCCTATGACGTTGTTGTCGCCAAGGAATTCCGAGCCAATCCGCCGGTGCGCACCGTGAACGTTCACGAGGTGGCGAGCGATGAGATGATCCTGGATATCGGCCCTGCCGCGACCGAGGCCCTGGCCGATGTGCTGAAGACGTGCCGGACCCTGGTGTGGAATGGCCCGCTGGGTGCGTTCGAAACGCCGCCCTTCGATACCGCCACGGTTGCGCTTGCGCGCACTGCCGCTGCGCTGACGCAGAGCGGATCACTGGTATCGGTGGCGGGCGGCGGGGATACCGTTGCTGCGCTGAACCAGGCTGGTGTGGCGGGCGACTTCACCTTTGTGTCCACTGCCGGTGGCGCGTTTCTGGAGTGGATGGAGGGCAAGATTTTGCCCGGTGTCGCGGCGCTGCAACGGGCCTGACAGCCCAGGCGCAACAATTGATGCGACAAATTCGGTTTGGTGTGCTAGGGCAACGCCATCACTCGAGTACCCCAAGATTTTCTCCCGTGACTGAGCGACCTGTGCGCGCCCAAAGACAGTCCCTGAGGAGCGGTGTTCGTGGATCTTAATTATCTATTCCGGCGTGAGCAGATTTCGCTCGTCAACGCTGAACGTGCCAATGGCCGCAGTGCGCCCGCCGCGCATGCAGCCCTGGCGCGTGGCTATGCCGGGATGATCGCGGAAAAACATTCGCTTTATCGTTATCGCAAGGCGCCGGTTTTGCCGGCGGCCTGCTAACCCGCTTCGGCGCGTCGGCCGGGGCCGGGCGACACGCCGACTTCTCGATATCGGCCCCAACCGGCTTGCACTGATGAATGGTGCCGCCGGATATACTCAAGGAACTACGACTATGCCGATTGGCACCGTGAAATTTTTCAACGCCGACAAGGGCTATGGCTTTATTGCACCCGAGGACGGCGGCAACGACGCTTTCGTGCACATCAGTGCAGTGGAAGCAGCCGGCATGCGCACGCTCGACAAGGAACAGCGCGTTTCTTACGAGCTGGAGCAGGACCGCCGTGGCAAGATGTCTGCGGTTAATCTCTCCGCAGCGTGATTGATCAAGGGGTGCCGGGCAGTCGCCTGGCATCCCTTTTTCACCTGAATTATCCCATTCGAGGAGGGCCGCGATGACGACCACAGCACCCTTTTGCCGCGAGCGCGCCGAACAGGCCGCCGCCGATGCTGCTCTTGCAACCCTCGATAATGTTCGTGACCGCTATTTGCGCGCTGCCAAAGCGTGGGACGAAATGGCGAGCCGCGCCGAAAAAACCGCTGAGCGCCGCGCCGTCAACGAAGATGCCAAGGTCGCCGCCGAGCACGTGTGATCGTTTGAAGGCAATTGGTGCCATCGCAGGCGTTGCCCCCCGTCCGTCACGCCGCTAACAGCCGCGTAACACCGCATGCAAGCGAAGGGGATGCACATGACGCCGACCGTGAAAGCGATTCTTGCTAACTACGAATCCGATTCACCTGGCGTGAAGGCAAATCTGGCCCGCATCCTGATGCACGGCCGGTTAGGCGGGACGGGCAAATTGGTAATCCTGCCGGTTGATCAAGGCTTTGAACACGGCCCTGCGCGGAGTTTTTCGGTCAATCCGGCAGCCTATGACCCGCATTATCACTTCCAGCTGGCAATTGATGCCGGGCTGTCGGCCTATGCCGCGCCGCTGGGCATGATAGAGGCAGGTGCCGCGACCTTTGCCGGGCAAATCCCCACCATTTTGAAGGTCAACAGCTCAAACAGCTGGGCAACGGCGATCAACCAGGCGCTGACGGGCAGCGTTGAGGATGCGCTGCGGTTGGGCTGTTCGGCGATCGGCTTCACCATTTATCCCGGTTCTGACGATGTGTTCGCGATGATGGAGCAAATCCGCGAAATGTCTGATCATGCCAAGTCGGTCGGCATTGCGACCGTCATCTGGTCATACCCGCGCGGTGGCAAGCTGAGCAAGGAAGGCGAACTCGCGCTCGACGTGGGGGCGTATGCCGCACACATGGCGGCATTGCTGGGCGCACACATCATCAAGGTAAAGCTGCCCAGCGATCATATCGAACAAAAGGACGCCAAAAAAGCCTATGATGGCTTTGACAGCTCCACCCAGGCCAAGCGGGTCGCGCATGTCGTGCAGAGCTGCTTTGACGGGCGACGGATCGTCGTATTTTCTGGCGGGGCAGCCAAGGGGGCCGACGCGGTCTTCCAGGACGCACGTGATATTCGTGATGGCGGCGGGAATGGATCGATCATTGGCCGTAACACTTTCCAGCGCCCGCGTGCCGACGCGTTGGCGATGCTCGACAAGCTGGTCGCCATCTACAAGGGCGAGGAATAGGCTGGTGGTCGAACGCCTGAACCCGCCTAATAGCGGCTGGCAGGCGGTCGACGATTATATCGCGGCGCATTTGCTGGGTGAGGATGATGCGCTGTCAGCCACGCTTGTCGCCAATGCGGCAGCGGGCCTGCCCGATATCGATGTATCACCGCCGCAGGGCAAAATGCTGCATTTGTTCGCCCGTATGGCAGGCGCGCGGCGCATTTTGGAGGTGGGGACCCTGGGCGCCTATTCCACCATCTGCCTTGCGCGGGCCTTGCCTGCAGGGGGCAAACTGGTGTCGTTGGAAATTGACCCGCATTACGCCAGTGTCGCGCGCGAAAATGTCGCGCGGGCGGGGATTGCTGAGCGCGTCGATATTCGTGTTGGTGCGGCGGTCGACACGCTTGCTGCGATGATCGCCGCCGGCGAAGCGCCGTTCGACCTGGTCTTCATTGATGCCGACAAGCCGTCTAATGTCGACTATCTTCACGCTGCAATGGCGCTGTCGCGTTCGGGCACCACCATTATCGTCGATAATGTCGTGCGCGAGGGGCAAGTGGTGGATGGCAACAGCGATGATCCGCGCGTTATCGGCACCCGCGCGCTGTTTGCAGCGATTGCTGCAGAACCACGGTTGAGCGCGACGGCAGTGCAGACCGTGGGCGTGAAGAAGTGGGACGGGTTCCTGCTCGCGATTATGGCGTGAGCGTAAAGCCAAGGCGGTAATTGCCGGGCCGCAGCACGCTGTTGGTGAAGCGAATGGGTTCGACCGTCGTCAGCGTGATGGTTTGGTTGGCAATCTGCTGTGCTTCCCCAAGTGTCAGGTCTATCCGCTGGCGATACCGCCCGGTTCGTACATCGGCGCGCACCACAACCCGGCCGCCCCAGATGCAGCGGGCATTGGCCGGGCAGCGGCTATCCTCCATCACCCGGATTGGGCGAATGCTGGTTCGGTCAATCCGAAGGGTTTGGCCCAATCGCACAAGATCATCATGCGGCATGGCAGTTGCTGGTGAAGCGCCAAGGGCGATCAGGGCGGCGAGCCCAAGGGCAATGGATTTGTTCATAAGCGCGATTCTATCAGCCGCCGATGAGCCACCGATGAATAATGCTTCAATCGCCGCCTGCCTCGCCATATGCTGCCACCATGACGTTTGATGCAGACGACCCGTTGGCGATGGAGTTTGCCTATCACCGCAGCCTTGGCCCGATGATTGCGGTGCTGCTGGGGATATCGCTGGTTGAGATGCTGGTGGTGCACCTGGTCGTTGTGGCGCTGTTGGGGTGGATTGCGGCGATCATCGTCGGGGTGATCGGTCTGGCGCTCGTGGTGGCGTTGGTTGTGCTGCTGCGGTCTTTCCGGCGACTCCCCGTTACGATCAGCCACGGCGTGCTGACGATGCGGGCTGGCATGCTGAAATCAATCACCGTCCCGGTGGCGCAAATCGGCGGTTTGCGGGGGAGTTGGGACGCCAAGGCAATCAAGGATCGCAGTGTGCTGAATTTGGCATTGGCAAGCTGGCCAAGCGTGGTCGTTGATCTGCGCACTCCGATAGTATTGCGGCGTGGCCGCGCGATCCAGGCGATTGCGCATAAGCTGGACAATCCGGCGGCTTTCCATGCCGCGATCGCGGCGCTATCGCCCTGCGATGGACATTGAAGACCCCCTAGGCCCGCTCGACCCCGATTTCGCCGCGCAGTTTAAGCGCGATGACCGGCGTCCTGCCTGCCAGCTATACCTTATTTCACCGCTGGACGTGGGCGGCGCGTTTCCTGATCGGTTGCGCCGGGCGCTCGGGGCGGGGCCGGTGGCCGCGTTCCAGTTCCGCGTGAAAGGTGTCGATCAGCACGCCGCAACAGCACTGGCTGAACCGCTGCAGAAAATTTGCGCTGAACATGACGTGGCGTTTCTGGTCAATGATAGCATTGCGCTAGCCAAAAGGCTGGGCGCGGACGGTGTGCATCTGGGCCAGGAAGATGGCGACCCGCGAGAGGCGCGCGCGGAACTTGGCCCAGCAGCGCAGATCGGCGTCACCTGCCACGACAGCAGGCACCTGGCGATGGAAGCGGGCGAGCGCGGCGCGGATTACGTCGCCTTCGGCAGCTATTTTCCCACCACCACCAAATTGGTGGAGCATCATGCCGAACCGGTGCTGCTCAGTTGGTGGTCGACCATGTTTGAAATCCCCTGTGTCGCGATTGGTGGGATTACGCCCGCCAATGCGCGACCGTTGGTAACGGCGGGGGCAGATTTTCTGGCGGTATCGCACGCGGTTTGGGGCGGGGATGAGGAAGCGGCGGTTCGCGCCTTTGCGACGGTGCTCGCGACCTGATCCGAAACGGACTCGTCTCCAACACTAAGCTGGATTATTCTCAGTAATCTGTGGCGTTGGTGAAGCGATGGGGGCGGCGATGGAGCAGAACGAGGGCGAACATAACGAAAACCACGGCTCTGGGGGCGGCGGTGACCGGGGCGGCTTGTTTACCCGATTGTCGGCCATCGAGAAGCTCGTCACGGTAGCGGGGGCGGTGGCGGTTGTTGCTCAGACGATCGTGACGATCGGCACCTCCATGCAGGTATCCGAAGTCGAGAACCAGCTGAAGGTTCAGGTGGAAAGCCGCCAGCGCAGCAAGGATTATGCGGGCATCACCAAGGATGTTTTCGAAGCGATCAAAGAGATCCAGGGTACCGACCTCTCCGTTTCGGATCGTATCGACCGGTTGACGATCGCGTCGGCCTATGTGCAGGTTATCCCTGATAGCGAGGTCCGTGATCATTTTCGCAATGGGATCAAAAGTCTCCTGGTTACCTTGCAGAGCCAGATCGCGGCACAGTCGCCGACTGCCGAGGGCGCTCAAAAGACGGTCCTCACCCAGCAGAGCACGCTGCTGGAGAATCTGAGCATTCAGATCGATGATCAAGCCCGTGTTGACGAGGCCGCGGCTGCCCGTGCGAACCCAGCCACCGCTGCAGCCCCAGTGGCGGCGGGCAAGGCTGGGACGCCGGATTGGTCGAATTATGACTTTGACATTTTCTGGTGCCAGACATCCGATACGGTCGCCAGCAAGCGGGCGCAGGACCTTGCCTCGGCGATCCGAGAACTGGGAATTGGCGCTGCGGGAAATTGGCGGCTGCGTCCGTTACCAGAATTTACCAACGCCCAGCCCGGTTACGGCGTGCGTGGTTTTGAAATCCGAACCTCTTCGCCCGATGAGTACAAATTTGCCGAAAAGCTGAAGCTTGACGCTGATAAACTGCTCATGAACAAAAAGATCCCCTCGCGCTTCCGCATCCTGCGCACACGCAAAGACACACGCTGGTACATCAGTGTTTTCGCTTGCCCGACCTGACGAGGTGGGGCGACGGCGGACCAGCTTCTTCATAAGCGTTGGGGGTGCCGCGTAACCCCTGCGGTCCGTTCGCACTGATCGGTGCCATCGTTGTGCCTGCTGCTGCCGATCACAGCCGGATCACCCTGCCCGGAGGTGCGCGGGGGCTGCTTGCCGAAACCAAGCTTGGCCGCTAAGGGGACCGGCTTGCTCTTTCAACATCACAGGCATTCCCATGAAGATCAGCGGCGTCGAAATTCGCCCCGGCAACATCCTTGAATATGAAGGTGGCATCTGGAAAGCGGTGAAAATCCAGCATACCCAGCCTGGTAAGGGCGGTGCCTATATGCAGGTTGAAATGAAAAACCTGATCGATGGGCGCAAGAACAACGTGCGCTTCCGCTCCGCCGAAACGGTGGAGCGCGTGCGGCTCGACACCACCGATTTTCAGTTCCTGTTCCGTGACGGCGACATGCTTACCTTCATGGACAAGCAGACTTACGATCAGATCACGCTCGATGCGGGTATCCTGGGCGATGCGGCGGCTTTCCTGCAGGACGGGATGGACGTGGTGATGGAGCTTTACGACGAACGCCCGATCAGCGTGCAATTGCCCGACACGATCGAGGCGTTGATTGTTGAGGCTGACGCGGTCGTGAAAGGGCAGACGGCATCGTCAAGCTACAAACCGGCAGTGCTCGAAAATGGCGTGCGCGTGATGGTGCCGCCGCATATCGGTGCGGGCACGCGGATCGTGGTTGATGTGTACGAACAAACTTATGTGAAGCGCGCGGACTGACCAAATTCCCCTTCCGCTTGCGGGAGGGGACAGGGGTGGGCCTATTCCCACCAAACGGTTTCGCACGCGGCACTGCCAACCCCCAACCCCTCCCGCACGTGGGAGGGGGGAGAAGATAATGGTTTCCCACTCAGGCCTGCTCACCGTTATGGAACGTGCCGCGCGCAAGGCAGCGCCCCGGCTGCGGCGTGACTTTAACGAAGTCCAGCACCTGCAGGTCAGCCGCAAGGGGCCGGCCGATTTTGTGTCGATGGCCGATAAACGCGCCGAACAGACGATTTACGAAGAATTGAGCCACGCCCGCCCCGACTGGGCTTTTATGATGGAAGAGCGCGGCGAGATTGCGGGCGACCCCAATAAGCCGCGTTGGGTGGTCGATCCGCTCGATGGCACCAGCAATTTCCTGCACGGCATCCCGCACTTCGCGATTTCGATTGCCGTGGAAGAACCGCGCCCGGATGGCCGGTATGAAACCGTGTCGGCGCTGGTTTATCAACCGCTGACCGATGAAAGTTTCTGGGCGGAGCGGGGGCGTGGGGCCTGGCTGACCGACCAGCGGCTGCGCGTTTCGGCGCGCAACGATCTGTCAGAATCGCTGATCGCGACGGGCATTCCATTCCTGGGGCATGGTGATTTTGCGCAGTGGACACGCATTTTTGGTGCGGTTGCGCCGGGCGTTGCAGGCATAAGGCGGCTGGGTTCTGCTGCGCTTGATCTTGCCTGGGTCGCAGCGGGACGTTTTGACGGTTATTGGGAGTCGGGACTAAGCCGATGGGACGTTGCGGCAGGGCTGTTGCTCGTCAAGGAAGCAGGCGGCTACGTCACTGATTTTCGCGGCGGCGACCGTATGCACGAACGCAATGAATTTCTGGCCGCAAATGATGCGCTGCATAACAAATTGCACAAGCTTGTCGCGGGGTCGCTGCGGTAACCGCCAGATAGCGCTTAATCGGCGCGTCTATTGCTCCAGCATAGCTGCCGCCAGCGCCTCCAGATCGCCTGCTGACCACTCCCAATCCTGCGCCATATGCGCGTCAGGGGCGATCTGCCCGCCATATTCCATCGGGCGATCCACATAGGCCGTTTGCAGCCCGCACGCGCGTGCTGCTGCCAGATCGCTATGGTGGGCCGCGACCAGGCATAGCTCGCCGGGGGCAATGCCGAGCAGATCGGCGGTGCGCAGATAGGCTTCGGGGGTTGGTTTGAACGCTTGCACCGCTTCGGCCCCCAATATGGCGTCAAAGGGCAGGGCGGCCCGCCGCGCCAGTTCCATCGTCAGCGCGATATTGCCGTTGGACAGGGTGACGATGGGGAAATGGGTTTTCAATCGCGTCAGCCCGGCCACCGCATCCGGCCACGCGTCCAGCCGGCGCCAGGCAAAGGCAAAATCGCGTGCAGTTTCCTCGGCCAGGGTAACGTCGTGAGCCGCCAACAGGGTATCGAGCGTTTCACGGTTTAGCACATCAAGCCGGGTGAAGGGCCGTTTGCCGGATCGCACCGCCTCCATCGCTGGCTGATATAATCCGCGCCATGCATCGGCAAAGCGCGCCGGATCGATATCGCTGCGGCCTGCCGCTGCAAAGATCATCGCCGCTTCCCGCGCAATGCTGGTGCGCCAGTCGACCAATGTGCCAAAGACATCGAATGCCATTATCTTGGGGAGGGGCATCTTGACCTTGGCCATGATCGGTTCTCCAAAGGGGACGATAATGGGATGCCCGTCGCCGGTTTTGCAGCGGTCGTCAATGAAAGCCAATCAGGGGGCGGATATGGCGCAGGGAATGCCACGAAACGGCTGGTGGATGCTGATATTGGGGCTGGCGCTCGCGCTGGGCGGCGCAATGCTGGCGAACCGCGTGCAGACGGCGGGCGGGGTTGCGGTGCGTGATATCCGCTTTCTGGGCACGGGCGGCAAGATGATGAGCGCGCTGCTGTATGTTCCGTCCACCGCCACGCCTGCCACCAAGGCGCCGGGCATATTGGCCGTCCATGGTTATATCAACTCGCGCGAAACGCAGGACGGGTTCGCAATTGAATTTGCGCGGCGCGGTTATGTGGTGCTCGCGATTGACCAGACCGGGCATGGCTATAGCGGCGGCCCGGCATTTTCGAACGGCTTTGGCGGGCCGGACGGGCTGGCGCATCTGCGCAGCCTGGCGATGGTTGATACCGATAATATCGGGATGGAGGGGCACAGCATGGGGGGCTGGACGGTGCTTGCCGCTGCGGTCGCCTATCCCGATGATTACAAGGCGATTGTTCTGGAAGGATCGTCCACCGGCGCGCCCTATGCCAAAGACGGCAGCCCAAGCTGGCCGCGCAATCTGGGGCTTGTGTACAGCCAGTATGACGAGTTTTCGAAGCTGATGTGGGGCGTGGACAAGGCCCGAGACGTCGTCGATTCAGCCAAGCTGAAGGCGGTATTTGGCACCAGCGAGCGCATTGTGCCGCGCAAGATATATGGCTCCATTGCCAATGGCACCGCGCGTATACTGGCCACCCCGGCGGTAACGCACCCCGGCGATCATATTTCGCCCGAAGCAATTGCGCGCGCGATTGACTGGTTCTCCGTGACGCTGAAGGGCGCACGCCCCATCCCGTCGAGCAACCAGATCTGGTATTGGAAAGAAGCTGGGACGGCGCTGGGCCTGATCGGATTTGTGATGATTGTGCTGGGCGCGTTTGACGTGCTGCTGCGCTTGCCAGCCTTTGCCGGCGTGCGCGGCATTGTGGAGCCTGCGGTGGAGGCACGCGATGGCCGGTGGTGGCGGGCATTCCTGATGACCAGCTTTCTGCCCGCGCTTACCTTTTTCCCGGTGTTTGTCGCGGTGTTCCTGCTGGTTCAACCCAACCCGATACTGCCGCAAACGGTGACGACGCAGATCACGCTGTGGGCGCTGGTGGGGGCCGGGATCACCTGGCTTATCGGGCGCGGGGCTATTAGCGGGCGGCAGGCTGATTGGCTGCCTGCGGTGGTGTTGGCGGTGCTGAGCGTGGCAGCAGGCTATGCGGCGCTGATCGCGGCAGACCAGTTGTTCCACACCGATTTCCGCTTGTGGATCATCGCAGTGAAGCTGGCGACCCTGCAGCAGATGATGATTGCAGCGATTTACATCATCCCGCTGACGATCGGTTTTCTGGCGACTGTGCGCACGTTGGTCGATCGGCTGACGGTGCAAGGCGATGGCTGGATGGCGCAATATGGCTGGGCAAAGCTGGCGCTCGCATTGGGCTTTGTGGTGATGCTGGTGCTTGATTACGGGGTGTTTTTCCTCACGGGACAGTTACCGACGGCGCTTGACCCGCTGAGCACGGTTATCGCCCTGCAATTCCCGGTTGTGCTGACGGCGGTGGCGGTAATCGCCATTTTTACCTGGCGGCGCACGGGCAGCTACCGCCCCGGCGCGCTGATTGCGGGGATGTTGGTGACGCTCTATGTGGTCGCTGGTACGGCAACGCAGGGTTGGTGAGCGCATCATGATTGCCGATTTCGATCTTGACCGGTTTGTTGCCGCAACGCTGGCAGAAGATCTGGGGCAGGGCGGGGACATCACATCCGCTGCGGTGATACCCGCGGATGCGCGCTTTGCCGGGGTGATGGACAGTCGCGATCCGATTGTCGTGGCTGGGTTGCCAATTGCCGAAGCGTTTTTTCGCGCGCTTGATCCTGATGCGGTGATCGATTTGCTGGTGGAGGAGGGCGCTCGCGTGCCCGCCGGCACTGATCTGATGCGGATTGAAGGCAGCGCGCGGGCGATGCTGACGGCGGAGCGATCAGCGCTCAACACCGTCCAGCATCTGTCGGGAATCGCGACGATGACGCGCGGTTATGTCGACAAGATCATGGGAACGGGGGCGACGTTGCTCGATACGCGCAAAACCATCCCCGGCCTGCGCCTACTCGAAAAATACGCCACACGAATGGGCGGCGCGACCAACCACCGCATGGGCTTGTGGGATGCAGCGATGATCAAGGACAATCACGTCGCGGTGGCCGGATCTGTGGAGGAAGCGGTGCGGCGCGCCAAGGCAGCGGGCATCGCACGGATTATCGTGGAGGTTGACCGCGTCGACCAGATCGAGCCCGCGCTGGCGGCTGGCGCGACACATTTGCTGCTCGACAATATGCCGCCGCCAATTTTGCGCGGGGCGGTGACATTGATCGGCGGGCGCGTGCCAACGGAAGCTTCCGGCGGTGTGCGGCTTGATACGATCCGCGCCATTGCTGAAACGGGGGTTACCTTCATCAGCGTCGGTCGGCTGACGCAATCAGCTCCAGCAGCGGATATCGGGCTGGATTTCAGTACGGTACTGAAAGATGGCTGACTGGAAGTCCGCACCACCGTCGATCAGGCGTTTCGCGCAACTATACGCGATCGTCATTCTGATAAGCTGCGTAATGCTAGGGGTATCGGTGGGGTATCAATATGCATCGCCAGGATTGGAATTGGTCGGAGGAGATGTTTTTCTGATAAGCATGATTGCCGGTATCGGAATCAAGAGTTTGTTGTTGTATCTGGTTGTGGAAAATCAAAGCTTGTTTGCTCGGAGTATAATTTTGGTATTCTCAATAATTGCTGTTTTATATATACCAGTTTTTTTTATATGGTACTCGAAGGGTGAGATTGATTTGCCAATTTTCGCGGCAGACGTGTCTGTAGCTATCCTAATAACGGTAGCATCGATATTCTTGTTCGGAAAAACATCCAGAGACTGGTTCGGCGTAGGAGAAGGGTAGATGCGGTTCAGGGCATATCTCGCTGTGGCTTGCTTTACGGCTGGCGTTCCCGCCATCGCCCATGCCCAGGCCTATAGCTGCGCAGTGCCTGAGCAGGTGCCGGTGCCGCGCGCGGACGGCCCCAGCGCGAGCCAGCCCCAGCGCTTGTTGCCGATTGGCAGTTACACACTGGCGATCAGCTGGACGCCGCAATATTGCCGCAGCAACGCGCGCGATGCCTCTGCCCAATTCCAGTGCGGCGGCGACAACCGGTTCGGCTTTACCCTGCACGGCCTGTGGCCCGACGGCACGGGTGAGAAATGGCCGCAATATTGCAAAGCGGCAGAAATTTTGCCCGCCGCCGTGATCCGCAAAAACCTGTGCGCCACCCCGTCCGCCCAGTTGTTGCAGCATGAATGGGCCAAGCACGGCACCTGCATGAATATCACGCCCGGCGAGTATTTTGATAAGGCGACCGGGGTGTTCGGGCGGTTGCGCTACCCCGATATGAACGCGCTGTCGCGGCGTCGGCTGACGGCGGGGCAGCTTGCGACGGCAGTAGCCCGCGCCAATCCCGGTCTGCGCGCTGACATGATGCGGATCACCGCGACTCGTCAGGGCTGGCTCGACGAGATCTGGCTGTGCATGGACAAGAAACTGCGCTTTGCGACGTGCCCGGCACATCAGGGCGGGCTGGCACCCGGCGCGGCCATCAAAATCTGGCGGGGGCGACGCTGACGGCTGAAACTACCCCTGAATAATCGCCGTGGACGGGTGGTGACGATCCATGAAGCGCTTCACCATTTTCAGATTGCGCGTGTTTGATCGAAAGAAGAAATCGGGCACCGCGCCGATCCAGGGGATCAGGCCGAGCAGATAATCAATGCCGATATTACCGGCCATGCGCGCCATATGCGTCTTGGTCATGCCCAGGTTGCGTGCTTCCCACATCATCCACCCGCCCATTGCGGCGGCAATCGTGGGGCCGGCGACCGGGATGAAATCAAGGATCACGTCCAGCCCGACTTTGCGGTTCAGGCCGGGAATGGTGACTAACCCTTCCAGCAGGTGTTCCATGCTCTCAATGCGTTTGCGCACGGCGGCGGCGTCGCGCCCCAGCGGCAGGTGAGCGGCGAGCTTGCGGACCTGTTCGGGGTCCAGTCGCGTGGTTTGCTTTGCCATGGCCCCTATCTGCTTTCGTCACGTAACTGGTTTAACGGATGCCAGGCGCGTGCGTTCCCTTGCCATTTACGCAGCCGCAACGCGACCAAAGACCAGCGTAGCGGACGGGCGAGGGGGATGAAAGCCGCATCCTCGCTCAACAGGGCATCAGCATCGGCAATACGCTGCGCGCGATCAGCGAGCGTATCGGCATCGCGCGCGGCATCAAGCGCGGTGATGGCGTCCGCGCTGCAGGGCTGGCACGCGGTGGCGAGATACCAGCGGGCGCTGTCATAGGGTGCCACTGCGTCGATCAGGCGCAGATCGGCCGGTGCATCCAGTGACACCCGGCGCGGTTCAACGCCAATCGACCGAAATGCCGCCCCGACAAAGCCGAACAAAATTGTCGCGCCCGGCCCGCTGGGCAGCGCGATTCGCACGGTTAGCGGGCCATTATGGGTCGCCTTCCATCGGCGGACCCTGCTCCGCGCGCCATCCTGCCGATCGGCAAGCGACAAGGCCGACCAACTGGCCAGCGCGGGGGCACGGGCGGAATCGAGCGATTCGGGCAGAATTTGCTCGGTGGTTTGCCAGCCGGGCGCAAAGGCTGAGACCAAGGCTGTGCGATCAATCGCCTGCGCCAGTGCTGCCCGATTTTCGGCGGTGGCCAAAAACCCCTCCCGGTTGGTGATGGCCAGCCCGAATAGCCCAGCGGCGGGATCAAGCCGGAAATTGGCAGGCGCGATGGTAACGAATTGCAGCAACGGCCAGTCAACAAAGCTGCCCCCGCTCACCAGATCGGATTGGCGTTCCGCAAAGCGCACAATCGCGCGTGCGGCGCGCTCGCCGATCAGATGGACTGATTGTTCGGGACTCGGCGCTTCAATGTCGTCGCTGGCACTCCGCGCTGGATCAAAGGCCGGGTTCAGCAGCACGCCGTTCTTACCGCTTGGGGAAATGCGAAACGGGCCGCTGCCGCCCCGAACGCGATCACCCGTCAAAGCAAGTTCGGGTTGCGCGAACAGCTTCAACAGATCAGGCCGGGGGCGCTTCAGCCGCACTTCGATAACCTGTGGCGTCATCTCCACAATTTCATCAATCGCGGAAAGATAGGGGCGCAGTGGATTGCGCGACCGGCCCGCCAACTGACGACGAAGGCCGTCAACCACCTGAGCCGCCGTTACCCGGCTGCCGTCGGCCCATTCGGCTTCGCGCAGGCGGAAAATATAGCTCATGCCGTTGTCGATCACGATCCAGCGTTCGGCAAGGCCCGGCGCGATCTGCCCAGCGGCGTCGAACCGCACAAGTCCCTGCGCCGCGGAATTGAGCAGCAAGCGCGTCGGCCCGCTCAGCAGGTTTCGCGCCGGATCAACCAGCACCGGGCGCGGGCCAATGGCGCTGACCACGACCGGTCCAACATCGCTGCGCTGGTTGCAGCCAGCCAGCAGCACCAGCCACAACGCCAGTAATGATCTGCGGACAGGGCGGGAAGCCATCATAGACTTTCTTTGCCACCAGCAGCCGCGATACGCCACTCTGCTTGCTGCCGCTGGTTCAACGGGCTAGCCCCCCCGACATGCGATGGATGATGCCCGGCGAGAACCCGACGGCACCAATCGCATCGCTTACCCCATCATTTCAATCGCCACCGCCGTGGCCTCACCCCCGCCAATGCACAGGCTCGCCAGCCCGCGTTTGCCGCCGGTGGTTTGTAGCGCAGAGATCAGCGTGGCCATGATCCGCGCGCCGCTCGCGCCAATCGGGTGGCCCAATGCGCAGGCGCCGCCGTGGATGTTCACCACGTCATGCGACAGCCCCAGGTCGCGCATCGCGATCATGGCCACGATGGCAAAGGCTTCGTTGACTTCGAACAGGTCGACATCTTTGGCCTGCCATCCCGCCTTTTCCAGCGCTTTGCGCATCGCAAACACCGGCGCGGTGGTGAACAAGGCAGGGGCATGGGCGTGGCCTGCCGTGGCGACGATCCGCGCAATCGGGGTAAGGCCCAGCTTTTCCGCCACCGACAGCCGCGTCATCACCAGCGCCGCTGCCCCGTCTGATATCGACGATGCATTGGCGGCGGTAACGGTGCCGTCCTTTGAAAACGCGGGTTTCAGCGTGGGGATTTTTGCGGGATCGCCCTTTAGCGGCTGTTCGTCCTTGTCGACCGTTACCGTGCCCTTGCGACCGGCGATTTCGACTGGCGTGATTTCGCGGTCGAACGCGCCGCAATCCTGCGCGGCTTTGGCGCGGGTGAGCGAGGCGATGGCGTATTCATCCTGCTGTTCGCGCGTGAACTGATAGTCGGCCGCGGTATCCTCGGCAAAATTGCCCATCAGCTTGCCGGGTTGATAGGCATCCTCCAGCCCGTCGAGATACATGTGATCCTTCAGCACATCATGGCCGATGCGCGCGCCGCTGCGGTGCTTTAGCGACAGATAGGGCGCGTTGGTCATGCTCTCCATCCCGCCTGCAATCAGCAAGTCGACAGAGCCCGCTGCGAGCGCATCCGCCGCCATAATCGCTGCCTGCATCCCGCTGCCGCACATCTTGTTCACCGTTGTCGCCTCGATATGATCGGGCAGGCCAGCTTTCAGCGCGGCCTGGCGGGCAGGGGCCTGGCCAAGCCCTGCGGGCAGCACGCAGCCCATGTAAATCCGCTCAATTGCCGCCCCTGACAGGCCAGCGCGTTCGACCGCGCTGCCAACCGCTGCTGCCCCTAATTCTGTCGCAGAAGCCCCAGATAGCGATCCTTGAAAGCTGCCCATTGGCGTGCGCGCATAGGAAACGATGACGACGGGATCATGCGGGGATTGGCTGGCCATGGGGGATGCTCCGGCGGGATGGATAATTGCCAGCGCGTTAGACCGGTGGTGACGCGAATACAAATCGCCTATCGCCAAAATCCATGGACGACGCAGCCCTATCTATCATTTCGGCCCCGGCATGGCTGATGCCGACCGGTCTGGCGATATTGGGGACGATTTTTGGGAGTTTCATTGCCGCGCTGGTCGTGCGCTGGCCGCAGGGCCGATCAGTGATCGCGGGGCGATCGCGCTGCGATTCATGCGAGATTGTGCTGGAGCCGCGTGAGTTGGTGCCGTTGCTCAGCGCGCTAGCAAGCCGTGGACGGTGCCGACGCTGCCACGCGGCGATTGATCCGATTCACTGGCAGATTGAGCTTGCCGGGCTGCTGATCGGGCTTTCGGCCGGGTTGCTGGTTGGCGGCACCGCCGCGCTGGCGGTGGCGGTGTTTGGTTGGTTGCTGCTGGCGCTTGCCGCGCTGGACATCACCGAATTCTGGCTGCCCGACCGGCTGACGCTCACGCTGGCGCTTGCTGGGTTGGCGAGCGGCCTGCTGGGCATCGCGCCATTAATGGCGGATCGGCTGATCGGCGGTTTTGCAGGCTTTGCTGGTCTGTGGGCGGTGGGGGCGGGATATAAGGCCTATCGTGGCCGCGAAGGGCTGGGCGGCGGCGATCCCAAGTTGCTGGGCGCCATTGGCTTGTGGATTGGCTGGCGGTTACTGCCGATTACATTGGTACTGGCAGCGCTGGCAGGTCTGGGGGTGGTGCTGTTCTGGCTGGCCACCGGGCGCGGGGCACGGGCGGATGATCGGCTGCCGTTTGGCGCGCTTTTGGCGATCGCGGCTTACCCGACGGCGCTTGCTATGCTAATGATTGGGCTATGAAGATCGCTTTATCCGTCCTGATGGCTGCCACGGCAACGCTGGCCGCCGCTGCCCAAACCGCGCCGGAAGCGGCGCCCGGCACGACGGCATCGATTGATGGCCTGCCAATTGGCACCATCCCGCGCCAGGAACTGCCCACGGGTAGCTGTGCTGCCTTTCTATGGTCGCAAACCCCCAGTCACGGATTGATCATGATGGTCAGCGCCAGCCCCGCCGGGGTGCGCTTTGCGCCGGGTGGCACGGTGACCGATCTGGTGAAGGTGGGGCAAACCGGCCCGGCGCAATTGGGCTTTGCAGCCACCACCGATTATGCTGGCGGCGATTACCGCGTGAGTGTGGACATGGACATCGTCAAACGCGGCGACCTGGTCGACGGCGCGGCGGTGCCAAGCGCGACGGTGCGCGTTGACCAGGCGGGCAAGGACAGCGTGATCGTGCCCGCAGCAGGCATTATCGGCTGCGGTTAAGCGCTGCGGTTAAGCACCCCGCCGCAGCTTTACGCCACCTCGCTTCGCCGCCGTTCCAGCCACTGGCGTTCCGCGTCTCCCGGTCCCAGCGCCAGCGCTGCATCATAGGCTTCGCGCGCCGCCCCGTTCAGCCCCAGCCGCGATAGCAATCCGGCGCGGACGGCATGATAGGGCAGGAAGTGCGCCAGCCCCGGTGCGTCCAGCGCGTCCACTTCCTCCAGTGCTGCTTCGCGCCCCACCACTTCTGCCAGCGCTACCGCGCGGTTCAGCCGGGTAATCACATCATCACGCACCGTCAGCAGCGCATCATAGATTGTCAGGATATTGGCCCAGGGCGGCGGCTCCGCCAACGAAGGGCGCGCGCACCATTCGGCATGAAGCAGTGCGGCAACGACGCGCGGCGCGCGCGGGGCCAGTTGGGCGGCGGCACCGAAATAGGCACGCCCTTGCGCGATTAATGCAGCATCCCAGCGCGCGGGGTCTTGCTCTGATAGCGGCACCATCCCGCCATCGGCGTTGGTTCGGGCAGGGCGGCGCGCTTCGGCAAAGCGAACCATTGCGGCGAGCGCGAGAACCTCTGCCTCGGCGGGCATCATGGACGCAAGCGTGGCCGTAATGCTCAGCATCTCGCTGGCGTAATCAGCATGGCGGCCGCTGCCTGCGCCATCGGCATGAGCATGGGCATAAGCGACCTCAATCGTGCTCAGCACCGCATCAAGCCGGTCTGGCCAGGCATCGGGGCCGGGCGTTTCGAACCGGATGCCGGCGACCGCAATCTTCTTTTTGGCGCGCACCAGGCGTTGGGCAAGCGTTGGCTCGCTGATCAGGAAGGCACGGGCAATTTCTTCGGTCGATAACCCGCACACCAGCCGCAGAGTCAGCGCGGCGCGCGCCTCTGCATGGATGGCTGGATGGCAGCAGACAAAGATCAACTGCAGCCGCTGATCGGGGATGAGACGGGCATCGGCCATCATCAATTCCTCCGCCGTCGGTTCAGGCTCCGGTTCGGGCAAAATGGCGGTTTCGCGGGTGCCTGCACGGCGCAACTGATCAAGCGCTGCACGTTCTGCAACGCGGTA
Organism: Sphingomonas sp.; assembly: GCA_021732465.1. Lineage (GTDB taxonomy): Bacteria > Pseudomonadota > Alphaproteobacteria > Sphingomonadales > Sphingomonadaceae > Sphingomonas. Next base: position 22,398 of record JAKFUX010000047.1, read on the forward strand.
AAGCCACCCCGCCGGATCGCGCGGCAATTCGCGCGACCAGCCGGATACGGCGCGTGCGCAGGCCTCCGCAAAACACTCCTCAGCCAAATCGAGATTGCGGAACCGGGCGGCCAGCGCAGCGATAATCCGCCCACCGGCCGCCCGAAACACCGCATCAAGTGCGGCTGTGCTCACATTCCCGGCGGGCTCATGATCGGGCGGACCTCAATCGCGCCATCTGCCGCCAGCGGTACTTTCTTCGCGATGGCGATGGCGGCATCCAGATCGGCGGCCTCAATCATGTAAAAGCCGCCGAGTTGTTCGCGGGTTTCGGCAAAGGGGCCGTCGTGCAACGTCTGCTTGCCGCTGTCAGTGCGCACGGTGGTTGCGCTTGCCGCGGGTTGCAGGCCAGCGCCGTTCAGGATCGCCGCGCCATTTTCAGCCCCGAACGCCATGTGCTTTTCAATGATCGCGCCCATCGCGGCACCGGTGCCGTCATCATAGGTGGCTTCGTTTTCATAGATCGTCAGCAGATATTTCATCGCAGTCCATCCCTCTCATCGCGACCACCCAGCGTGATCGTATCGGGGAGACGCGCGAGCGCGAGCGGAATCGACAGCGATTTGAAAAAAATTGCTGCCTTACTCGCTGGCCTCCACATGCAGCCATGCCGCGTGCTGCGGTGCCTTCTTGGTCTGGCTCCATTCTTCCAGCATCAGCGGCGCGACGCGTTCCAGCTCGGCATATTGATCAGGCGTGCCGATGTTGCAGGCGAGTTCGAGCCGGTGGCCATTGGGATCGAAGAAATAGATGGAGCGGAAAATGCCGTGGTACGTTGGCCCCAGCACATCCACGCCCTGCGCCTCGATATGCGCCTTGGCGGCGTGGAGCGTGTCCATGTCGGCGACCTCAAACGCCAGATGCTGCACCCAGGCCGGGGTGTTGGGGTCTTTGCCCATGTCGGGCTGGTTCGGCAGCTCGAAAAACGCGAGCACATTGCCCCCACCGCAATCGAGGAAGACGTGCATATATGGATCATAAGCGCCGGTGGAGGGCACATGATCTTCAGCAAAAGCATTGGTGTAGCGCATGCCGAGGACGCGTTCGTAAAATTCCACCGTCTCTTTCGCATCGCGGCAGCGATAGGCGACGTGGTGGATGCGGGCGAGGGCGAACGGCGCGGTCATGCCACCACCTCAGCGCCGAGCACGCCGCGTTCCAGCTGATCGCGCTCGATCGACTTGAACAGCGCGGTAAAATTGCCCTCGCCAAAGCCTTCATCCTTTTTGCGCTGGATGAATTCGAAGAAGAGCGGGCCGATTTGCGGTTGCGCGAATATCTGTAGCAGCAGGCGCGGGTCGCCTCCTTCGGTCGATCCGTCGAGCAAGATGCCGCGCGCTTTCAGCTCGGCGACCGGCTCGCCGTGGCCGGGAAGGCGTTCGTCGAGCATCGCGTAATAGGTGGCGGGCGGCGCTGTCATCAGCGGCACGCCATTGGCCTTTAGCCGGTCGATACAGGTGATCAGATCGTCGCAGATCAGCGCGATATGCTGGATACCCTCGCCATTATACGCGCGCAGATATTCCTCGATCTGGCCGCCGCCGGCCTTGCCTTCCTCGTTCAGCGGAATGCGGATTTTGCCGTCGGGCGCGGTCATCGCCTTTGAGGTCAGGCCGGAATACTCGCCTTTGATGTCGAAGAAACGGATTTCACGGAAGTTGAAGATGCGCTCGTAAAACCCTGCCCAATGCGCCATCCGCCCGCCATAGACGTTGTGCGTCAGGTGATCGATGATGTTGAATCCGGCACCCACCGGGTGCTGATCAACCCCGTCCAGCGCGATGAAATCAATGTCGTAGATCGACAGCTGATCGTCATACCGGTCGACAAGGTAGATCAGGGCGCCGCCGATGCCGCGAATGGCGGGAATGCGCAGTTCCATTACGCCGGTCTGCGTTTCCACCGGCTCCGCTCCCCGCTCAATGGCGGTGGCATAGGCCTGCGCTGCATCCTTGACGCGGAACGCCATGCCGCACGCTGAGGGGCCGTGCTCTGCGGCGAAATAGGCGGCGTGGCTGCGCGGCTGGTAATTGACGATCAGGTTGATTGCCCCCTGCCGCCACAAGTCGACATCCTTCGACCGGTGATGCGCGATCCGGGTAAACCCCATCGCGGCAAAAGCGGGCTCAATGATCCCCCGCGTCGGCGCGCAGAACTCGACGAATTCGAAGCCGTCCAGGCCGATGGGGTTTTCGTATGCGGTCGTCATGGCGGGCGTCTCCGTGGCGGCAGATGGTAACAGATGAAACTATATAACGGGCTTCGGGGTGAAGGTCTAGCCGTTCCAGCTGCTCCCCCTGCGTCACCCCAGCCTTGTGCCGGGGCCCACCGGGCCGCAGGCGAGAAGGCCTGAACCTTGTGGGTTGTCGCTTGTCGAAGGGACCTTTGCGGCGTGGGTCACGCTCAATCTTGATCGGCACCGCGGGTCGATGAGTGGGCCCCGGAACAAGTCCGGGGTGACGAAGTAGTTGGAGGGAGGGAAACGCTATCCATTCCACCCCAACCGTCACCCCGGCCTTGTGCCGGGGCCCACCTCGCCTCAAAATACGGCAGCATGAAGCTCGAGCGACAACCCTGCGTCTACATCCTCGCCAGCGGCTACAACGGTACCTTGTATGTCGGCGTGACCTCCAACCTGCTCGCCCGCATCGCCCAGCACCGCGCAGGCACCTACGAGAGCTTCACGCGAAAACACCGCATCAAACGCCTCGTCTACTTCGAGACCTACGACGACATGGAGACCGCGATCCATCGCGAAAAGCAGCTCAAACGCTACCACCGTGACTGGAAACGCAACCTGATAGAGCGCGAGAACCCGGCGTGGAATGACCTAGCGGTGGGGTTTGGGCTGGAGCCTCTAGCGCCAGTCCCCAGCAGCCCGGTGGGCCCCGGCAGAAGGTCGGGGTGACGGGTGAGGACGAACAGCTCCCGCGCAATCAATTACTACTGATGGCCGGCGGGATCGCGACCATGAGTTATCGCGGTCACCATTCGCCGCAAAGTCGCCCAATATGGTCTTCGAGGATGCGACGCTACGCGACCGTTTATGGCTCGCCTAAATTTTATGGGACTGAAAGTGAGATAAAGTTCTCGTTCTGCCGAACTCACAATCACGCCTTGCGACCAAGCATTTGCATAAAATATCCACTGATCCCCGATCTTATCGAAGGCGGTCCCCAGGAGTTCGCGTTGACGGTTGCTCATTCAATGATCGTACTTGATGAATCGGCCCCAATCTACCGAGCCGCAAGATTTCCCATCCGCCTCCACACCCCCTACACCCCTCCCATGAAATCCTTCGACCGTCACGACCGGCTGCTTGCCATCGGCTTGTCCGCGCTGGCGGGGTATGTCGATGCCATCGGGTTCCTCGCGACCGGCGGGTTTTTCGTGTCGTTCATGAGCGGGAATTCGACGCGGCTGGGGGTGGGGATCGCGGAGATGTCTGCCAATGCCGCTGTTGCCGCCATGCTGATCGGCAGCTTTCTGACAGGTGTGGTCGCCGGTTCGCTGATCCGGCGCGTGGCGGGGAGCCGGCATCGCGAAATCGTGCCGCTGCTGCTCGCCGGGCTGCTCGCGGGGGCGGCGTTGCTGGGCCAGTTCCAGCTGCTTTGGGCGTCTGCGGTGCTGATGGCGGTTGCGATGGGGGTGGAGAACATCTTTTTCGCTGAAGGCACAGAGGTGCGCATTGGTCTGACCTATATGACCGGGCGGCTGGTGAAGATTGGCCAGATGATCGCGGCGGCGCTGGCGGGCGAGGATCGCTGGGGCTGGGTGCCGCATGTGCTGTTGTGGAGCGGGTTGCTGGCGGGCGGTGCCGCAGGGGCAGTGGCGTTCATTCTTTTCGGCAGCGATGCTTTGTGGGCAGCGGCGGCGGCGGCGCTGGGGATCGCGGTTGTTGCCCGGCGACCGGTGGCCGTGGCGGAACCCGGCTCGGGTCTGGACTAACGATCGAAAATGTCCCTTCAAGTTTCTTGTGCTCCCGCGAAGGCGGGAGCCCAGTCTGGGTCCCCGCCTTCGCGGGGACGCAAGGAACACAGGGAAACCGGCCTAGGATGACCCAGTTAAAGCTCGACCAGTTTCTGCCCTATCGCTTGTCGATCGCGTCGAACCGCGTTTCGGGGGCGGTGGCGACGGCGTATCAGGCGCTGTTTGGGCTCAAGATCCCTGAATGGCGCTTGATCGCGGTGATTGCGGAGGGGCAGGCGATGACGCAGCAGGCGTTGGGGGTGGCAACCCAAATGGACAAGGTGACCGTCAGCCGTGCCGCGATTGCGCTGGTTGACCGCGGGCTGGTGAAGCGTGCGCCGAATCCCGATGATCAGCGGTCGCATCTGTTGTCGCTTAGCAAGGCCGGGCAGGCACTGTATGCAAGCGTCGCGCCCAAGGCACTGGCGCTGGAGGCGGAGATTTTTGCGGGCCTTTCGCCAGATGAAATCGCGCAATTTGCGGCGATGCTGGCGCGGATTGAGGCGGCGGCGGCCACTTTGTCCCCCGAACAGGGTTGAAACCTGCGCCCGGGCTGGCTTAGGGCAACCCTACTTCTCTCGCCCGTTCGTTTCGAGCGAAGTCGAGAAACATGTCACACGCGCTGGGCAGGGTGTCTCGACTTTGCTCGACACGAACGGGAAGGGGAGTGAAGTTAATCTCTCCCGCCTCCCCAGGCCCGTCATTGCCCATCCAAGGAGGATTCATGTCCGTTTCCGTTGATCGCGCCGGCCTGAAGGTCGCGGCCGAGCTCGCCGCATTCGTTGAAGCGCAGGTGCTGCCAGGGTTGGGCATTGCCGCTGACGGCTGGTGGCAGGGCGTGGCGGATATCTTCGCCCGGTTTGCGCCGGAAAATGCCGCGCTGCTCGCCAAGCGCCAGACTTTGCAGGCCGCTATCGATGCGCGGTACAAGGCTGGTGAGCCTGTCGACGAGGCTTTCCTGCGCGGCATTGGCTATCTGGTGCCGGAGCCTGCGCCGTTCACCATCGGCACTGAAAATGTCGATGCAGAGATTGCGACGATGGCGGGGCCGCAGTTGGTGGTGCCGATCCTGAACGCGCGTTTCGTGCTGAACGCGGCGAATGCGCGCTGGGGCAGCCTGTATGATGCACTTTACGGCACCGACGCGCTGCCCGGCGCGGCCAAGCCGGGCGGGTATGATGTCGAACGCGGCGCGCAGGTGATCGCGGCGGCGAAGGCGTTTTTGGATCAGGCCGTGCCGCTGGCATCTGGCAGTTGGGCCGACCTTGGCGATCCTTCGGGCGGCATCGCTATCCGCGATCCCGATCAATATGTTGGCCAGTCGGCGCGTGGGCGCCTGTTTCGCCACAACGGCTTGCATATCGACGTCGTGTTCGACCCCAGTTCGGCGATTGGGAGCAGCGATCCATCGGGCATCGCCGACGTCATTCTCGAATCCGCGCTGACCACGATCTGCGATCTGGAGGATTCGATCGCGGCGGTGGATGCCGAGGACAAGGTGGCGGCCTATACCAACTGGCTCGGCCTGATGAAGGGCGATCTGGAGGAGACGTTCGACAAGGGCGGCAAGGCGATGACGCGCCGCATGAACGCCGACCGGGTCTATACCGGCGCGCATGGCGACCAGATCACGCTGGCGGGCCGATCGCTGCTTTTCGTGCGCAATGTGGGGCATTTGATGACCACGCCCGCGGTCCATCTGGCCGGTGGCGGCGAGGCGCCTGAGGGTATCCTCGACGCGATCATGACCAGCACGATTGCGATGTATGATCTTCGGCAAGGTGCTCCTGCGAAGGCAGGAGCCCAGAGCCCCGAGAACATCGCCAATAATCCTGGGCTCCTGCCTTCGCAGGAGCACAAAATCCGCAACAGCCGCACCGGCAGCGTCTATATCGTTAAGCCCAAGATGCACGGCCCGGAGGAATGCGGCTTCACCAACGCGCTGTTCGATGCGGTCGAGGATCTGCTCGGGCTGGCGCGCCACACGGTGAAGGTTGGCGTGATGGATGAAGAACGCCGCACCTCCGCCAATCTGGCGGCGTGTATCGAAGCGGTGAAGGACCGGATCGTGTTCATCAACACCGGTTTTCTCGACCGGACGGGGGATGAAATGCACACCGCGATGCACGGCGGCGCGATGATCCCCAAGGCGGAGATGAAGGCGAGCGCGTGGATTAAATCCTATGAGGACCGCAACGTCCGCATCGGGCTTGCCCACGGCCTGTCGGGTCGCGCGCAGATCGGCAAGGGCATGTGGGCAGCACCCGACCGGATGGCCGACATGATGGACCAGAAGATCGGCCACCCGATGAGCGGCGCGAACACCGCCTGGGTGCCATCGCCCACCGCTGCCACGCTGCACGCGATGCATTATCACAAGGTCGATGTATTTGCCCGGCAGAAGGAGATCGCGGATGAAGCCATTCCCGCACTCGACGGGCTGCTGAGCGTGCCCTTTGCAGGTGGGCGCAACTGGACGGCGGAGGAAGTCGCGCGTGAACTGGATAACAATGCGCAAGGCATTCTGGGCTATGTCGTGCGCTGGATTGATCAGGGCATTGGCTGTTCCAAAGTGCCCGACATCAACGATATCGGCCTGATGGAAGACCGCGCGACATTGCGTATTTCATCGCAGCACATCGCCAACTGGCTGCTCCACGGCGTCGCGACCGAGGCGGATGTGAACGCGGCATTCGCGCGGATGGCGGCAAAGGTAGATGCGCAAAATGCGGGCGATCCGCTGTATCAGCCGATGGCGGGCAACCCGGATAGCATCGCCCTGCAAGCGGCGCGTGCGCTGGTGTTCGAAGGCGTCACGCAGCCAAGCGGCTATACCGAACCCTTGCTCCACGCCTATCGCGCAAAGGCGAAAGCGGCAGCTTAACGCCGTCGGCCAAGATAGCCTTTGTCGCGCCGAGCCGACTTAGGCCGGCCGGCGTACCGCCGCGCGCGAAACACTATCAAAACTGGAAATAGATGAACTGGGCTCGAACTTCGAGCATGATGAAAACAATCGCGATCACCACGGTCAGATAAGCGGACTTGACCACCAGAAACGCTGACGGGTATTTCGCCAGGCGCGGAACGAGTTTCTCGCTGACGAAATACGCTGCAAACATCGCCAGCGTGATGATCGCCGCCACCAGATAGCTATTCGGCGCCAGGCTAAGGCCACGATATGCCAGCGGATTGACGAGCTTGCTCCAAAGAATAAAGGTGCTGTTCAGGTCAGGCGCGCGAAAGGGGATCCACGCCGCCATGATCAGCGGTAATGTCACCCCCACGCCGACCAGCGCACCGATCCAGCGCTGTGGCGGGCTGATCCACCGCGAGAGGCTGCGCTGTCCCCAAACCATCGTTGCGTGGTAAAGCCCCCAGACGACAAACGTCCAGTTTGCGCCGTGCCACAACCCCATGATCGCCCAGGTTGTGAACAACGCACGGGTTCGCCTTGCCTCGCTCACGTCGGGCGTATCGGGTGCTTTTTCTCCAGGCTCCGACAATGTGTCCCATGCGCCTTCCCCAGGGGCGCGGTAACGCCCGATCAGGGGGATATAGACGTAATCCCTGATCCAGGTTGAAAGCGAAATATGCCATCGTTTCCAGAATTCGCGCGGGCTTGTCGCAACATAGGGAAATCTGAAATTCTCAGGGACGTAGATGTTCATCAGCATCGCAGAGCCGATCGCGATCGATGAATAGCCGGCAAAATCGAAATAGATCTGAAAGCCGAACAGGAATGCCAGGGTCCACGCGTCGAACGCGCTCATCTGAAGGAGATTATTGGCAAAGCCTTCATCGACAAAGGGCGCAATCGAATCTGCAAGAACCACTTTCAGGAGCAGCCCGGCCAGGATCCGCTCTATCCCCTCCCGAACCTTTTGCGCGCTGAACGGCGCGGGGTTTGCAAGCTGCGGGATCAGGATATCGGGCCGCATGATCGGGCCAGCGACGAGATGCGGATAGAAGGTAACGAACGTCATATAGCGCAGCAGGTTCGTCTCCGGCTCAATATCCCGGCGATAGACGTCGATCGTGTAGCTGAGCGTCTGGAAAATGTAGAAGCTGATACCCAGCGGCAAAATGATGTTGATCGTCGTGAAGCTCGGTTCGAACCCGAGCAGCTGGGCGACCGAAAAAATGCTGTCACGGAAAAACAGGAAATACTTGAAAAACCCGAGAATGCCGAGGTTGGCGACCAGACTGATCCCCATGATCCGCTTGCGCTGGGTCTGATCTTCGGTGCGGGCGATCCAATGGGCCAGGAAATAGTCCATGATCGCGCTGCCCAGCATCAGCGGGATAAACTCGATCCGCCAAAATCCGTAGAAGGTGATGCTCGAAATCAGCAGCAACCACAGCCGGGCCTGGCCCTTCAACAGCCAATACAGCGTGCACACGATCGGCAGGAACAGGCCAAGGAACGTGACCGAGTTAAACAACATCGATCAATACCCCATCCGTCGCGTTTCTTTATCGATGGCCTCGCCAAGCCGTGTATGGCCAACCGCTGTAAAATGCATGAAATCGGGCTCTTTCAGCCCAAAAAGCAATTCAGGGACGGTGCCCCATTCGGGCCCCGGCACGATCGGATCAATGTCCAAAAACGTTGCGTCATAGCGCGCGGCCAGTGCTGCAAGGTCGCGCTTGAATGCGCGATAATCGGCCATCAGATAGGGGCCGTCGATGTCCTGTCGATAGGGGGGCGCATACAGCAACACGCCTGTGCCTTGCGCTTGCATGTCTTGCACCAGGCCTTCCAGCAGGCGCAGTCTGTCGCGGTAAACGCCGGGATTCACCGGGCGCTTGCTGGTCGAATGGATTCCCAGCACGCTATTTCTGGTAACATGAATGGCATAGCCAAACGCACCACGCAGTCCCTCGCGCGCTTTCCACAACGGCCAGTTGTTAGCGAGCGATTCCGTCAGCTCTTTTTCAACATAAGCCTGGAGGCTCACGTTCTTTTTCGCCTCAGGCTTTGCGGGGGCGTTGAACGTCATCAGCGGTTTGGCCATCAACGCCCAATAAGGCTGGCTTTGAACGCGAGCCGCGACCGTGGGGTCTTTCATCATCGCACCAACCGTGTCGCGAACCCCAAGTTCGCGAATGTCGTCATAACAAACTTCCAAGATGAGCAATTTGGGCTTGTAAACCGGGCCGATTGCGTTCCAGATCAATGTTTGCTCAGTCAGGTTGGCGTTCGGCTGAGAATAGGTGACCAGATAATAGCCACGCTCTGCAAGTCGACGCCGGACGAACTCGGGCGCGTTGATATCGCCAGGGCGTTGCCTGTTGATCGTGTGCAGCTGCGAGTTACCGAACCATAAAGCACTTTGCGGCGATCCTGCCTTGCGCCAATCGGCAATGCATTTCTGGCTATTGCTATTGTCTGTACATTGCGTGCTGGGCCCGCGACTGTATCGGGAATACGCCGTGTCCATTCCCGTTGGCTCTTCCAACAGCCTTACCACGAAATGCGTGTTCAACGCGTCGAGAATCATAACCGCGAGTAAGGTGCCCGCGATCAGCGGCAGCCACGCCAGCCAGCGCATGCGCGGCTGCGCGGGAACGGTGCTTTCTTCCACTGATCGCCCCCCTAAGGCGCCGATTGCCCCGGCGGCATGACGCATACCGGGCGTTCGAGCGGTGTCAATCGACGACTTCGCCACACCTGAAAAGTTGTGAGCTTATCTTGGCACCCGATCCGAAACTCAATTAAGTAGTATCAGCGGGTTAGCTTGGTGCGAACCCAAGCCATTGATTCAGATGTTTTTACGAAAACTTCCCACTGCCAAAAGGCCCGATTGCCTGGCCGACAACGACCAATTTGTGCGTCGCCGCGATTGGTTGCAGCAGGGGCATCCAACTGCCCTTTGCGTTGCAAATGGAAATCGAATATCGGGTATGGGCACAGGAGGTGCCATAATGGATCATGTCGACGTTATCGTGGTGGGTGCTGGGATTTCTGGGATCGGGGCAGGGTACCATCTGCAGGATAAATCCCCTGATCGCAGCTACATGATCCTTGAAGGGCGCGCCGATATTGGCGGGACGTGGGATTTGTTCCGCTATCCGGGCATCCGCAGTGATTCCGACATGTACACGCTGGGCTATTCATTTGAGCCGTGGACAGAGGCAAAGGCGATTGCTGATGGGCCGAACATTCTGGCTTATGTGAAGCGCACAGCGGCCAAATATGGCATTGATCGGCACATCCGCTTTGGCCACCATGTCACATCCGCCGCCTGGTCAACACAGGATGCGCGCTGGACCGTTACGGCGCTGCGCGAGGGGCGGGAGGTGCAGTATAGCTGCAATTTCCTCTTCATGTGCTCCGGCTATTACAATTATGCGCAGGGCCATACGCCGGATTTCCCGGGCGTTGCCGATTTTGCCGGGCAGATCATTCATCCCCAATTCTGGCCCGAAAATCTCGATTATACGGGCAAAAAGGTCGTCGTGATCGGATCGGGGGCGACGGCGGTGACGATTGTGCCCGAAATGGCAAAGGCCGCCGCGCATGTAACGATGCTGCAGCGATCGCCAACCTATGTTGTATCGCGCCCTGCCGAGGATGCGGTGGCAAACCGGCTGCGCGCACTGCTGCCCGCCAAACTCGCTTATGGGATTACGCGGTGGAAGAATGTGCTGTTCGGCATGTATTTCTTTCGCGCTGCGCGGAAATATCCGGCGCAAGCAAAAGAGCGCATTATCGGCATGGTGCGCGATCAGCTTGGTCCTGACTATGACATCGCGACGCATTTTACCCCGCGCTATAATCCCTGGGATCAGCGGCTTTGTCTGGTGCCTGACGCCGATCTGTTTGATTCAATAAAGGCCGGCACGTCTAGCGTCGTGACCGATCGGATCGATCATTTTGATGCCGCAGGGATCGCGCTGGAATCGGGCAAGCGGATCGATGCTGATATCGTCGTGACGGCAACCGGGTTGGAACTGCAGTTGCTGAGCGATGTTGCTTTCACCGTTGACGGTCAGGCGCGCGACCTATCAAAAACGTTCAATTACAAAGGTATGATGTATAGCGACATGCCGAATCTGGCGTCGTCCTTTGGTTATACCAATGCCAGCTGGACCCTGAAGGCTGATCTGACCTGTGGTTATGTGACACGCCTGCTGAACACGATGAAGAAGCGCAAGATGCGCCAGGTAACGCCGCGGATCGCGAGCGACCTGGAGGCGATGCCGTTCCTTGATTTCAGCTCGGGCTATGTGAAGCGGGCGATGGAGCGTTTCCCCAAACAGGGCAATAAACAGCCATGGCAGGTGCACCAGAATTACGCCAAGGACATCATGATGCTGCGTTTTGGGTCGGTGGATGACGAGATGGAGTTTTCCAATCCGGTCGCCGGATCGCAATCAGGGCCTGGATCGCGGGCAGTAGAGCGGGAACCGGTGACGGCCTGATCTTTGTCGGCTAAGTCCAGATAATGACTGACTTGTCCGCATCCGCTGCTATCGCTGAAAATGCCCTGCCGATCCTCGAGCGGCTGATCGGGTTTGACACAACGTCGCGCGATTCCAACCTGGCGCTGATCAGCTATGTTGAGGATTTGCTGGCCAGTTTGGGCGTGAGCTCAACGCGGGTTGGCAATGCGGCCGGCACCAAGGCCAATTTGTACGCGACCCTGGGGCCGCCTGTTGCAGGGGGCGTTGTGCTGTCAGGCCATACTGATGTGGTCCCGGTCGACGGGCAGGCGTGGAGCACTGATCCGTTCGCGCTGACGCGGCGGGGCGATCGGCTGTTTGGGCGCGGTACGTGCGACATGAAAGGGTTTCTGGCACTCGCATTAGCGGCGGCACCCAACATTGTGCGTGCCGGGCTGGCGCGGCCGGTGCATCTCGCTTTTTCGTATGACGAGGAGGTCGGTTGTCTGGGCGCGCCGGATATGATCCGCGAACTGGTGCGCGATCTGCCGACGCCAATGGCGGTGATCGTGGGGGAGCCGACCAATATGGAGGTGGTGAGCGGCCACAAGGGAATTTCGAGCTGGATCGTAACGGTAACGGGGCATGAGGCGCATTCGAGCCTGACGCATTTGGGCGTGTCGGCAAACATGGTTGCGGTGCGGCTGATGCAAGCACTGGCTGAACTGGCGGCGCAGCTGGAGCGCGCGGGGGACGCGCAATCGGGCTTCATGCCACCGCATACCACGCTGACGATCGGTCAAATCCGTGGCGGAACGGCGGTGAATATCTTGGCGGGCGAATGCACGTTTGTGTTCGATCTGCGGACGCCGCCGGGGGATGATCCTGAAGCGATTATCGCGCCATTTCTGGCGCTGGCTGCGCGAGAGGATGCGGCGATCAAGGCGCGGTTTACCGGCACTGGTGTGGCGGTGGTGCGCCGGTCAAAAACGCCGTGCCTGGTGCCTGATCCCGGCAGCCCGGCGGAACTGCTCGCGCGGCGCTTGGCGGGCGACAATGGCCCAGCGCGAATGGTGCCCTATGCCGCTGAGGCCGGGCAGTTTCAGGAAGCTGGATTTTCGACAATTATCTGCGGGCCGGGATCGATTGAGCAGGCCCACCAACCCGATGAATATCTTGAAGTTGCGCAGTTTGAGCGCGGTGCGGCGTTTATGCAGCGGCTGATAGAAGCGCTTCGTTAGGAAGGGAAAATACGTATTTCACACATCGAAATGACCACCAAGGCGGTGTTTAGTCTGGATTGCTGTCCCGATTCGGGACTGTGGGTTTCGTGGTGTACCAACCGGGTAGGGTAAGCGAAAAGCCAGCAAAGGTATCGACCCGGCACCCTATAAAAATCTGTTATTTAACAAAGATTTATTTTGGAAGCCGGGTCGATTCAGGATTTACCAGGGACGGATTTCTTCCTGGTGGAAGAACGAGAAAATGAACGCGAACATATGTTTTCTCCCAGACTGCGTTCATGACGAACGCCCTTAATTTTTAATGGTTTATTAAGGACAACGCAAGCTTGCTTGCCATGAATTGCGATTGGGCAGGCAATGGCCGGGCGGCGCATTTAACCTTTCCTTCAAGGCTGTTGGGTACAGCCAGAGCTACATGATGCGCCCAGCAGATCCTGGCATTGGTCACGCGGATGGCCGGACGACGCAGCGAGCCCCGCTTGCGTCGGCGTCACCGCTCAGCGTTCGCATCCCTGGTGGCCTACAATTCGATATGCCGTTCGCCCCGCATCCGGCTGGCGTTGATACCGGGGATGTCCCTGGCGCACTGACACCTGATAGCGATGATTTGCTGGCGGTCGTGCCGATCTGGCGTTTCTTGTGTCTGGCGGAGATTGCGAACTTCGGGCCACTACGCCGCCATCTTGGCGCGCCGCGCGCCGACTGCCTGGTGATGGATATCGCCGACCGAGTTTCCGAACATTTACCCCAGGCGCGACTGGCGGTTGTCGGACGAACAACGGTGGAGTTCGGCTTTGACGGCGACACGATTGATGATCTTCAGGCAGCGTTGAACCGGCTGGCGACCATATTCGAACAGGCAATCGACCTTGACGGTGAACCGCACCGGATTGAGCTTGTGCTGGGCGGGGCCGGCGCACCTATAGCGTCGGCAGACGATATTCGACTGGCTGAAGAGGCCGAACAGGCCATTGAAGAGGCGCGCCATGGGCACCTGCCTGTCACCCGTGACCTTTCAAGCAGCACGCCGGTGTTTGATCGCCACACGCTGATCCGTGACCTGGGTGAAGCGGTGACCCATGGCGAGATGTTCCTGCAATACCAGCCCAAGGTACATCTGCGCCGCCAGGAAATCTGCAGTGCGGAGGCGCTGGTCCGCTGGCAGCACCCGGTGCGGGGACTTATCCTACCGGGCGACTTCATTCCGGTGGCTGAAGAATCGCGCGCAATTGGCCCCTTGACGTTGTGGACGCTGGAGCAGGTGATCGCCGATCAAAAGATGCTTGCGGCGGCAGGGCATGATATCCTGATTTTCATCAATATTTCTGGCCAGTTGCTCGGTGACTCAGCTTTCGTCGCGCGCGCTTGCCAGCTGGTTGCAAGTGGCGGCGCGCGGATTGGCTTTGAAATTACCGAAACATCGGTCATTCGAGATCCTGAAACAGCAATCGCCCATCTTCACATCTTTGCCGAGGTTGGCATTCCACTCGCGATTGATGATTACGGGGCCGGGCTGTCGTCACTGGCCTATTTGAAGCAGCTGCCCGCCAGCGAGTTGAAAATCGACAAATTGTTCATCACGCAGCTGACCAGCAGTAACCGTGATCCGCTGATCGTGCGCTCAACGATCGATCTCGCCCATGCGCTGGATATGGAAGTAACCGCAGAAGGTGTTGAAACCCAGGCAGCGATGGCGCTGCTCAGCGTCATGGGGTGCGACATGGTGCAGGGCTTTTTGATCAGCCGTCCCATTTCGGTCGGCGCATTTCGGCAGTTCCTTGACGAAGACCGGCATTTGGAAGCGGCAGCAGACTCGCGAGCTTCGTTCTTTCGCCCGGCAAGCTTCTGGAAGAGCGCCTGATCAGGCGAAGGTTAGACCATTTGGCTGTAGGATTTTTTGGCGTGCGCTGGCTCTTCATTCTTTTTGGATTTGCATTGGTCGCCAGTCCATCGGCATCCGCAACCGTGGCGGCAAAGCAGCCGGCGCCTGCCGTTTCCCCGCGCATCACCATGGCCGCAATTGCCAAATATGTCGCTGCAGCCAAGGAATCGATGCGCGCAAACCCCTCCGAGGCGGCAGCGCTAGCCAGTCAAGCTGAGCGGAGTATTCGCAGTTTCCCAATAAACGATGATACGAGGCTGGCGCTGGCGGAAACGGAATGGCTTCAGGGCGAAGCATTTTTGCGATTGAATGACGTCGACCGCGCAGCGCCGATGATTGATCGTGGCCTGCGCGCGCTCGCAAGCATCAAACGGCCCCTGAAGCTAAGGGGTGATCTGTTATTGTCGAGGGGCGGTGTCCACACCGTCCAGGCAAATGTTGCCGGGGCCTTGGTGGATTATCAAACCGCCCACAACATTTATCGCCAACTCGGCGAGGCGCGTAGCCAAGCAATTGCACTCCAACAAATAGCGTCTTTGTACCGGGAAGCCGACGATTTCGAAACTGCAATGAAATATGATTCTCAATCTGCTGAGATATACCGGGGCGATTTCGGACTTGAAGTTTCTAACTATAATAATCGTGGAAACTATTTGGTCGAAAATGGGCGATATGCAGAGGCTGAAACGCAGTATCGCCTCGCACTTTCATCTGCGCGCAAGATTAAGAGTTCGATTTTACAGGCCAGAATTCTCCGCAACATTGCTCGCACCCAATTGCGGGCAGGTGAGTTGAGGGCGGCAGATCGAACGATCGCCAGCGGTCTGCAACTTACCACCGCTGGCAAAGGCCAGGCTGGGCGCGACCAGATCGTTGCCATCGCGGCGCAGGCGGCGTTGCAGCGCGGGCAGTTGCAAAAGGCGGCGGTGGCGATTTCATCGACTTTCCGGGGTGTTGATCTGACGAACACCAGCCTTTCATTCCGCGATGCGCATGACACGGCTTATCAGACGTTCAGCAAAATCGGGCGTAACGACCTGGCGCTTCAGCATCTGGAGGCGCTGAAGCGGCTTGATGACAAGACCGCGAAACTAGCCGCATCTACCAACACCGCGTTGATGGCGGCGCGGTTTGATGATGCCAATAAAGATGCCAAAATTGCCACGCTGAAAGCCAATGAGGCCATGCAAAGCGCGGCGTTTGAAAAGGCACGGGCGCGCCAGCAGCGTGTTGTTTTTGTTGGCGTTGTGCTCGCATCGCTCGTGGCGGTCGGCATGCTGATCTTTGGGTTGATTACGCTGCGTCGCAGCCGCAACGAAGTGCGCGCTGCCAACGTCGATCTGGCCGGGACAAACGCCGCCCTTGAAAAGGCATTGGCGGCAAAAACCGAATTCCTTGCCACCACCAGTCATGAAATCCGAACCCCGCTGAACGGCATTTTGGGGATGACTCAGGTCATGCTGGCCGATCAGGGGCTGGCGGCGCCGATGCGTGATCGGTTGACGGTGGTGCACGGTGCGGGCGTTACAATGCGCGCGCTGGTGGATGATATTCTGGACGTCGCCAAGATGGAGACGGGCAATCTTACGCTGGAATGCGTGCCGGTCGATCTGCCTGCAACGCTGCGCGAGGTTTCACGCTTGTGGGAAGATCAGGCGCGCGCACGCGGCATCGGCTTTGTGGTCGACCTCGATCAAAGCCCCGTGATGATTGAAGGGGATTCGGCACGGCTGCGGCAGATTGTGTTCAATCTGTTGTCCAACGCGCTAAAATTTACCAGCAGCGGCACGGTGACGCTGACTGCCACCACAACCGATGATCAGCGGTTGCGCATCGCGGTTGCAGATACCGGCATCGGTATTCCGGCTGACAAGCTGGAGGTGATTTTTGAATCCTTCCGGCAGGTTGATGCCGGCACGACGCGGCAGTTTGGCGGTACCGGCCTTGGCTTGTCGATCTGTCGCAATCTTGCCCGTGCGATGGGAGGGGAAGTGACTGTTACCAGCACGCCCGGCCAGGGGTCTTGCTTTGCGGTTACGCTGCCGCTGGTACTCGCCGTCGCGGCGGAAGCTGAAACGGGCCTGGCGCAGGTCGGTCCGTCCCTGTTGATTGTCGACCGCAACCCCATTTCGCGCAGTATGTTGCGTGCGTTGTTGGCACCGCGGGCCGGGGAGGTTGTATTTGCCGCAAGTGCGGACGACGCCGTCCGGCTGATTGCCGATTGCGCCCCCCGTGACGTGCTGATTGAGGATGGAACGGCGCGCGCCGAAACCGATATCAACGCTGCTTTGACGTTGATCGCAGCAACGGCGTTGGTGAAGGGCGCACGCGTATCCTTGCTGTGGCCAATCGCCGAAGAGGCGGAGACTCGCCGACTCGCCGCAACCGGCATTTCGCAGATTATCAGCAAGCCAATCAGCGGCGGGGACTTGATCGAAGCACTTTATCCGTTGCCAGTGCAGTCACTTGCGACCGCCGAAACACAACGGCTTGTATCCCAAGCGGCTTGAGCCGATAGGGCACCTGATATGACTAATCCTCTCAAGCCAGATCGGTTAAGGCCTGAATGTGTCAGGTCTGATTGTGTCTGGTTCAATCCTGTTAAGGGTGCGTGAAGCGTGTTCGAGTGTAATCCATGAACGTCTTGTTTGTTGAAGACGATTCGATGAATCGGCGTGTGGTGAAGGACATGCTTGATGTGGCGGGCGCGGTGATGACCGGGGCCGAGAGTGCAGAGCAAGGCCTGAAGCTGATTGATGAGCAGGATTTTGACATTGTTTTGATGGATCTGCGGATGCCCGGCATGGATGGCATGGACGCCATCAAGCATATTCGGGCCCGCGCTGACGCAAAAGCAAGCCTGCCAATCATCGTCGTCACTGCTGACACGGCTGTGGATTTGCGCGAGCGCTGCATGCGCGACGGTGCCGATGAGGTATTGTTCAAGCCGATCGCCATGGATTCGCTTTTCGATGCCATCGGCCGTTTGATGGCACGCGGTGCCGAACGCGGCGGAACTATCGTTTAATTGCTGAAATTATTACTTTCTTGCGACAAAATGTTGCATTGGTCTTATGTCGTCCCATGATCGTGCCTAATTGGTCGCACCTGGTTTCTAGTCCGCGAGACTTGTGCCTAGGTGAGAGACATTACGGCGTTTGTGTCTGAGGGGACGACGAAAAATGACCGAGCTGCTCCTAGATCGTTTGCTGATGTCGCTTGACGTCGCAATTGATGCCTTTGCGGTCTGTGAGGTAAATAGCGGGCTGCAGCTGGTTGCAAGGCCCTGCGACCAGATCGAAGTTCATTATGTTCTGGCGGGCAATATGCACCTGAGTGTGCCCGGCCACCCGCCGATCATCTGTGGCCCGGGCAGTGTGGTGATGGTGCCCCCTTATCTTGCGCAAACGATTGGCACGGACGAAAAGCCCGGTCGCCAGCTTGTCGCGATGGAAAATTGTTCGAAAACGACGAACGGCATGCTGAAATTTGATGCCACCGGCGGTTCCTCAGCTGAACTGCGCTTTGTTTGTGGTCTGATCAGCGCCAATATCTCTGGATCGTTCGGTCTGCTCGATGCGGTGCGCAAGCCCGTTGTTGAAAACCTGATGGATCAGCCGATGATTCGCGTCAGCTATGAGCTGATGGCGGCCGAACTCGCCGATCCAGGCCTTGGATCGCGGGCGCTGGCCGGTGCGTTGATGAAGGCATGTGTGCTGCTGCTGTTGCGGCGGCATTTTGCCCGCAGCGAACATGAGACGAGCCTGCTGAGCACGCTGCGTGACCCAAGATTGGGTAAAGCGGTTACTTCTGTGCTCGATCAGCCAGCGGCTCGACACAGCGTTGCCTCGCTTGCCTCGGTGGCGGGGATGAGCCGTTCGGCCTTTGCGCGCGAATTTTCGCATGCCTTTTCGATCAGCCCGATGGAGTTTGTCGCCCGAACCCGGTTGCACCACGCCGCCGAAATGCTCCGGTCCACCAACATGCCGGTAAAGGTTATCGCGGCGAATATTGGCTTTTCGAGCCGAAGCCATTTCAGCCGCGCGTTTCGTGATGGCTATGGCGCTGATCCCAGCTCGTATCGGCGTGAAGCATCCCACCCCGACCGCAGGAACCAGTCGCACTGGCATGACATGCTGCCAGAGGCAGCCCGACTCGCCAGCTAACCCTTTTGAATAATCTTCCAATTTCTCCCTGCGCCATAACGGCGGCAAGGGTGCAGATGCTGCGAAAAATTGAAAGGATGGAGGCCCGACCGGGAATCGAACCCGGGTGCAAGGATTTGCAGTCCTCTGCGTCACCACTCCGCCATCGGGCCAGAGCGGGGGCCAATGCGCGGGCAAAGCCGGGCTGTCAAGCTGGTCGGCAATCCAAAAGCCAACCCATGGCGGACGTATTTGGCTAGCCCGGCAAGAAAACTCGTAAGTTTAATATTGCAACCTATCTTGGCGGTCAGGTCTCGCCGATATACAAGCCCGGCAGATTCCAAACCCCACCGGGCGTTGGTATTCGATCTTTGGTGTATTGCACACATAAAACAGTTGTGCCAAGGGGATGTGGTGGTGACGATTGCAGATCAGGCCCAGTTTGCGGCAATGCGCCAGGCGATGGTGTCCAACCAGCTGCGCACCAATGCGGTCAGCGATGCCCGGCTAGTGGCCGTGATGGGTCGCGTTCCGCGTGAAGCGTTCCTGCCCGCGCCGGTTGCCGGGCTGGCATACCGCGACACGGCCCTGCCGCTGGGGGCAGGGCGGGCGGCGAATGTGCCAATCGCGACCGGCCGGTTGCTGAACGAAGCAGCGGTTCTGCCGACAGATCATGTGCTGCTGATTGGTGCGGCCGGCGGGTATACCGCCGCCGTGCTTGCCGAAATGGCAGCGATGGTGGTTGCGGTAGAATCGGATGCCGCGCTGGTCGCGATCGCGCAGACCGCGCTGGCGGGGAATAGCCGCATTCAGATCGTCAATGGTCCGCTGGAGCAGGGGCATGCTGCAGGTGCACCCTATGACGTTGTGGTCATTGACGGCGCGGTGCCACAGGTGCCGCAGGCGCTGATCGATCAACTGGCGATTGGTGGCCGGTTGGTGACCGGGATTATTGATCGCGGCGTTACCCGGCTTGCCGCCGGACGACGCAGCACAGGCGGATTTGGCTTGGTTGATTTTGCTGACGTGGATTGTGTGGGCCTGCCTGGCTTTGCCCTTCCAAGACAATTTGTTTTTTGAGAAAGCCCTTGAATATGCGTCCGCCTCTCTTTGCATCATCACTGGTTTCCCGCAGCAGCGTCACGCTTCTGGCGGGGGTTGCGCTTGTCGCGCTGGTGCATCCGGCCGCCGCTGAAACGCTGCGCGAAGCGATGGTTGAGGCCTATAAAACCAACCCCACTCTGGCGGCGCAACGCGCTAACGTCCGCGCAATCGACGAACAGGTCCCTATTGCGCGGGCGGACGCGTTACCGTCAGCGCAGCTGCAGAGTACCTATAGCGAGAACGTTGTTCTGCCGATTACGGCGTTTACCGCTCCATCGCGAGTATCGCAGACTCAGGGCAGCCTTACCTTACCGCTCTACGCTGGTGGATCGGTGAAGAACGCGATCAATGCTGCGAAGTCGCGTGTTGAAGGCGGCAGGGAAACGCTGCGCGGGACGGAAGCGGATTTGTTCACGGCCGTCGTCGCAGCCTATATGGACGTTATCCGCGATACCGCCGTGGTGCAGTTGAACCAGCAGAATTTGAGCGTTTTGGATGTCAATTTGGCCGCATCGCGCGACCGGTTTCAGGTCGGTGATTTGACGCGGACAGACGTTGCCCAATCGGAAGCCCGGCTGGCCCTTGCACGCAGCCAGTTGCAGACGGCCGAATCACGCCTGATTTCGAGCCGCGAAAATTATGTCCGGTTGGTCGGAACGCCGCCGGGCGAACTGGAAGCGCCACCGCCGCTGCCGACATTGCCGAATGATCCCGATTCAGCGGTAGAAATTGCTCTGGTCGAGAATCCGAACTTGCTGGCAGCCCGCAAGGCGCTGAAGGCCAGTGGCTATGATGTAAAGGTAGCGCGGGCGACGCGCCTGCCGCGGGTCAACGCCTTTGCGCAGAGCAACTACACCAATTTCCTGGGGACGTTGGGTCGTTTTGGCAACAACGCCGCGCCGCCCCAGTTCGATCGGACGGCCCAGTTTGGTTTGCAGATGACGTTGCCCCTGTACCAGGGCGGCGCACCGGCGGCACGCATACGTCAGGCACAGGCCCGCCAAGGTCAGTCGATTGAATTATTGACCGATGCAGAACGCAATATCGTGTCACAGACGCGGTCAGCCTTTGCCGTTTATCGGTCGTCGCTGGAGGTTATTCAGTCTGCGCAGACGGCCGTAGGTGCCAACAAGCTTGCGCTTGAAGGTGTGCGGGCTGAGAATAGTGTTGGTAATCGGACGATCCTTGAAATTCTGAACGCCGAGCAGGAACTGCTTAATTCGCAGGTGACGCTCGTGACTGCGCAGCGCGATGCTTATGTCGCAGGTTTCGCAGTGCTGGCGGCGATGGGGCGTGCAGAGGCAAAGGATCTTGGGTTGGACGGCGACGCGCCGTTATATGATCCGGTTGACAACTATGATCGTGTCCGCGGAAAAATCCTTGATTGGTCTGGCGATGCCGCGCCACAACCGATCGGAACAAGTACCGCAAAAACGCCACCGCAAACGGCGATCGTGGCGCGCCCCGCAGATCCCATGGTATCGCCCGCAGTTGACAGAAGTGGCGGTAATCCCGCAAACACCCCGCCTAAGGATCGCTGACAGGGCGATTATGATTGCGGGGCAAGGCGATGGGCGACGTGAGCGCGGAACCGTCGATGGAGGATATTCTGTCCTCTATCAAACGGATCATAGCTGAAGAGGGCGACGGTACGGCCGTCGCACGTGCCCGTCGCGCGCCGCGTTCAGCGCCTGCAACCATCTCCCCTGCGCCCGCGCCGCTGCGCCGCGCCGCAATTGATCCGCGCGACGTGCTAGAGCTTAGCAACCCCGTGACCGATGATGTCGATGGCGATGAGGATGCGCCAGAGCCCGTGCGCCCAGAGCCCGTGCGCATTGCCGTGCCGAGTGATGCCATCCTGTCGGAAACCGCAGCGCAGGCGAGCCGGGGCGCACTCGACACACTGTCGCGGATGATCGTGAAGCCGGCGCCAGCACCGGATGCCGCCGCGCCCGAAACGCTTGAATCGATGGTGCGCGAGATGCTCCGCCCGATGCTGCGCGAATGGCTGGATGCCAAGCTGCCCGGCATGGTTGAGGAAATGGTTGCCCGCGAAATCGCCCGGATTACCCAAGGACGCTAACCCGTCATATATCCGCCTAAAACCAGCGGCTTACCCGGTTCATATAGACCAGATACGGCGCGCCGAATTTTGCCTCCAGATAGGCTTCCTCGCGCGCGATAACGTGCTTGCGCACCAAAAAGATCGCGAGCGGCCAGAGCAGTAGCGCGGGCATGCTGTGCAACAGGATCGCAAGGCCGGGATAGGCAATCGCCATGCCCAGATACATCGGGTTACGGGTGCGCGCATAAATGCCGGTGTCGATAACTTCACCGGTGGGCGTTGCCGGTATCGGGTTTTCGCCGCGCCGCCGGAAAAGCCCGATGGCAATGCCGATCAGGATGAAGCCGGGAAACAGGAAAATCATGCTCAGCCCGCCGGGAATAGGCAGTGAAGGCAGCCGCAGCAGCCAATCGATTACCGGGCCGATCATTGCTACGCCAATAAAGATGAGCGGCGGCGGAAATCGCACCGCAGGACCGTGATCGACCTTGTCCATTGCTTTTCCCCCAACCATGGCTTGCAACGCCCCCTTGCAAAGCGCTTAAGCTGGTCTAGCGATCGGATATTCCACAAGCGAGGGATTTGATGGCTGACCCGACCCCCTGGATCGTCGCGCAAGACGATGGCGCCGTGCGCAAACACGCCCCCGCCACGCTTCGCAACCGTGAAGCCATTGCCGGGGTGCTGATGGATGCGTTGTCACCCCAGGGCCTTGTGCTGGAAATAGCCAGCGGCAGCGGTGAGCATGTTGCGTATTTTGCCAGCGCGATGCCGGGGCATGACTGGCAACCAAGCGACCCCGATGGCACTGCGCTCGCCTCCATCGCGTCATGGTGTGCCGGGCTGCACAATGTTCGCGACCCGCTGGCGATCGATGCCGCACTGCCCGATTGGCCGATTGACGCGGCAGATGCCGTGCTGTGCATCAACATGATCCATATCAGCCCCTGGGCGGCAACGCTGGGCCTGATGGCGGGCGCAGCACGGATTTTGCGAAGCGGTGGTCCGTTGATCCTATATGGCCCCTTCCGGCGCCAGGGCGTGGCAACCGCCCCCAGCAACGAAGCGTTCGACCAATCGCTGCGCGCCCGCGACCCGCAATGGGGGCTGCGCTATGTAGAGAGCGTGACTGACGCGGCACAAGCGGCAGGGCTTGCGTTTGATCAGATGATTGCAATGCCTGCGAATAACCTGATGCTGGTGTACCGAGCGGGCTGACGATCATACGATCGCTTGGTCGGTTTCCTGAACGCGGCGGACATGTTCTCGCCACACAATATACAGGCCGCTGGCGATGATGATGGGCGCGCCAATCCACGTCGCCGGGGTAGGGAGCATGTCGAAGAGTAACCAGCCATACATGGTCGCCCACAACAGCGACGAATAATCCATCGGCAGCACGACAGAGACCGGGCCAAAGCGGATCGCCCCTGTCATCGCCAATTGTGCGACGCCGCCGACGAGCCCGACGCCCATCAGCAACATCCACATCACTGCGTCATGCGGCTGCCAGGTGAAGCCGTAGACGATGCCCAGCGGGACAAGCGACAGGGTGGAGAACCAGAACACCGTGGTCATCGTGGCCTCTGTCTTGGCGATGGTGCGCAGCAAAATCGAGACGCTGGCCGTCGTCATTGCCGCCGCCAAGCCGCTTAACGCGCCAAGCAGGGGGAAATGGCCTCCGCCGGGTTGAGCCACAATCAACACCCCCGCAAAGCCGGTGATCACGGCGGCCCAGCGATGCCAGCCGGTAGGCTCCCGCAGGATCAGCGCACCCAGAATTGTCGCGAAAATCGGCATGGTAAAGCCGATGGTTGTGGATTCGGCGAGGGGGAGCATCAGGATCGCATTGAACGTCAGGCTCATCGCGACCAGGCCCATCCCGGCCCGCAGCACATGCGCGCTGAACCGCGCGGTCTTGACCGACGCAAAGCCCGGCCCGCTGGCGAGCACGACCATCATCAGGCAAGCGGCGCCGAACTGCCGAAAGAAAATAATCTCGCCGAAGCGCGCACCGCCCGCTTCACATAACTTGATCAGCGCGTTCATGCTGGCGAACAGCGCAACGGAGGTCAGCCGCAGCGCGACGGCCAACAAGATGCGATCAGGGGAAGCGGCGGCCATGGCGCTGCCTATGCGGAACTGCGGCGATGACAACAAGCCTGCGCGGCATGGCCGGGGTGACGAACCCGAAAACTGTCGCTAATCGGTGCTCCCATGATCAAGCACGCCCTAACCGTCACCCGCGAGGCCGATTTTTCCGCCTGGTACCAATCCGTCATCACAGAGGCCGACCTGGCCGAGGAATCGGGGGTGCGCGGGTGCATGGTCATCCGGCCATGGGGGTATGGCATCTGGGAGCGGATCCAGCGCCTGCTGGATGATCGCATCAAGGCGACGGGGCATGAAAATTGCTATTTCCCGCTGTTTATCCCCTTGAGTTATTTCGAAAAAGAAGCCGAGCATGTGGATGGCTTTGCCAAGGAAATGGCGGTTGTTACGCACCACCGGCTGATATCGGACGGGAAGGGCGGGCTGGTGCCCGATCCCAGCGCCAAGCTGGAGGAGCCGCTCGTGGTGCGCCCTACATCGGAAACGGTGATCGGCACCGCCTTTGCGCGCTGGGTGCAAAGCTGGCGCGATTTGCCCGTGCTGATCAACCAATGGGCCAATGTGGTGCGCTGGGAAATGCGCACGCGGATGTTTTTGCGGACCACCGAATTCCTGTGGCAGGAAGGCCATACCGCGCACGCAACCGAGGCCGAAGCGCGCGAAGAAACGCTCAAAATGCTCGAAGTGTACCGCGAATTTGCCGAAAATTGCGTGGCTTTGCCGGTAATCGCCGGCGAAAAGCCAGAAAATGAGCGTTTTCCGGGGGCAATTGCCACGTTTTCCATCGAAGCGATGATGCAGGATGGCAAAGCGCTGCAAGCGGGCACATCGCACTTTTTGGGCACTAATTTTTCGAGCGCGCAAAACATCCGTTTCCAAAATGCTGAGGGGCAGCTGGAGCTGGCGCAGACGACGAGCTGGGGCATGTCCACCCGGATGATTGGCGGGCTGATCATGGTCCATGGCGATGATGATGGGCTGCGTGTGCCGCCGCGTGTGGCCCCCTGGCAGATCGTGATCGTGCCGATGCTGCGCGACCAGCCTGAAGATGCTGATCTGGTCGCCTATTGCAAATCATTGCAGGGTGAACTGGCGGCGCAGTCTGCGTTTGGCGAGCCGGTGCGCGCGTTGCTTGACCTGAAGCCGGCCAAGGCGGCGGGCAAGCGCTGGGGCTGGGTGAAGAAGGGCGCGCCGATCATCATCGAGGTGGGCGGGCGCGACATGGCCGGCGGCAACGTGTCCGTCATCCGCCGCACCGCGCTGTACCGCGCCGATGGCAAGCTCGACAGCGCCGTGCTGGCGCGGGGCGATTTTGTGAGCGGGGCCGCGGCAATGCTCGCCGAGGTGCAGGACACATTGTTTGCGCAGGCCAAGGCACGGCTGGATGCCAATATCGCGCGCGACGTGGATGATATCGCCGGGCTGGAACGGGCCTTTGCCGATACGGTGAAGAACCCCGGCTTTGTCGAGGTGCAATGGGCAAAGCCAACCGGCGACGCGCTGGACAAGCTGGTCGAGCGGTTGAAAGCGCTGAAACTGACGCTGCGCAATGTGCCGATGGATGCTTTGCCCGCCGATGGGGCGTGTGTGTTTACCGGAGCGCCGGCGGTCGAGCGGGTGTTGGTGGGGCGGTCTTATTGAAGGCGGAAAGCGTCGACGTTGCGTCGGCTGGTAAATGCCATTTTCTAGCCTTCCTCGTCACCCCGGGCTTGACCCGGGGCCTCGCTCTTGCAGCTACCCAGGATTAGCCGGACTCCGGATCAGGTCCGGGGTGACGATTGAGTTTCTTTGGAACAGTTGAGGCGCAGCCACCGAGGCTCGCGTTTCTCACGCCTTCGGTTTTATCCAGTGGCTTTCGCGAAACCATTTCGTCACGACATATTTCACGCCCTTTGCCACCGGCATGCCTTCGTGCAGGGTCAACGGGTTGGGGCTGCCGTCTAGCTGCATGTTGTTCCAGATCAGCAGCAGCCCGCGTTTCGGGGCCACGCGGATGCCCGCTTGGGGGAACCAGGTCGCGCCGCCCTCTGCCACGTCATTCAGATAGATCATCGCGGTCCAGGTGCGCTGGCCGCCATCCTTTACCACGCGTTCCCAATAGCTTTCGCTTTGGAAGAAATAGTCATGATGGGCGCGAAAATGCTGGCCGGGGGCGTAACGCTGGCCCTGCATCGTTTCCCCGCAGAGCGGATCGACACCCAATAGCGCGGCGATACTATCATCAATCGGGCGGACATCCGGCGCCCAGCGATCCATGTCGCAGCTTTCGCTGGTGCGAAAATCCTTTTCCGGGCGATCAGACAGCAGGGTGGAGGGGCGCCTGTCAGTATCGATCAGCTTGATCAGTTGCTTGCACCGCGCCGCATCCAGGAAATTATCGTGGTAGAACGCCTGAACCCCGGCAATCGTCACCTGTTGCACAGCGGGATTGGCCGTTAGCCGCTGGCCGACCTGTACGCCGATTTGCGCGCGCACGGTTGAAGACGTCGGGGGCGTTTTCTTGAAGAGCTTGATCACGCGGCCAAATGTGCCGCCCCACGCCCAAAAAGCAAGGCCCGGCGGTTTCCCACCGGGCCTTGCCCTTCGCGACGAACGAACTTGTGCCCATCACTTACCAGAAGATATCGTACACCGTATCAACGACATAGCCGGTGCGGATATCGACGAGCAGCGCATCATTATAATAGCGCACCCATTCATACGGGCCATAGGCCGGTGGCAGGTGATAGTAGAAGGGATCATCAATCCAATAATTCTGGCCGAACAACACGCTGTTCAACGTGAAGCCAATCCCGAAGCGCTGATAGCCAAAGTTCCAGCCGCGCGGTGCATAATAACGGGGTAGCTGGAAGAAACTGCGGTTATAGCCGCGATAGCCCTGCCAGTTAAACTGCTGGTTCTGCCGCCAGTTGCGGTTCCAATTGCCACGGTTGTTGAATTCACGCCCGCGGAAATCATTCCCCCGGTTGCGCCCGCCGAAATTCTGGCCACGAAAGCCCTGGTTATTGTTGAAACCCTGACCGTTGTTGAATTGCTGACCATTGTTGAATTGCTGACCATTGTTGAATTGCTGACCATTGTTGAATCCGCGATTGCCGTTCTGGTCAAAGCGCCGATCCTGCTGGCGATCCTGGCGGAAATCCTGCCGATCATCGCGACGGTCTGCCCGGAAATCCTGGCGATCGTCACGGCGATCGTTGCGGAAATCGCGGCGATCATCGCGCCGTTCGAGCTGGGCCTGCGGTGGGGTTACGACCCCGTTTTGGACCAAGCCCCGGTCAAAGCGGCGATCCTGCCGGAAATCCTGCCGGTCCTGTGCGCGATCCTGACGGAAGTCCTGGCGGTCCTGCCGAAATTCGCGCCGCTGTTGGAACTGGGGCTGGAATTGGGGCTGGGCCTGCTGCCGCACCTGGGCTTGAACCTGGGCCTGCACCTGCGCCGGAGCCTGAACAGGGGGTTGGAACTGGGCCTGGCGTTCCTGGCGCTGTTCCTGCCGCTGTTGCTGGCGTTCCTGGCGCACCATGCTGGCGTCGGGGCCACGTTGGGCCTGACGCTGTTGGCGAAACGCGGCGCGATCCGCTTGCCGCGATCCATCACGGACTTCAACACGGTCGCTGATCTGCCCAGCGTCTTCCTGCGCCATGGCGGCGGTGGGGACCAAGGCGGATGCCGCCAGCAGGGTCACCAGTAACGATCTACGCATAAGTCCCTCCGATTAAGCGCTGCACACGAAAGCCGTGGAAGCGATGACCCGTAATGGAACACTGTCGATGAGCGGTTTCTGAATTGCTGTGTCAGCGAAATGAAAGGAATCGATCGGGGCTAAAGGGCGCCCTGCCGATTGGGGGCGGGCGTTTCGGGCGCGATTGTTTCGTCGCCGCGTTGGATCCGCGCGGCCAACTGCACCGCCTCCACAATGCGCGGATAGACGCCGCACCGGCACAAATTGGTGATGGCCTTGCGAATTTCCTCTTCGGAAGGATTGCGGTTGGCCTTGATCAGCATGGCGGCGGCCATGATCATGCCGGGAATGCAAAATCCGCATTGCGGCACGTTTTTGGCGATGAATGCCTGTTGCACCGCGTGCGAGCGATCACGCGACAGCCCTTCGATCGTGGTAACAAACGTGCCCTCTATCGCGCCAATCGTCGCCTGGCATGATCGCACCGGCTCGCCGTCTATATCCACGGTGCAGGCACCGCACTGCCCGGTGCCGCAGCCATATTTGGTGCCGGTAAGGTTTGATGCATCGCGTAGCGCCCACAGCAGCGGGGTCTGCGGATCAAGCCGATATTCGACCGGCTGGTTATTGACGGTAAACTTGGTCATGCAGGCCGTTCTACAGGGCGGGGCGGGCTGGCGCGATCAGAAACCATGCGCTGCCCATCGATCATGATCGGGCTGGCGACGCCGGGAATGCCGCCGCGATCAATCGCCATGCCGCGCGCGATAACCTGAGGGTCGGCGAATACCTCGTCCACGCGGTTGATGGGCCCGGCGGGAACGCCCGCTTGCTCCAGCGCCTCATACAGATCGGCCTTGCGCCAGGTGACGATTGTGGCGGTGAGCGCGGCGATCAGCGCGGCCCGGTTGGTGACGCGCGCCGGGTTGGTCGCAAAGCGCGCGTCATCGGCCAGCGGCAGCGCCAGCACATCGCATAGCTTGCGAAACTGACCGTCATTGCCCACCGCGATGATCAAGTCGCCATCGGCACAGACGAAGGATTGATACGGGGCCAGATTGGCATGGCCATTGCCCATCCGGTGCGGCACCACGCCTGATGCCATCCAGTTCAGCGCCTGATTGGCGAGCACCGCCACCTGTGTATCGAGCAGCGCCATATCGATATGCGCGCCGCATCCCGTGGCATCGCGCTGGCGCAATGCGGCCAGGATGGCGACGGCGGAATACACGCCAGTGAAGATATCGGCATAGGCGATGCCCGATTTTTGCGGTGCGCCGTCGGGCTCCCCGGTCATCGACATGATGCCGCCCATGCCCTGGATGATGAAGTCGTACCCGGCACGGTGGGCATAGGGGCCGGTTTGGCCAAATCCGGTGATCGAACAGGTGATCAGACGCGGATTGATCGCGGCCAGGCTGGCGTGATCCAGCCCATATTTGGCAAGGCCGCCCAGCTTGTAGTTTTCAATCACCACATCGGCATCCGCGATCATCGCGCGCACCTGGGCCTGTCCGTCAGCGGTGGTGATGTCGATTGCGACTGATGATTTGCCGCGATTGGTTGAGTGGTAATAGGCCGCATCCAGATTGCTGCCGTCTGGCCCCATCATGAAGGGCGGCCCCCAGTGGCGCGTATCATCGCCCGCGCCGGGACGTTCCACCTTCACCACCGCTGCACCCAGATCAGCCAGCAACTGCCCGCACCACGGCCCAGCAAGAATGCGCGCGAGTTCGACCACCTTGATGCCGGTAAGGGGGCGTGCTGATGTCATTCGAGGGGCTGGCGAATGGCGTACACCACATGGGGGGTGGCCACGCCCGCCATGTCGAACACCGGGGTTCGATCCGGCAGCAGCACGCCGCCGATCTGTTCCATCGCGCGGCATGACCGAATATTGGCCTCGCCCACATAAAACACCGCCGCCGCATACCAGCGCAGCGCATGGGCGATCATGAGTGTCTTGATCTCGCGGTTGGTCACGCCGCCCCAATAGTCGCGGGCCAGGAACGTCCAGCCAATCTCTACCTCGTCTGGCTCAACGCGGGTCCGGTCATAACGGCTCGATCCGATCACCGCGCCGGTGGCGTTATCGCGGATGACCAGGCACCCGCCCGATGCCATGGCGTCCGCAAAGAAACGGCGGAACACCGGCTCCTGCCAGCGATCATGGGCGGGGTGGACTGCCCAGATCAGCGGATCAGCGGCGACCGCGAACAGGGCATCCCAATCCTCCGCGCGAAGCGGCGACAGCGTCACCGTCGGACCGGTGAGCGTGGGCTGCGAGTCGAATGGCGCGGTATTGGTCATCAGAACGCCGAAATCCCCGTGATCGCCCGGCCCAGGATCAGCGCGTGCACATCATGCGTGCCTTCATAGGTGTTCACCGTTTCCAGGTTCATCGCGTGGCGCATGACCTGATATTCGCCGGCGATGCCGTTGCCGCCGTGCATATCCCGCGCGGCCCGCGCGATATCGAGCGCCTTGCCGACATTGTTGCGCTTGACGATCGACACCATTTCCGGCGCGAACTTGTGCTGGTCCATCAGCCGCCCAACGCGCAGCGAGGCTTGCAGCCCCATTGCGATATCGGTCTGCATATCCGCCAGCTTCTTCTGGAAAAGCTGTGTTGCGGCGAGTGGCCGGCCGAATTGCTTGCGATCAAGCCCATATTGCCGCGCGGCATGAAAGCAGAATTCCGCTGCGCCCATCGCGCCCCAGCTAATGCCATAGCGTGCGCGGTTCAGGCAGCCGAACGGCCCCTTCAGTCCCTGCACATCGGGCAACAGCGCGTCTTCGCCCACCGCAACTTCGTCCATCTGGATCATGCCGGTGATCGACGCGCGTAGCGAGAGCTTGCCCTCAATCTTGGGGGCGACCAGCCCTTTCATCCCTTTTTCCAGGATGAAGCCGCGAATGCCGCCGCCATGCGCGTCTGATTTGGCCCAGACAATGAACACGTCCGCAATCGGCGCGTTCGAAATCCAGGTCTTGGCGCCCGATATCAGGTATCCGCCGTCGACCTTGACGGCCTTAGTTGTCATCCCGCCGGGGTCCGACCCCGCATCAGGTTCGGTCAGCCCGAAACAGCCGATGAATTCGCCGCTCGCCAGCTTGGGAAGATATTTGCGTTTCTGTTCTTCGGAGCCAAAGGCGTGGATGGGGTACATCACCAGGCTCGATTGCACCGACATCATCGACCGATAACCCGAATCGATCCGCTCCACTTCGCGCGCGACCAGGCCATAGGCGACATAGGATGCGCCGACGCCGCCATATTCCTCTGGCACGGTTGGCCCCAGCAGCCCCAGCGCGCCCATTTCGCGGAAGATATCGGGATCGGTCGTCTCGTGCTGAAAGGCATCGATGATGCGCGGGGCGAGCTTGTCCTGCGCATAGGCGGCAGCGGCGTCGCGGATCATCCGTTCATCCTCGTCGAGCTGATCGTCGAGATTAAAGGGGTCTGCCCAATCGAACCTGCCCATGCTGCTCATTGTACGTGCTCCTGCAATATGCCTGCTGCCCGCTTTCCGCGTGGCCGTCGATTTGTCCAGCCCCAGCTTTGGGCCAATTGCCATTCATTCAACCGTTCGTGTCGAGCGAAGTCGAGACACCCCGCGCAGCGCCAGCGGCACGCCCCTCGACTTCGCTCGGGACGAACGGGTAGATAGCAGAGGATGGCCCCAGCAGAAATCCGCCCCATCCGCAGCGCGCTTTACCTGCCCGCCTCCAATGACCGCGCCATCGCCAAGGCGCGCACCCTGCCGTGCGACGCGGTGATCCTGGATTTGGAGGATGCCGTTGCGCCGGAAATGAAGGCGTCGGCGCGTGCTGCTGCGGTGGCGGCGTTTGGGGCGGGGGGCTTTGGGCGGCGGCTGCGGGTGCTGCGCGTCAACGGGATTGATACCGAATGGGGCGCGGATGATCTGGTGGCGGCGGCCAGCCTAAAAATCGATGCGGTGATTGCGCCGAAGGTGGATGGGCCAGCAGATGTTGCGCGCTACGATGCAGCACTGTCAGATGCCGCCCCGGCGGTGCAGCTGTGGGTGATGATCGAAACCTGCCTGGCGGTGGGCCATCTCCAAGCGATTGCCGATTGTGCCACGACCACGCGGCTGGGCGGGTTTGTCATGGGCACGAATGATCTGGCGCTGGAAATGCGCGCCGCCGCGATGCCGGGGCGCGCGAATATGCTGCCCATCCTGACACTGTCGCTGGCCGCGGCGCGCTCGCGCGGGCTGATCGCGCTTGATGGGGTTTGCAATGATTTCAGCGATCTGGAACGCTTTCGAGCGGAGGCAGAGCAGGGCCTCGCGCTGGGATTTGACGGCAAGACGTTGATCCACCCGGCGCAGGTCGATCCGT
The DNA here is from genome assembly GCA_021732465.1 of Sphingomonas sp. Lineage (GTDB taxonomy): Bacteria > Pseudomonadota > Alphaproteobacteria > Sphingomonadales > Sphingomonadaceae > Sphingomonas. Next base: position 54,391 of record JAKFUX010000047.1, read on the forward strand.
GCAACGCGGTGTTTTCGCCAAGCCTGGAAGCGATTAATCAAGCCCGCAGCATAAGTGCAGCATTTGCGCTGCCAGAGAATGCGGGCAAGGGCGCGATTCGCCTCGACGGGCGGATGGTTGAACGACTGCATCTGGTGGAGGCGGAACGCGTGCTGGCTGTGGCGGGGGCAGTACATCGTGGCAACGAATTGCACTCCGCCTGACGTCATTCTGTTTGAACGTCATTGCGAGCGCAGCGAAGCAATCCAGCCGTGCAACGTGCGGAGGAGCTGGATTGCTTCGCTGCGCTCGCAATGACGGCTTTTTTGGGGGAGCGCTTTGTTTCAATCATCACCCCGGGCTCGACCCGGGGTCCCGCTGCCTTCGCCCGCGTCAGAAAAAGCGGGACCCCGGATCAAGTCCGGGGTGACGTAAATTGAGGGTGGCAGTTTCCGCCACATTGACGCACATTTCCCTCTCCCGTCGGGAGAGGGTTGCGCAGACTTGGGTCGCGCTCCTTTAGCGCGGCCCTAGTCGTAGCTGGGTGAGGGGATCGCCCTCTCGATAGTGCGGAACCCCTCATCCAACCTGCGCTAGACAGCAAGCTGTCAAGCTGCGGTATCCTTCTCCCAATGGGAGAAGGGAAGTGTGGCAGCTATTCGGCAGAAGACCGGCCAATAGGCAATAGCCGAGTTGCGGAAATTCAGGCTACGGGATTGAGCACCTCAAGAATCGTGCCCAACGCCACCAGCTTACCGCCCTCTTGTACGCGCCAATCGCGACCGACACTAATTTCGGGCTTCACAGCCGGATAAAGCCAGAGGGTCATTTCGGTTTGGATGGTATCGCCCGGTACGACTGGCTGGCCTTCCGGTAATTCGATGAAGCCGATGCACATGTCGCGGTCGTCCGGGCCGAAGAAATTGTGGTTGGGCCGGTACGAGCTGCCACCCAACAGCGGCGAACTTCGACCGCCCTCATCCATTGAGAGGAACCGAATGCTTGCTCTCACGCGAACCTGATCGTCTCTCATACAAGGACTTTGGCGGGGGATCGCACCTGGCGCAAGGTCTCCTTCCGACCCAAAGCACACCATATCATCCACCCTCAAACACCCCCCCCCGCATTGCACTTCCGCCGCCCATGTGGTGATGTGCGGCCAAGCGGGAGAGAAGAATAAATGGCGTCCGTAATCGAGCAACCGTCGACCTTTCCGTCGCCCCCTGCGCTGCCCGTCGTTGGACACCTCCACCACATCATCCGCCAGGGCCTGATCGGCTATTTGCTGCATGCCGGGCGTGATTTTCCCGGTGGCATTTTCAAGCTGAAATTCGGCAGCCGGGTGGGGCTGTTCGTCACCAATCCCGATCTCGTCGCCGAACTTTGCGACGAAACGCGGTTTCGCAAGATGCCGGGGCCGGGCTTGCGCGTGGTGCGTCGGTTCGCGGGCGACGGGCTGTTTACCGCGTTCAGCGAGGAGGAGAATTGGGGCAAGGCGCACCGCATCCTGCTGCCCGCGTTCAGCCAGCGCGCGATGAAGGGTTATTTCGACATGATGCTGGAGGTGGCGGACCAGCTTGTCGACAAATGGTCGCGGCTGTCGGGCAACGACGTGCTGGTGGCGGACGACATGACCCGCTTCACGCTCGATTCGATTGCGGTTGCGGGCTTCGGCCACCGCTTCAACAGTTTCCAGCATGAAGAGCTCGACCCGTTTCTGGAGGCGCTCGGCCGGGCGCTGGGCGAGTCGCTCAACATGATCACCCGGCTGCCGATGCAGCAACGCTTTGCCAAAAAGGCCGAGCGCCAGTTCGAAGCTGATATCGCGCTGATGAACGCGCTGGTCGATGGCATCATCGCCGAGCGCCGCGCGCATCCCAATGATGGGAAAGATCTGCTGAATCTGATGATCGCGGCGGCCGATCCCGAGACCGGGGAGCAGCTCGACGACGTTAACATCCGCTATCAGGTGCTGACCTTCCTGATTGCGGGGCATGAGACGACCAGCGGCATGCTGACCTTCGCGCTCTACCATCTGCTGCGCAACCCGCATGTGCTGGCGCAGGCCTATGCTGAGGTGGACCGGGTGCTGCCCGGCGATACCCGGCCCGATTATGCGCAGAACGCACAACTGGTGGTGATTGAGCGCATCCTGAAGGAAGCGCTCCGTTTATGGCCCACCGCACCCGCCTTCACGCTCGCGCCGTTTGAGGACACGGTGATCGGGGGCCAGTGGACACTGCGCAAGGATCGCCCCGTCAATGTGTTCTCACCCGGCCTGCACCGCTTTCCGGGCGCCTGGGCGAACCCCGACGAGTTCGATATCGATCGGTGGCTGCCGGAAAATGAGGCGCAGCATCACCCGCATGCTTACAAGCCGTTCGGCAATGGTGAGCGCGCCTGCATCGGGCGGCAGTTCGCGATGGTGGAGGCCAAGCTGGCGCTCGCGATGATTTTGCAGAAATTCGCGATTGGCGATCCGCACATGTACAAGCTGCAGATCAAGGAAACGCTGTCGATCAAGCCCGATCAGTTCTTCATGCGGGTGCGATTGCGCCAACCGCATGAGCGAATGAGTGTGCCCGCCGCTGCCAAAATTCCCACCGAAGAAGCGCAAGCCGCCACCGTTTCGGGCAATGGCCAGCGCTTTGCGGTGCTGTACGGCACCAGCCTGGGCACCGCGCGCGACATTGCCGAGGAGATTGCGGAGCGCGCCAGCGTCGACGGATTTGAAGTCACCGTGCGATCGATGGACGAAGCGTTCATCGCCGGGCATCTGCCCGAGGATAAGGTGATCGTGATCGTCACCGCCACCTATAATGGCCGCGCGCCCGATAGCGCCGTGGAAATTGAGCGGCTGATCGATTCCGGCCAGGTCGATGTGCTCGACTGGTCGGGCGCGAAATTTGCGGTGCTGGGCATCGGCAACAGCCAATGGCCGAATTATCAGCATTTCCCCAAGCGGATCGACGATACGATTGCCGCGCTCGGCGCGACCCGGCTGGTGCCGCGCGGCGAGGCGGACGGGCAGGGCGATTTCGACGGTGCGGTGGCGGGCTTTGTCCGCGATTTGTGGAAGGCACTTGGCAGCGAAGTCGCGCCATCGGAGCAGCGCTCCACGCTGTCGCTGCAACCGGTGGATGCCGCCGCCGCGCGCGCGCAGGTGCTGCCGGAACACGCCCAGCGGCTGGAAATCGTGGCCAATGACGAGATGGTTCATCCCGCCGACGGCCTTTGGGATTTCGCGATCGAGCCGCCGCGCCCATCCACCCGGTTCATCCGTATCCGCTTGCCTGCGGGGCAGCGCTATCACACGGGCGATCACATTGCGGTGTATGGCCAGAACCGGCCCGAACTGGTGGAACGCGCCGTTGGCCGACTGGGGCTGGACGCGACAACGCAATTGCGGATTGACGGGCAGGGCGGGCGGTTCCGCCATCTGCCGCTGGGCCAGACGGTAACGGTGCAGCAGTTGCTGACCGAATTTGTCGAGTTGTCCGATACACTGCCGCGCCGCGCACTGGCGGTGATTGCCGAACAGACGCGGTGCCCGAACACCAAGCGCGAACTCGTGCGACTGGAAGGCGCGTTTGATACCGAGATCGCGGCTAAGCGGCTGACCATCATTGATCTGCTGGAACTCCACCCGGCCGCCGAGCTGTCGCTCGACAGTCTGGTCGAATTATCGTCGGCGATTGCGCCGCGTTTCTATTCGATTGCGTCGTCCCCGCTGGTCGACGCCAGCATCGCCGATCTGATCGTGGGCACGATGGAGGCACCCGCCTGGTCTGGGCTGGGCGAGCATCGTGGTTTTGCGTCCAGCTATATGCAGCGCGTGATGCCCGGCGATGCGGTGTTCGGCTATGTCCGCCGCCCCAACCCGGCCTTTTCGCCGCCAGCAGATGCCAGCGTGCCGATGATCCTGATCGGGCCGGGTACAGGCTTTGCCCCGTTGCGCGGCTTTGTCGCCGAACGCGCCGCGCAAAAAGCGGGCGGGGCGGATGTCGCCACCTCGCTGCTGTTCTTCGGCTGTCGCCACCCCGATCATGACTGGTATTGCCGCACTGAAATGGAAAGCTGGCAAAGGGACGGCGTGATCGAGCCATTCGTCGCCTTTTCGGCGGTGCCGGGTCACCCATGGCGCTATGTGCAGGACGCGATGTGGACCGAACGTGGCAGGTTATGGGCCGCGATTGATGCAGGCGCCCACATCTATGTTTGCGGCGACGGCAAGTTTATGGCCCCGGCGGTGCGTGATGCGCTGATCCGCATTGCCATTGAACAACAAGGCGGTGATCATGCCAGCGGATCAGACTGGCTGGAATCGATGATCGAGCAGGGGCGCTTCCATCAGGACGTGTTCGGGTTCGGGAAGTGAAAAAAATCCTCCCCGAAACGGGGAGGGGGACCGCGTAGCGGTGGAGGGGGCGTGCCGCGAGCGCAACGCTGGTGGTGACCCCCCTCCACCAATCGCTGAAGGAGCGATTGGTCCCCCTCCCCGTGCCGGGGAGGAATAAGAGGAGAGGGAGGTAGAATGCTACAATTATCAGGCCAGGACGCGTCGTTTGTGTATCTGGAAACGCCGCACACGCCGATGCATATCGGCTCCGTTGGCATTTATGATCCGTCGACCGCGCCGGGTGGGTTCGTGCGGTTCAAGGATATCTTGAAGTTCATCGAAAGCCGTCTCGGCAGCGCGCGGAGTTTCCGCCAGCGGCTGGTGCGGGTGCCGTTCGATCTTGATCATCCCTATTGGATCGAAGACCCGGAGTTCGACATCGAATTTCACGTTCGCCACATCGCGCTCCCCAAGCCCGGCGACTGGCGCCAGCTTTGCATTCAGGTCGCGCGGCTGCATTCGCGCCCGATGGACCTGAACAAGCCGCTCTGGGAATTCACGATTGTCGAAGGGCTCGATAATGTGGAGGGGCTGCCGCCCGGCTGCTTTGCGCTTGTCTCGAAAGTGCATCACGCCGCGATTGACGGCATGTCGGGCGTGGAAATGTCCGCCGCCGTGCATGATCTCGACGCGAGCATGCGCCCGCGCGAGGTGAAGGACAGCTGGTCGCCCGAAAGCATGCCCAATGTCGCCGAATTGCTGATGCGCAGTTATTTCAACTCGCTGCGCCAGCCGATGCGGGTTGCGGAAACGATTGGCCGCTCGCTGCCCGGCATGGCAAAGCTGACGATGAGTGTCAGCAAGGGCGAAATAAGCATCGCCAATACCAAGCTTGCGCCCAAAACGCGCTTCAACGGCAAAGTGGCCGCGCACCGTGTGTTCGATGCCGCGCCATTCCCGCTAAAGGATATTCGCGCCATCAAGGATTCGGTGCCCGGCGCGACGGTGAATGATGTGATCCTGGCGATCGTCGGCGGTGGCCTGCGCGGGTATCTGGACGCGAAGGGCGAGTTGCCCGCCGAATCGCTGACCGCGATGGCGCCGATTTCGGTGCGCGCAGAAGGAGAAAAGGCGGCGCTAGGCAATCTTGTCTCTGCCATGGTGGTGGGGCTGGGCACGCATATTGCCAATCCGCTGGAACGGCTGGCGCATGTTCATGCCGAAGCTGCCAATTCCAAGGCGATGACCGGCGCAGTCGGCGCGCGGACGCTGACTGATTACAGCCAGTTGATCCCCTCTGGCCTCGCCGGGCTTGCCGCGCGATTATACACCCGGGTGGGGGCGGCAAATGCCCATGCGCCGGTGTTCAACTGTGTGGTGACCAACGTGCCCGGCAGCCGGGTGCCGCTCTATTTCTGCGGCGCGAAAATGGTGGGGATGTACGGGCTTGGCCCGGTGTTTGATTCAATGGGGCTGATCAACACGATCTACAGCTACACCGATACGATCGCGATTTCGTTCACCTGCGACCGGGTGATGATGCCCGATCCCGATGTGTATGCTGCATCGCTGCGCCATGCTTTTGATGAGCTGAAGGCGGCGGCGGCAAATCCTCCGGCCGCTCCAGCACCGGTTGCGGTGAAGGCCAAGGCTGCAGTAAAGAAAGCGCCAGCGGCCAAACCCAAGGCTGCCCCCAAACCCCCTGCTGCTACCCGCAAGCCTGCAGCCAAAGCGAAGGAACCCGCATAATGGCCGACACCAAGAAAACCGCCGACAAGGTAAAAGACACGATCAACGAAAAGATCGTCGATCCTGCCAAAAAGGCTGGCGAAGCAATGAAATCGTCGGGCAGCAAAATTGCTGAAGGTGGTGCAACCGTCGGCATGAAGCTGCTCGATCAGGCAGAGGAAAATACCAAGCAGGCTTTTGCCGCAATGCGCGCTGCCGCCAGTGCCAAGGATTTGACCGAAGTAATGAAGGTGCAGGGCGATTTTCTGCGCGACCAGGGTAGCCGCAGCATGACCCAGGCCCGCGAAATCGGCGACCTGATCGTCCAGTTCGGTAAGGATGCCGTCGCGCCGCTTTCCGGCAAAAAGTGATGATATGAGCCCCTTCCCATGCTGGGGAGGGGCTTATTCGTTTCGAAGGAGCCGATCATGACGCTCGCCGCCCAAACCCCCGTTACTTTTATCATCACCAATGATCGTAAAGTCGCAGAGCCATTTTATCGCGACGTTTTAGGCCTGCCATTTGTGCGGGATGATGGTTTTGCCGCGGTGTTCGATCTGGATGGTGTGTCGCTGCGTATTACCGAAGTGCCCGGCCACACGCCGTCAGCGCATCCCGTGCTCGGCTGGCAAGTGGCGGATATCGTATCGATGGTGCAGGCGCTGGCGGCCCGTGGTGTGGCCTTTTCGATTTATGAAGGCCTGGGCCAGGACGCGCTCGGCATCTGGACCGCGCCTGACGGTATCGCCAAGGTTGCCTTCTTCAACGATCCGGATGGCAATGCGCTGAGCCTCACCCAGAATTAGCGCGCGATGATCTAGTGTGGCGGAATCGAAGTCCGTTTCATAAAATTGTCGTCACCCTGAACTTGTTTCAGGGTCCACCATTCCGCCTTTCCGGTCGTCAATGGGGCACGGTGGATGCTGAAACAAGTTCAGCATGACGGATAAGAGATGCGACGAATTTCAGCACCACCACACTAGGCCCCGCTGGCGTTATCGCTGGGACAGGTATCGCGCCGCTGCAAGCACCTGTGCCAGCAATAAAAAATCCTTTTCGCGCGGCGAAGCCCGTCGCCACACCAGGGCAATGTTCCGCACGGGATGATCCGCTTCGAGCGGGCGGGCGATGATGCCGGTATGCTCTAAAATGCCCGCGTCAATCGCCATTTCCGGCAAAATCGTTACCCCCAGGCCATTGTCGACCATCTGCACGATCGTGTGGAGCGACGTACCGAGCATCGTTGCCTCTGCGCGCAATTCGGGGCGGTTGCAGGCGGATAGCGCGTGATCCTTCAGGCAGTGGCCGTCTTCCAGCAGCAGCAAGCGTTGTTCATCAATATCCGCCGCACGGATGGTCGCCGGGCAGGGGGTGTATTCCCCATCGGGAAAGGCGATGAACAATTTGTCGTCAAACAGCGGCTGCACCGACACCTCTCCGCAGGCATAGGGCAGCGCCAGCAACACGCAATCGGTGCGGCCGTTTTGCAGGCCTTCGCACGCACTGCTGCTCGTTTCTTCGCGCAGGTACAGCTTCAGATCGGGGTAATCGGTGCGCAGCCGGGGCAGAATGCGCGGCAGCATGAAGGGGGCGATTGTGGGGATCACGCTCATCCGCATTTCGCCCGACAAGGGGCGCCCGGCCGCGCGCGCCAGATCGCCCAGTTCTTCCGCCTCGCGCAGCACGCGGCGCGCCTTATCGGCAATCCGGTCGCCAAGCGGCGTGAAGCGCACCACGCGCCGGGTTCGTTCCACCAAAGTCACGCCGATCAACGTTTCCAGCTCGCGCAACCCCGCCGACAGCGTCGATTGAGTGACGTAACATGCATCTGCCGCGCGCCCGAAATGGCCGTGATCACGCAGCGACACCAGATATTGGAGCTGCTTCAATGTCGGCAGATAGGTCGCGCTCAGCTTATGTCTCCCTCGATTACAGCGCGACTAATAACAGATTTTATCGATCATGTCTGGCCTGTTCAGAAGGGAAGTGCGCGCACTGGATCCTGACGATCAACCGGAGGGTTGAGGCCATCGAGACCCATATACCAGGATGCGGCGTGTTTATGCCGCCTGCGCGACATTTTCTGCTGGCAGGCGGATCAGATAATCAAACGCAGCCAGCCCCGCCGTCGCGCCCGCGCCCATGGCGATCACGATCTGCTTGTACGGCTCGGTTGTCGCATCGCCCGCAGCAAAAATACCGCGCACCGATGTTTCGCCGTGGTGGCCGATCTCTATTTCGCCGTGACCGGTCAACGCCAGCGTGCCCTTTAGCCATTCGGTGTTGGGGATCAGCCCGATTTGAACAAAAATGCCGTCAAGATCGATCTGGTGAACCGCCCCGGTGTTGCGATCCTTATAGGTGAGCGCCGTTACCTTTTCGCCGTTGCCCTGCACTTCGGTGGTCTGTGCCGATTTCAGGACGGTAACGTTGTTCAGGCTCGCCAACTTGCGTTGCAGCACGGCATCAGCACGCAACTGCCCGTCAAATTCAATCAGCGTGACGTGCGCCACAATGCCGGCCAGGTCGATCGCTGCCTCAACGCCGGAGTTGCCGCCGCCGATCACGGCAACGCGCTTGCCGCGATAAAAAGGGCCGTCGCAATGCGGGCAATAGGCGACGCCGCGATTGCGATACTGGTCTTCGCCCGGCACGCCGATCTGCCGCCAGCGCGCGCCCGTCGTCAGGATCAGCGTGCGCGCCTTTAGCGATGCACCGCTGGCCAGGGTCACTTCGTGCAGGCCGCCTTCGCGGGCCGCAGGGGTGATTTTGGTCGCGGTCTGCAGCGTCATGATATCAACATCATAGTCGCGGACGTGACGTTCGAGTTCGGCCGCAAGGCGTGGCCCCTCGGTGTGCTGGACGGAGATGAAGTTTTCGATCCCCATTGTATCCATCACCTGGCCGCCGAATCGTTCGGCGGCGATGCCGGTGCGGATGCCCTTGCGCGCCGCATAGATGGCAGCAGCGCCGCCTGCCGGGCCACCGCCGATGACGAGCACCTCAAAGGGTTCCTTTGCCGCAATGGCGCTGGCAACGCGGGCTTCGGTGCCGGTGTCGAGCTTGGCGACAATCTGCTCCAGCTCCATCCGGCCCTGGCCGAACAATTCGCCGTTCAGGAATACGGTGGGGACCGCCATTACCTTTCGCGCGTCGACCTCGTCCTTGAACAATGCGCCGTCGATGGCGGTGTGGGTGATGCGCGGGTTGAGCACCGCCATCAGGTTCAACGCCTGCACGACATCAGGGCAGTTCTGGCAGGATTGCGAGAAATAGCTCTCGAACGCGTAGTCCCCATCGAGCTGGCGGACCTGATCAAGCAACGCCTGCGCGGCCTTTGACGGGTGACCGCCGACCTGGAGCAGCGCGAGCACCAGCGAGGTAAATTCATGCCCCATCGGCAGCCCGGCAAACCGCACGCCGATATCCGTGCCGACGCGGCGGATCATGAAACTGGGTGCGCGCTTGTTATCGGCATGGACAAGGCTGACCTGATCGGAAAGCGCCGCGATTTCCGCCAGCAGTTCGCCCAGCTCGCGCGATTTCGCGTCAGCGCCCAGCGTCGCTACCAGTTCGATTGGTTGCTTGATGTTGACCAGATAGGCCTTGAGCTGCTGCGTCAGATTAGCGTCGAGCATCGGGGGTTCCTTTCGGGCGTGGCATCTTGAAGCCCCTGCCCGTGCGGGCAGGGGGGAGACATTGTATCAGTAATGCAAGTGCGCCCCCCGGCGGCCCCTACTGGCCAGCCGGGGAGTGGCGAAGATCAGATCTTGCCGACCAGATCGAGTGACGGGGCCAGGGTTTCTTCGCCCTCTTCCCACTTGGCCGGGCAGACTTCGCCTGGATGCGCCGCAATATATTGCGCCGCCTTGATCTTGCGGAGCAGTTCAGCGGCGTTGCGGCCAACGCCTTCCGACGTGACTTCCATCAGCTGGATGACACCCTGGGGATCGACAACAAACGTGCCGCGATCCGCCAGGCCCTGGCCTTCGCGCAGGATCTGGAAATTGTTGCTGATGACGTGGTTTTGGTCGCCGAGCATGAAATAATCGATCTTGCCGATGGCTGGCGAGGTATCATGCCACGCCTTGTGGCTGAAATGCGTGTCGGTCGACACCGAATACACCTCAACGCCCATTTTCTGTAGCGTTGGGTACACATCGGCCAGATCTTCCAGCTCAGTGGGGCAGACAAACGTGAAATCGGCGGGATAGAAAAAGAAAACTGCCCATTTGCCAAGCACATCGGCATCGCTGACGGTAACGAACTTGCCCTGCTTGAACGCCTGGGTGGTGAACGGCTTAATGGTGCTGCCGATAAGCGACATGAAATTTTCTCCGTCGGGAAATGGGGGGAATTGCTGCGCTGCAATACATAGGTATTTTGCAGCGCAATATAAATTGAAAGCTTTTGAGGTGGTGATCGCTTTAATCGATCAGAAGTGCCCCGTTGATCGATTATGTCACTGTCGTCAATACGGCCAATGGGCGGTCACGGGGATCAGCGCAGCGCCGTCCACATTGAATAGGCGCTGGTGATCGACAACAGAACGCCGATCATCGCCATGAGGGGCCGGGCCGGCACGCGCTTTGCCAAAAGCGCGCCAAACGGGGCTGCGGCCATCCCGCCGATCAGGATTCCGGCGGTGGCGATGGTGAATGCAGCAAAGCCGATCGTCGCGATAAACGTGGCCGAAATCGTGGCGGTCAGGAAAAATTCTGACGTGTTGACGGTGCCGATGGTGGTGCGCGGCGATGCGCCCTGAACCAGCAGGTTTGACGTAACCACTGGCCCCCAGCCGCCACCGCCCGCCGCATCAAGAAAGCCACCCACCAGCCCCAGCGGGGCGATTACGCGCGGCTCGCGTGGTTCCACATTGCCGCGCCAGGCGCGGTAGAGCAGGTAAAGACCGATGATCGCCAGATAGGCCATCACCAGCGGCTTGGCGACCGACGCATCGATATTGGTGAGCAGATAGGCACCGGTGGCACCGCCGATCATCCCGGGGATCACCAGCCGCCGGAACAAGCGCCAATCAACATTGCGGTGCAGAATGTGGCTGGCCCCCGACGCCGCCGTCGTAAATGTTTCCACCGCATGGACGCTGGCAGAGGCGATGGCGGGCGATACCCCCAGAAAACTGACCAGCAATGTCGAATTGACGATGCCAAACGCCATCCCCAGCGCGCCATCGACCAGCTGCGCTGCAAAGCCGACGCCGATATAGGGCAGGATCGCGCTGAAATCGGCAGTCGTGAAATCGAACATTGCGCGGCCTTGTTGTGTCTCACCCCCTGCTAGGCACCCGGCGCAACCCCTACAAGATAGATAGGATTTGTGGGCAGAAAGCCGACGGCGAAGCGGTTATGGAATTAGCCGAGACGAATGCTTAGATAGCGTGCAGGAAAAAAGGGAACCTGGCCATGATGCGCCAACTGAATGCCTATCTCGATTCGATCAAGGCACGCGATCCTGCCCCGCGATCGCGCTGGGAAATATTGCTGTATCCCGGCGTGCTTGCGCTGGGCCTGCACCGTATTGCCCATAGCCTGTACGGGATGGAGCTGTTTTTTCTGGCCCGGTTCGTCAACCATCTGTCGCGGTTCCTGACCGCGATTGATATTCACCCCGGCGCAAAGATTGGCCGAAATTTCTTTATCGATCACGGCTTTACGGTGATCGGGGAGACGGTGACGATTGGCGATAATGTAACGATTTACCAGTGCGTTACATTGGGGGGCACCAGCCCCGACAATGGCGTTGCCGGCAAACGACATCCCACATTGCTTGATAATGTCATCATCGGATCAGGCGCGCAGGTGCTGGGCCCGATAACCGTTGGCGTTGGTGCGCGGGTTGGGGCCAATGCGGTGGTGACGCGCGATGTGGTGCCCGGCGCGGTCATGGTCGGCATTCCGGCGCGCGCCACGATGGTGGAGGGCGGGCGCAGCGACCGTGCCTTTGTGCCTTACGGCACGCCGTGCAGCGAGATGTTTGATCCCGAAACCCAGAAGGTTGAATTGCTGCGCTGCGAGATTGAAACGCTGCGAAAGCGGCTTGATGACCTGCTCGCGGCGAGTGACGGGATGACCGGGGATCGTCGCGACTGCGCCTGATGGGGACGGTAACGCCCTTTCCTGCACCCGCCAGCCGCATAGCCCCGCAAGTGGGGTTTGAACGCGCTGAGCTGGCCCGGATACTCGACTTATATGGCCGCATGGTCGCTGCCGGGCATTGGCGCGATTATGCGATGGATATGGGGCGTGACGCGGCCATATTTTCCGCCTTTCGCCGCGCCACCGAACGCCCCGAATTCAGGATTGAAAAACGACCGGCCTTGCGCGGACGCCAGGGCATGTGGGCGCTGGTGGGGGAGGGGGGCGCAGTGCTGAAGCGCGGGCACGAACTGGCAGCGATCCTCGCGCCGGTGGAACGGCGGCTCGTGAAGCTGGTGGCGGATTAGCGGCGGGCAGAGCGCGCGGGGGATGCACTTATCCCAATGGGTCGGCGTTAACGCCTGTCGGCAATGTTAATCGCTTCGCTCCAACTGTGTATTCCTCCGCGCGCTCCGCGTGAACGCTATCGTGCCTGTGCCAAGCCCGCTGCGGCCCATCCCATCCCACAAAAAAGGCCCCGGTGCCGTGGGGGCACCGGGGCAGTGGGGCATCGTACCGGCTGAATGGCGTCAGGCCGGCACTATCGTCTGCACAGGGGGCAGCCGATTCTTGAGGCCGCCGAGCAGCGCGACGACAAGGCCGCGCATCTGGTGCCAAAATACCGAAAGCGTGAGCAGCGCCGAACCAATCACAAAGGCGGTGAGCGATGCGCTGAGTTCAACCGCGCCCGCGCCCTGGAAGAGCGCGTACATGGCATACAGCACATAGACGAGGCTGGACACGAGCAGGGCGCGCCGATCAACCGCCAGCGCGACAAAGGCGAACACCAGATACAGCCCGATGACGATCCCGGCGGTGGCAATCTCCACCGTCTGGTTGAACACGCCGAGCATCTGGAACACCGGATGCGCGATCAGCGGTGCTGCGGCCAGGTGCAGCCAGAATGCGACGTCGGAGCGGCGCGTGCGGCGTTCCTTGTCGGACATATCCCAGCTCATGGCGACCGCGAATACGACGATGCCAGCGCCCAGCGCGATCGGGTAAATCGCATCCTTGGCGGCGGGAAGCGCGGCAAGCGTTAGCGCCATTGCCATGCCCACCAGCGCGATTGCGCCGGCTGCCACCGTAATCGGCACCATGAACCGCCGCCAATGCGCCCAGGCGGCAACAGCGGTGACCAGCGCAATGCCAGCGCCGACAATGGCATCTGCCCGGTCCGGCAAATCGGGGTTCAGGCTGACCAGCCCGCCGACCATCGTGGCGGCAACCCCGCCCACAAAGGCGAGCAGCAACAAGATGCTGGGCAGCGCCATCCGGCGGCGGCGGGTGAAATATTCGGCGAGCAACCACGCCGAAACGGCAACGCCCGCCCCGCCAAGCGCGGGGGTCACCATGCCGCCAATCTGCGCAATCGCCGTCAGCGACAGGCAGAGCGCGATGGAGACGAAAATGTCGTTGAAGCCCGTCAACAGCTTGAAATGTTCTTCGTCGACCGCCGGGGCCGAACGATCGCTGGCGGTGTAATTGCGGAACGCGGCGGCCACTTGGGGTGTAAGAACCCCAGCGGCCACCGCGCCGTCGATATCGCTTTCGCTATACATGGTAATCCTCCCGTTTCTGACGCGAGGATAGCATAGGTGTGTTAGCGTTTCAATACACCACGTCGCAACATTGATCAGAAGCTGAAACCGACACCCAATCCGCCGCTGAACTGGTTGGCGCTGCCTTCACGTGCGACCACGGGGCTGTCGGCGATGCTGTCCACCAGCCGCTTGTATCCGGCAAATCCGTTCAGCGACCAGCGCGGCGACAGGCGATAGCTCGCGCCGAGCGACAGGCTGACATCCTTGATGCCGGCCTTGGCATTATACGCCGTTAGTCCGCTCGCGGCGGCGCCGGCCGGCGTGATCGAGAAATAGCGCCGGGCGTAATCCCCACTCGCGCCCGTGATCGCCGCATCGGCCGAGAGCCGCCATTTGGTGCCGAGCGTTTGCGCATAGCCAATCGTGGCGGTGCCCAGCCAGCCATTATGGACTTGGGCAACGTCATGCACGCCCTCGACCGCAAGGCGAAGCCGCCCGTTCTTGCCAACATCGAAATTGGTCGCGGCAAAGGCACCGACTTCATAGGCATCGTCGATCCGCCCCAGGCTGGCGATGGCCGCGCTATCGATCGTGCGACGGCGACCCAGCGTCAGATGCGCGACCGGGCCGAATTCGAAACGATCGCTGTTCAGGATGTTGGCCCGTGCGGTAAGCCCTTCGAGCGCGATGTAGCGGTTGTCGAACCTTACCGTACCGCCGACCAGTGGGATGATACGATAGCCGTCGGCGCCTTCATAATCGGGCACTGCGCCCACCCCGGCGATGACGGTGCCGTGGACGCCGCCATCCTGTTGATCGAGCGGTTCGGCTTGTTGCGCAGCAGCGGGGGAGGCGATCGCCAGCAGGGCAATTACGGGGAGAATGGCTTGAAACATGTTCATGGTCTTGGGTCCTTTTCTTGATGGATTGACGGCGCGTGGAAACAGCGCACCGGCCGTCATGTCGGTGCGGGGTAAGCGGATGGAGCTGTGGTTGGGGTCAGGCGCGGTGTGGGGCGCGCCAAAGCGTGAACGCGGTGGCGATCAGCCAGCCGGTCAGCAGCAGAAATCCGGTGATGGTCGCGGTGGAAAACAGGGCGCCCGACGCGCCAAGCGCGATGGCAAGGCCTTCGCCGGTGCCGATGGCGATCAGCGCCGCCGTACCAAAGCCGATCAGCGCGGCGGTACGATCGCCCTCGTCCCATTGCATAGCGGCAACCTGGATAACGAACATCGCGAGCAGCCACTGGCCGATCTGTTCACCGATTGCGATGCCGCCATATCGGTTTAGCACCTCAAAGGCATATTCGGCAGCGAGGCGGGCTTCGGGCTGGTTCGCCGCTTGGCTGTGGTTGCGCGCCAGATCGGGGACGACGAACACCCAGCGCGCGAGGCCGACGGCCTGCGTTACGCCCGACAGTGCAGCGGTGATCGCAGCACCAATGGCGAGCGCGGGGGATCGCTTCAGCCGCTGCGGGGTGATCGCCAGTGCGGTACCGATCGGGATCAGCGCGAGCGCGGTCAGCATGAAGCCGTACCAGCCGAGCACCAGTTGCGATCCGCCTTCGGCAAAGCGCGCCAGCACGACCGCCGCGCTGTGGCGCAGGATATCGGGATAGTCGAAAATCGTCGCCAACACGGCGTAGGGAATGTTGAAAGCGATCGCGAGGCCCATTGTGGCCAGGCCTGTCCAGCGGCGTTGTGTCATCGTGAGTCTCTCTGTCTCCAGTTGGTGACAAGGCATTTGCCACCACTTGGTGACATAGGCAAGCATTTTTATCACCAGTCAGTGACATTTTTTCTGGACGACACTCCTACGGCTGTTAAGGTGATACCAAGGAGCTGAAAAAATGACCGATCAGGCCACACAGGCAAAGCCACCGACCCGGGATCGCGCGCGGACTGAGGAGGCGATCATCGCTGCGGCCCGTGATGTATTGGCCGATCAGGGTTTTCAGGGGTTCGGCATCAATGCGATTGCGCGGCGGGCGGGGTGCGACAAGCAATTGCTCTATCGCTATTATGGTGGGCTGGACGGGCTGGCCGATGCGATCGGCAATGATGTTGCGAAGGGACTCGGGCAGCGGTTGACCGAGCTGGCGGGGGAGGGAGCGCCTGACAGTTATGGTGCCCTCATCGAAAAGCTGCTGCTCGGGTTCATCGCCGTATTGCGCGCGGATGCGTTGTTGCAGCGGATCATCGCCTGGGAGGTATCAGAGCCCAGTTCGATGACGACACGCTTCGCCACGGCGCGTGGTTTGGTGTTGCAGCGCTGGGTGGAAAAGCAGCGCGGGGCGTTGGTGCCGCCCGCTGGTGTCGATGCTGCGGCCATCAATGCAGTGTTAATCGCCGCTGCACAGCATCTTGTCCTATCATCAACCGCGATCGGCGGCTTTGCCGGTATTGATCTGGTGAGTGATGAGGATTGGCAACGGATCGGGCACAGCATTGGCCAGTTGGTGCGCGGCGTTTACTGACCCTAGATCAGGGCAGGGCGGCCAATGATCGTGCACGAAGGGTGCGGCTGGCGCTGAATACGGCCGCACCGATCACCGCCGCGATGACCATCGCCAACCAAGATCGCATCTCGCTGCCCGCGATCAGTGCGATGCAGGTGGCTGTTGCCGCCACGATCATGACGATGCTCCACTTCGGTGTCGCTTGCCCGTCGCGACGGTCGATAACCGGCAATGCGGCGATGCAGCCAAGATAGACGATCACGCGCGAGGCGACACTGAGCACCGCCAGCGCGACAAAGCCGCCGCTGAGCGACAGCGCCACCAGCACGATCATGATGAAGATCACGGCGTTACGCGGCACTGCATCGGCGCTGTTCACTCGCCCGAGCAGGGCGGGCAGGCCGCCCAGAGCTTCGAGCGCGAGCAATCGGCGCGACAGGAACAGCATGTTGTTGGTCACATTGCCGAAGATCGACAGGGTGGCGGTCGCCAATAGCAGGATCGCCCCGGCCGCTCCCATCAGCACGGTTGCCGTCGACGATAACGGTGCCTTATCGACCGCGCCGGGAACATAAGCAGTGACGAGATAGGCCCAGACCAGCAAGGCATAGGCCAGGCCTACACCGATAAACACGATCACCAGGGCGCGGGGAAAATCACGTTTGGGGTCGCGCGCTTCGCCGGCCACGGTCAGCGCGCCTTCGAAACCGACATAAGCATAGGCAGATAGCAACGCCGCTTCGCCCGGTGCCCATTGGGTCGCGACATGGCTTGCGGTGCCGTCGCTGATTATCATTAGCAGGGCCAAAACGATCAGCAGCAGCAGTGGCACCAGTTTGACGATCGACAGGATTTCAAGCGTGCGGGCGACGCCACTCGTGCGATTGAGGTTAACAAAAAAGATCAGCGATAGCGCGGTGAGGACGACGGCGGCATGGACGTTCGGCCCCGCATCGGCCGGACCCCAACCCCGTAACGCATAATCGGCGAGCAGATTGACGTTGGCGGCGGCTGATGCGGTGGTCGACAGTAATTGCATCCAGCCGATTTGGAATGCCGCCGTCTTCCCGAATGCCGCGTCGACATATTCGATCGGCCCGCCGGTCCCGTCAAAGCGCCCGGCCAATTGCGCGATGACGAGCACGATTGGCAGCATCGCCAGCCCGACGATCACAATGATCAGCGGTGCCCAGCCCCCCGCCGTGTTGGCCAGGCTGGCGGGCAGGCCGAAAATACCAGCGCCGATCAGCCCGTTGAACACCATCGCCGTCAGCCCCCACAGCCCGACACTGCGGACCAATTTGCCATTCATGGAGGTGAGGGGTGACGCCATCGTCCGATCAAGGTTGCACGAATGAATCGGGGCCGCAATCGATGCGGCCCCGGAAGGTTTGTTTACTTGGCCTGGAGCAGCTTCAGGATGCTCAGTGATTGTTCGCTGCCCGATTGCGGCGTCAGCTCGCCGGTACGATCGGTGATCGCGTCCCAATGCGCGGCAATGCCTTCGGGCGAGAGATCGTCGCCGGTCAACAGCTTGCCCGCTGTCAGCGTGACATAAGCGGCCTGGAACACGCCTGCGCCGGCGCCGATGATCATGTTGGTCGGCGCGTCTTCAGACACGAGATACAGCGCGGCAGGCGCGACCTTTTCCGGCGCGAAGGCGGCGAATGCTTCAGCGGGGAACAGATCTTCGGTCATCCGCGTGCCAGCGGTGGGGGCAATCGTGTTGACCTTGATGTTGTTCTTCGCGCCTTCAATCGCCAGCGTCTTGGTCAGGCCCGCCAGGCCCAGCTTGGCCGCGCCGTAATTGGCCTGACCGAAATTGCCGTACAGCCCGGTTGACGATGCCGTCATGAGAACACGGCCATAATTTTGCGCGCGCATGGTTTCCCAGACCGCCTTGGTGCAGTTGGCAGAGCCATTCAGATGGACATCAACAACGAATTTGAAATCGGCTGGCTCCATTTTGGCGAAGCTTTTGTCGCGCAACACGCCGGCATTGTTGATCAGGATGTCGACGGATCCCCATTTCGCCTTGGCCGCTTCGACCATCGCGACCATCTGATCATATTCGGTAACGCTGCCGCCGTTCGACATTGCGGTGCCGCCAGCCGCCTCAATTTCCTCGACAACCTTCAGCGCGGCATCCGAATGGCCCGTGCCGTCGCGTGATCCGCCCAGATCATTGACCACCACCTTCGCGCCGCGCCGCGCCAGTTCAAGCGCATAGGCACGGCCAAGCCCGCCCCCTGCTCCGGTAACAATGGCGACGCGGTTTTCGAAACTGATGGTCATAATCGCTCTTCCTTGGGCTTCGTCGTTAAGGTTCAGGTTGAGCGCTTCCTATTCGATTGCGCGGCACACGCAAGCGGGACCGGTAATCGCGGCCCCGTTTGCGGTTTACAGCATCAGCGCCGCGGTTTGCGCGTGCGCTTCTTCACCGGCTGGCGCGCGCCGTTGCCGGGTTCCATGCAGTGATCAAACTCGCCCGCCTTGCAGATGGGGTAGCTTGCCATTGCCGGAGCGGCGTTGACGCGAGTCGGATCGGTGGCAAGCGCGCTGTTATTGGCGCTGGCGGCGGAGTTGGAGGGCTGGTTTGCCTCCTGCGCGCGCGGGCCGGTCGACGGGGTTGGCGCGGTCGACAGCGCGGTATCGGGAATCTGGCTTGGGGTTGGCGATGTCTGGGCGATAACCGGCGCGGCAAACGCCAGCATCGATGCGGTGAGCAAAAGCTTCATGATCGTTCCTCCGAATGGCGGGGCGGGGGAGGTTGCCCCGACCCCTAAACCATCCAGCGGGAGATAAGTGCCGCATCGCGCCGGGTGCGCTCGATCAGTTGCCCGAATCGAGCGCGTACCCCGCCGAACGCACGGTGCGGATGATGTCTGGCCGGTCGCCATTGTTGATCGCCTTGCGCAGGCGGCGGATATGCACGTCGACAGTGCGGCTTTCGATGTCGCTGTCATGCCCCCACACTGCATCAAGCAGCCTTTCGCGGCTGAACACCCAGCCGGGATGTTCCAGGAAATGCTTGAGCAGCCGGAATTCGGTTGGCCCCAGCGGGATAACTTCGCCAGAACGGCGAACCTTGTGGCCCACCGTATCCATCTCGATATCGGCATAGGTGAGCTGTTCCCCGGCCAGCGCTGGGCGCACGCGGCGCAGCACCGCGCCAACGCGCGCGACGAGTTCGCGCGGGGAAAAGGGCTTGGTGACGTAATCATCCGCCCCGGTTTCCAGTCCGCGCACCCGGTCTTCCTCCTCACCGCGCGCGGTGAGCATGATGATCGGCACGTTCGCCGTTTCGGGCATGCGGCGCAGGCGGCGGCACACTTCAATGCCTGACAGCCCCTCTACCATCCAGTCGAGCAGCACGATATCGGGTGTTGCCTCTTTGGCGAGCAGCAGCGCTTCTTCGCCATCGGGGGTTTGCTGGACATCGAAATCCTCGCGCTTGAAATGCCAGATCAGCAATTCGGCAAGGGCAGCGTCATCTTCGACGAGCAACATCTTGGCGCGGGCCATTTTTCGTCTCCGTCCGTTGGATCAGTGGGTTGGGGCAGCGCCGCGTTCGCGCTCCCCCATGTGGACGCCGGTGGCTGCATAATACACCATCTCGGCAATATTGGTCGCGTGGTCACCCACACGTTCCAGGTTCTTGGCGATGAACAGCAGATGCGCGACCTGGCCAATGCTGGCCGGATTTTCCATCATGTAGGTCACGAGGACGCGGAACAGGCTGTTGTAGAAATCATCCACGGCCCGGTCGCTTTCACACACCCGGATGGAAGCCTCTGGATCGCGGGCGGCATAGGCATCGAGCACGTCATGGACCATCGTGGCTGCCATTGTTGCCATGGCGGGCAGCACCGACAATGGCTCGATATTGC
Source organism: Sphingomonas sp. (assembly GCA_021732465.1). Taxonomy (GTDB): domain Bacteria; phylum Pseudomonadota; class Alphaproteobacteria; order Sphingomonadales; family Sphingomonadaceae; genus Sphingomonas. Next base: position 74,484 of record JAKFUX010000047.1, read on the forward strand.
CGTGATCCTCAATCGCTGACACGCGGCGCGCGATGTTTTTGGCATAATCGCCGATCCGTTCGATCACGCCGGCGATCTTCAGCGCGGCAACAACCTCGCGCAGATCATTTGCCAGCGGTGCGCGCAGAGCGATCAACTGCACGGCAAGCCGTTCAACCTGCATTTCGATGGCGTCGATCTGTTTGTCGCCGGCGATGACGGCTTCGGCACCCTCAAGATCATGGCGCTTCAGCGCGGTCATTGCGCCGACGATTGCATGCTCCGCCAGCCCGCCCATCTGCGCGATCAGACCGCGCAGTTCGCCGATATCTTCGTCAAATGCCTTAACTGTATGATCAACCAAAATAATTCTCGATGGAAGAGGGGTCAGCCATAGCGGCCGGTGATGTAATCCTTGGTCCGCTCCTGGCGGGGGTTCGTGAAAATATCTGACGTGGCGCCATATTCCACCAGCGAGCCGAGGTGGAAAAAAGCCGTCCGCTGCGACACGCGCGCCGCCTGCTGCATGTTGTGCGTGACGATGACGATGGCATAGCGGCCCTTCAGCTCGTGGATCAGCTCCTCGATCTTGGCAGTGGCGATGGGGTCCAGCGCCGAACAGGGCTCGTCCATCAGGATCACTTCGGGGTCGACGGCAATCGCGCGCGCGATGCACAGCCGCTGCTGCTGGCCGCCCGACAATGCCGTGCCGCTGTCGCTCAGCCGATCCTTCACCTCATCCCACAACCCCGCACGCCGCAGCGATTGTTCAACCGCCACTTCGAGCTGCGCTTTGGTGGAGGCAAGGCCATGGATGCGCGGGCCGTAAGCCACATTTTCATAGATGGATTTGGGGAACGGATTAGGCTTTTGAAACACCATGCCAACGCGCGCGCGCAACTGCACAACGTCCATTTCGGGGGAATAGATATCCTCACCATCAAGCCGGATGTCGCCTTGTACGCGCGCGATCGGAATCGTGTCGTTCATGCGGTTCAGCGTGCGCAAAAAGGTGGATTTGCCGCAACCAGATGGCCCGATCAGCGACGTTACATGATCCATGTCGACGTCCAGCGACACATCATCAATCGCCAGTTTGGTGCCATAATGGACGTTGACGTGCTTTGCCGTCATTTTCGGCGCGCGTGCCGTCGGCTTGGGGGCAGGGATGGTGGGTGCGTTCATTACCAGCGGGTCTCAAATTTGTTGCGGAGGTAGATGGCGATCCCGTTCATCGCGAGCAGGAACACCAGCAGCACAATGATTGCCGCACTCGTCTTTTCAACAAAGCCACGGCTGACTTCATCGGACCAGAGGAATATTTGGACAGGCAGCACGGTCGCTGGATCGGTAAGGCGTTCGGGCGGGGTGGCGATGAAGGCGCGCATGCCGATCATCAGCAGCGGCGCGGTTTCGCCCAGCGCGCGGGCCATGCCAATGATCGTGCCGGTCAAAATCCCGGGAAGGGCCAGCGGCAAAACATGGTGAAACACGACCTGAATGGGACTCGCGCCAACGCCCAACGCCGCATCGCGGATCGACGGGGGCACTGATTTGATGGCGTTGCGCCCGGCAATCACGATCACCGGCATGGTCATCAGCGCCAGTGTGAGCCCGCCGACAATCGATGCCGAACGCGGCAGATGAAACGTGTTGAGGAACACCGCCAGGCCCAGCAAGCCGAAGATGATCGAGGGGACCGCCGCCAGATTGTTGATCGAAACCTCAATCAAGTCAGTCCAGCGGTTACGCGGGGCATATTCTTCCAGGTACAAAGCTGACAGCACGCCGATGGGAAACGCCAGGCTGAGCGTGACGAGCATCGTGAAAAGCGATCCCTTCAGCGCGCCCCAGATGCCGACGATCGTTGGGTCAGTTGCGTCAGAGGCGGTGAGGAACGGCCAGTTAAAGGCAGTCGAAAGCTGCCCGGCGCGCTGCAACCTTGCCACCGCTGCTTCGGCTTCGGGGGAGCCAGTGCCCTTGGCGGCGATGTCGAGCTCGGTGGAGGCGGGGACGCGCACTACTGCCTTGCCGCGCAGCAGGGCGGGATTGGCCTTCACCTGATCACGCACCCTTAGCCATGCACCGTCTGACAAAAGCGCGTCGCCGCCCCGCCCGAACGCGGTGACGGCGGCGCGCGCAGTGGCATCGGGCAGGCCACCCCCGGCAAGCGCCAGATCGGCCCCTTGCCCCTGCAAACGAGCTGGGTCGAGTTTCAGCCCGGCGCGCGGAAAATCAATCGGCAGCGAAATTTCGGTCTGGGTGAAGCCTTGCAGCCCGTTGGCAAGCATGGTGATCAGCAGAAACGCCAGAAAACCGGCGGACATCACCACCGCGCCCAGCCCGAACAGCCGGAAACGGCGTTCGGCGGCATAACGGCGGCGTGTGCGGCGCTGCATGTCGGTCGCGCGCCAATCGGTTGGTGCGCGCTCGGGCGATCGCGGAGGGAGGCGCGCGTCAGTCATAGGCTTCGCGGTACCGTTTTACGACCGTCAGCGCGACGATGTTGAGGAGCAGGGTGATGACGAACAGCGTCAACCCCAGCGCGAACGCTGCCAGCGTCTTGGGGCTGTCAAACTCCGCTTCGCCGGTCAGCAGATCGACGATCTGTTTGGTGACAGTGGTTGCGCTGGCGAGCGGGTTCAGCGTCAGCGTGGCGATGCCCGATGCGGCCATTACCACGATCATCGTCTCACCAATGGCGCGGCTAATCGCGAGCAGCACGCCGCCAACAACACCGGGCAGGGCAGCGGGCAGCAGCACGCGGCGGATCGTCTCCGATGTGGTCGCGCCCATCGCCAGCGATCCATCACGCATCGATGCGGGCACGGCGGCGATCGAATCATCGGCCATCGACGACACGAACGGAATGATCATCACCCCCATCACCAGCCCGGCGGCAAGCGCGCTTTCAGAACTAGCCCAGGTAATTCCCACGGAAACAGCGAGATCGCGCACGGCAGGCGCCACCGTCAGCGCAGCGAAATAGCCGTACACGACGGTCGGCACGCCCGCGAGCACCTCCAATATCGGTTTCATCCAGCGGCGCACGCCGGGGGCGGCATATTGGGTAAGGTAAATCGCACTCATCAGCCCAAACGGAATCGCTACCGTCATCGCGATTACCGCGCCGATGAAGAATGTACCCCAGAACAGCGGCACCGCGCCCAGCGACGCGCCGGGATCACGCGCATCAATCACCTGTGGGCTCCAATGCGTGCCCGTCAGGAAATCGAGGATCGGCACCATCTGGAAAAAGCGATAGGATTCAAACAGCAGCGAGCCGACAATTCCCGCCGTCGTTAGGATGGCGATCAGCGATGCGGCGAGCAGCAACAACATTACCACCCGCTCAATCCGCGTCCGCGCCCTGAAATCAGGCGTTAGCCGCGTATAGGCATAAGCGCCGCAGGATATCGCCAGCAGCAGCGCCAATGTCGACCCAAACCAGTTGTACCGCGATTGGGCAGCGGCATAGGCAGGCGCCAGCGCCCGGGCGAGCGGATTGGCGCTGGCCACGCTGCGACCCTGCCCGATATTGCGCGCTTCGCTCAGCACCGCTGCCCGCTCAAATCCCGGCGGGGGCAATTGCGCTGCAGAGGGGTTTTGCAGCACGGTGTTCGTCACCATTGCCGGCGTAATCACCAGCCATACCGTCAGGAACAACAGTGAAGGGATGACCATCCACATCGCGACATAGGTGCCGTGGTGCGATGGCAGCGAGCTGAACCTGCGGGTTGACGCGCGGCGAAACCCCACCGCGCGGACGCGCGCGGTTAGCCAGCCGATCAAACCCAGACCGGCAATCAGAAAAAGGAGCAGCAAAATCGACAAGCGGAATATTCTTCTGTTTCGTTCACGGATCGGGGGGCAGGCAAGCCCCGCCACCCCGATCAGGCAGTGGGTTAGGCAAGAAGTTGGTTGTTATCGCAGCGCGCGCCCTTCCAGCGTCGTGCCGTCCTTGATGACTGCGGCAGAGGCATCGCGCACGGCCTGTGGTGCGGCAATCAGCCCACGCTTTACCAGCGGCCCACTTGCATCCCAGGCGGCAGCATAAGCCTCCAGAAACTTCGGCAGGCCCGGAATGGCCGTCAAATGTGCCTTTTTGACATAGAGGAACAGCGGCCGCGCGCCGGGATAGGTGCCGCTGGTGATCGTTTCATAGCTAGGGGCAACCCCGCTGACCGGCACGCCGACCAGGCTCGCCTGATTTTCTTCCAGATAGCTATAGCCGAAAATGCCGATTGCATTGGGATTTGACTGCAGCTTCTGCACGATCAGATTGTCGTTCTCGCCAGCATCGACATAGGGGCCATCATCGCGCACGCGAGTGCAGACATTGGCGAAATCGTCAGGCTTTTTGTCCTTCAGGTTGATGCTGTCGGGATAAATCGTCACGCAACCGCGCGCCATGATCAGCTCTGCCATCGCATCCCGCGTGCCGCTGGTCGATGGCGGACCGTAGACCTGAATGGGGATCGCGGGCAGGGCCGGGTTCACGTCCTTCCACGTCTTGGCCGTGTTGGGTTTGCCCTTGGGATTGGCGGCGAGCGCGAGATAAACATCAACGGGTGTCAGCTGCAGCTTTGGCCCGTCCTTGCCCTCTGCAAAGGCAATCCCGTCCAGCCCGATCTGTATTTCCATGATCCGGTCAACGCCATTTTCGCTGCAAGCGGTGAATTCGGCCAGCTTCATCCGCCGCGATGCATTGGCGATATCGGGATGGGCCGCGCCAACGCCTGCACAAAACAGCTTCATGCCAGCGCCAGTGCCAGTCGATTCGATTACCGGTGCCTTCATGCCGGGGTTTTTATTGACGAACTGTTCTGCGACCAGCGTGGTAAACGGATAAACCGTTGACGAACCAACAACCTTGATCTGATCACGCGAGCCTGCGCCGCCGCCATTGGCCTGATCGTCGCACGCCGCCAATGCCATGGCGGACGCCAAGGCTAGCAATTTTGTCGCTTGAATCGCGAAATGATGTCGCATCGAATCCCTCCTGGCAGGAATGTTCCCGCCGCGCCGCTATCACCCCGACCGGGCTGCCTGTGTGACAGTGGCGTTACCGTTTGATGACGGTGCCTCCCGGGGCGCAATAATTGGCGAGCCAGAGGGGAGCAGGATCGACGCAGTTGTGCCTTTTCCCACCACACTAGTGATGTCGAGCCGCCCGCGATGCCGTTCAATAATATGTTTGACGATGGCCAGACCAAGCCCCGTGCCGCCAAGCGACCGGCTGCGCCCGGCATCGACTCGGTAAAAGCGTTCGGTCAGGCGCGGCAGATGTTCAGGGGCAATGCCTTCGCCCTCATCGCTTACACTAATGCGAACCATGCCGGTCTGGTCCATCCATAGCCGCGAGACGACGGGCGTACCGCTTTTGCCGTATTTCATGGCATTGCCGATCAGGTTGTGGAGCACTTGGGATAGCTGCGCCCGGTCGCCCACCACATGCGGCACATCGGCCTGAATATCGGTTACCAGGTCTTCGCCACGATTGTCATAGGCATCGGCGAGTTCAGCGTGCACTTCGTCCATCAATTGCTGCAGATCGACTTCGGTGGCGGGGACGCGGTATTTTTCCGCCTCAATCCGGCTGAGCGAGATCAGATCCTCCACCAGCCGCTGCATCCGCCGCGCCTCATCAAACATCACCTTCAAAAAGCGCGCGCGAACTTTGGGGTCCGCACCGGCCTTATCGTCGCTCAGCGTTTCCACAAACCCCAGGATGGACGCCAGCGGGGTGCGTAGTTCGTGGCTGGCATTGGCGACGAAATCGACGCGCATCCGCTCCGCTGCATAGCTGCCGGTCTGGTCGATCAGATGGACGACGCGGCGGCCATCGCTCATCGTGGTCAACCGCATTTCCCAGTGCTGATCAAGCGTGCCCAGCCCGACCAGATTGATCGGCCCCTGTGATGTAGCGCGGACATTCGTAAGCCGTTCGGCGGCGGCCGGATGGCGAATCGCCAGCCTGACGTCCTCCCCGATGATGTGCCCGCCCAGCAATGCGCGCGCGGGCAGATTAGCGTGCACAACCCGGCCTTCAAAAACGATCAGGATCGGCTCCACCACCGCTTCAATCATTTCATCGATGTTGACCGGGCTGTCGCGCCCATCTGCCACGTGCTGGACCGGTGACGGCGGTTCCGCCGCGTGATCGCCCGTGCCGGCCGCGATCAGGACAGCGGCAACCCCCACCACCAATACGATCAGCCCGCCCTGCAAGCTCTGATCGAGCAGGGTGGTGGCAATTGCCGCAATCAATATCACGGTAATGGCGGTAAGGGTGCGCAGACCAAAGGTATCAAGCATGGCACCGATGATAGCGTAATCGCGCGTCCGCCGCGAGGCCGGAACTGGCGGTTCAGCTTGGCAGCAACACCACCGTGCGCCTTGCGCTCGATTTACACCGTGCGCCTTGCGCTCGATTTACGCCGTGCGCCTTGCGCTCGATTTACGCCGTGCGCCTTGCGCTCGATTTACGATTGTGAAAGGGCCAAGGTCGCATAGCGGGGCCTGGTGAAGGGGCTCCATGATGGGACGGCGATGAGCGACAAGATTCCCCCTGATAACATCGCGGCTGATGTTGCGGCAGCCCCGGCAATGCCCAGTCGTCGCCGCGCGTTGATGCTGGGGGCGGCCAGTGCAACCGCAATCGTCTCCATCCGCCCGGCGCTGGCGCAATCCGCCGCGTCTGTGCTCACCTGCGAAATTCCGGTGCCAGATCCGGCCCGTTCGGGCAGTTACATCGCCGCCAATGGCACGCTGGTGCCCGCCGGTACGCCCGGCGCCTTCCCCCCGGCGCGCGTGCCGTTCAAGGGAGAGGATGTGCGCAATGCATTGGCTGGCGGTCGCCTGCCCGGCATGGATAGCGATCGCACCCGCGCCTATTTGCAATATATCCGCCGCCTGCAATCGGGCACCAGCGGCTTTACCTGTTTTGCGTCGCTGCAGATGCCGCGCGGCTGAGCGCCGTGTGTGAGCGTCGCGCATGAATACCCCGGATCACCCTCGGTACCGATCAATGGCGGCGGCCACGCTGCGGGTGGTGCCGCTTGATGATCTGACGCTGGTGTATCACCGCGCGTCGGGGATGACGCACCTGCTCGCGCCGCCTGCGCCCGAGATATTGGATGCGCTTGCTGCCGAACCGTTGACCAGCGCGGCGCTGTTCGCCCGGCTTAGCGATGAATTCGATCTGGGCGATGCCGATCCGCAGGCGCTGCTGGCGCGGCTCGAAGAGCTGGTTGCGGCCGGATTGGTTGAGCGGCGATGAGGCATGTCCACCAACTGAAAATCGGGCCGGTGGGGTTCCGGATCGGATCGGACTGGCGCGCGCCCATTGATGCGCTGCGCGATCTTTATCGCGATTACCCAGTGCCTTGCGACGGCGTTGCCGATTTCACCGTGCGGTTGTTCGCCGCCCGGCCGTGGCGACGCTTCATTCGTCCGTCGGTGATGATCGGCGGCGATTTTATGCTGCCAGAGGCCGCCCCGCTGCCGCTGGCGCAAGGGTTGCTGGCGGCTGAAATGGCGATGAATCTGCAAATGGCGCTGGGCCAGCGGCGTTACCTGCTGCTGCATGCATCGGTGGTTGAGCGGGATGGCCGGGCGCTGTTGATGACGGGGGAATCTGGCGCGGGCAAATCAACGCTGGCGGCATTGCTTTCGGGGCGCGGATGGCGGTTTTTGGGCGATGAATTTGCCCTGATTGACCCAAAAACGGGGCTGATTTACCCTTTTCCGCGCCTGATCAGCCTGAAAAATGACGCGATTGGGGCGGTTTCGTCCGCTTTGGTGCGTGCCCGGTTCGGGCCGCTGCTCGCCGGTACGCCCAAGGGCGACATTCGCCATCTGGTGCCCGATGCCCGCGCAATTGCCGCCATGGATAGCCCCGCCCGCCCCGCGC
>JAKFUX010000013.1:0-81847 GCA_021732465.1 Sphingomonas sp.
GGAGACACTGGCCCGCCCGTCGCGCGACCGGGTGCGCCGATCAGCCCGCTGATCACCCCGCCCAACCCACCGCGCCCGCCGCCAAACAGCGAATCGAGCCCGCCGCGAATGGCGCTCGTCGCGATCTCGCCAAGGACGGACAGGGCGAGCCGCTTCAAATCCTCAAAACCCCCTTTGCCCGTCCGCACCGCCCGCAGCAGCGCATTTTCAATCCCGCGCCCGGCCGCATCCGCCCCGCGTTCAAGTGGCCCTGTTAACGTGCCGCGAATCTCCTCGATATCGCGGGTAAAGCCGCTGGTGTCGGCACGGATCCGCACCACCAGCCGGTCAATTTCTTCATCCATCGGGAAAAGCCTCCATCATCTGCGCGATGTGTTCGCGGCTTGGCGGGAGCTGGGGCGGGGACAGGGTCGCATCGCCCGCCAGCGCGTTCAGCACCGCGCCAAGCTCTGCCGGGGTCGCGCGCCAGAACTGGTCAGGCGACCAACCAAGCAAGGCACCGGCCAGGCCCGCCAGCCGGGCGGCAGCATCTGCAAAACTCATCGACCCGACAATATCTGCCCCAGCAGGACGCGCAGCACGGGTGTCGCCTGCGCCAGCCCCGCCGCCGCCACGCCCTCTCCAAATTGCGCGCGGGTCATCCCCTCGGGTGGTGCTGCCAGGCAGTGCCAGAACAGCGCCACCATTTCGCCCAGCCCCAGCCGACCCTCCGCCGCGCGTTCAACCACCGCGAACAGCGGCCCCAGTTCCTGCTCAGCGGCAACCAGCGCCTGAAAACTGGGTCGCAGCACGGTGCAAACGCCCGCCACCCGCAACATCGCCTCGCCCCGAGCCGGATTTGCCATCGCCGGTTCGCTGCTGCTCATCCGCTCACCACCGCGCCAGAGCTTTCCAGATTGAGCGTGTAGCTGCGCTCGCCATTGTAATCCCCGGCATAATCAAGCCGCGTCACCAGGAACCGCCCGGTCAGCGTTTCGCCGCTTTCAAAGCTCAGCCGGTAATCATCGATCACCCCGGCCAGCGCATTGGCCTTGATCCGCAATTCGGCGGCAGAGCCCGTGAACACGCCAGCGGCCGACACGCTGACCGATCGCACCCCCGCGCCCGATAGCAATTCCCGCCACGCGCCCGAATCCTTCGACGTGATCGCCACGGCTTCGCCGTTGATCGATAGCTGGGTGGTCCGCAGCCCCGCCATTGTCGCATAGGTAATCGGCGAACCGCCATTGCCGACCTTTAACAAAAAGGCGCTGCCTTTTTCCGCTGCCATGTTCGTTCTCCTCAATCTGCCTGAAATATGCGCACCCGGTGTTCGACGATCGCGACCCACGCCCCCGGCCCGTCGCGGATGATGCGCGATCGCAGCAGCGCCAGGCTGGCGATCTGCCATGCGGCCCCCTCGGGGGTGCCAAGCGCGGCGGGGATTGCCGCCATCACCGCATCAGCCGCTGCGGCCAGCGCGTGCAGCCGGGCAGGCCCTTCGGCACGGTCACGGATGATGATCGCGGGGCGCAGCTCCATTCCCGCCAGCGCCTTGGCGCCCCAATCGGTGGCCAGCAGTTCGCCCAGTTCGGCATAGGGTGCGGTTGCCTGCACCGCCGGGCCTTCGAACACGCCGTTCAGCATGCCGCCAAATGCCGCATCCGCCCGCAGCGCGGCCAGCATTGCGGCGTGGAACAATCCCGCCGCGCTTCCTCCAGCGCTCATCGCAACAACCGCCCGATCCAGCGCAGGCGCGAATCGCGCGCCAGCCGCCGCAGCAGACCACGACCGCGCAGCTCAATCCCGTCCTCAACCGCCGTCACCACCACGTCGGGCAAATCTTTGCCGATGGCGGCATCGATTTCTTCAACGCCGCGCGCAATGGCTGCGTCCTTCGCGGCCTTGGCGATCGCCTTTGCGCGATCCTCTATCCGGCTCATGCGTGCACCGCTGCGGCTAGTGCCAGCCCGCGAAAAGGTCGCCACAGCGCGGTGATCGCCGCCGGGGGTGGCCGGCTCGTATCACGCTCGCTGAACAGATAGGCCGCCAGCAATACCGCACCCTGCCGCAGGGGCGAGGGAATACCCGCCCAGCCATCGGCCTGCCCGGCGGTGCTGGTCACCCGCAATTGCGCGGCCCCGCCAGCATCGATGATCCGCACCCAGCCATCCCCGCGCGGATCGATATCAATCGCATAGCTGTTCACCGGCAACACACTCACCAGGCCATCCTGCGTCACCGCTTCAACCAGCGTGATCGCCCGAACCGGCGATGCGGGCAGCCGCTGCCAGCCGGGCAAGGCGGGCAGCATCGACTGCACCGTCCGCGCGATCAGCACCCGGCCCAAAAACTGCTCGGCCAGCCCCAGCGCGGTTTCGGCAAGCGCCGCGATCAGCGCATCATCGTCGCTGCTCGATATCCGCAGCATTGCCTTTACAGCGGCCAGCGCGCTCGCACGGTCTTCTGTCCCAAGCAGCACGCTGCCGGGTTCCCCATTGCTCATCATGATGTTCCTTTTTTTCTGCAGCGCCGTGGGGCGTCACACCCGCGCCACGGATCTGATCCAGGGCCGGTTCAGCGTTGTCGGCACCGTTGCCGTGCCGCCCGCGACCGTCGTGGCCACGTCTTGTGACGAGCCGTCATCAAAGTTGTACCGCATCATATGGCTGCCATCGGGCACGCCCTTGCTTGCCCAGTTGAGCACCAGCACATCGGCGGCACGCGTTGCAGCGGCGTTGGCCGTGGGCAGATAGCTTGAGGGCGCAGGCCCCGCCTCAACCTGTATGCCCCACACATGCACGCTGATCGGCGCGCCCGCTGTGCAAATCAGGTTAATCCCCAACGCACCCGCCGCCGATGACACAAACGGGTTGATCACCGTCACCGCCGGATGCCCGGCAAAAACGCGCGTCCACGCCCCTGCGGCCAGCAGCGCCAGATTGACCGAAAACGCGCCGCCAGGCGTGCCGTTGAAGGCGTTCTGCACCAGCAACGTGCCAGCCGCCGACACCCGCCTTATCCACAAGGACGGCACGCAGCCGGTGGTATTGGGATAGCGCGAAGCGGCACCTAACGCGGTTTCATAAATATCCCCCGAAGGTCCGCCCAACAGCCCCGCCCACAGCGCGCCGGTGGTGGTGCCATCCGGCGCGGCGATGGCATTTTCGGTGGTGGTAAAGCTGCCCCGGCGTGTCCAGTCTGCACCCGCAAAGCCCTGTGACGAGCGGATGCCATTGGTTCGCGCCGGCTCAATCAGCAACCCGCGCAACACCAATGTTGCCGGATCATAATCAAACCGCGCACCGTTAGCGGCGATGCTTTCCAGCACCCCGCTGGCATTATAGCGCGTCGCCGGGGTGGCGCGGGATAAGCTCGCCTCAGCGGGCAGCGCACCGCCCGCAAAGGAAAATCCCGCATTCGCCCGCGGCCACCGCGTTGCCAGCCCCACCAGGCTGACGTCTGATCCCATAAACATCAGTATAGCGCCAGAATATCGGCGGCGGTCGTGCCCGTCGCGCGGATAAACTGCGCCCGAAACGGCAAAATCGCCCCGGCGGGCACATTGCGCCACAGCTGGTCGACGGTGCCGTCCACGCCCCGCATCATCAAATTTCCTGCCGTGCCGATGAACAGCGCTTTGGGAATATCGACCAGCGGATTGCTGTCGTGCGGGCTTACGGCAACGGTGCGCCGGGCGGGGGCGGACACATGATCCGCCGTGGTTGAAAAGGCATCGGGCATGAAAATCTCGCTCTGCTGTTGTCAGAAAAACAACCGGCAACAATCGGGCGTGCAGCCCGATCATTGCCGGGATGGGCGCGCCGTTTAGGACGTGGCGAACCGCATCAGCTTGATCGCTTCGGAATTGCAGACACAGCCGCCGATCCGCTTGGTCGCGTAAAAATTGACAAACGGCTTGTTTGAATAGGGATCGCGCAGGATCGCCGTTTCGGTGCGTTCGGCAATGATATAGCCCGCACGGAAATCACCGAACGCAATCGACAGGCTGTTCGCCGCGATATCGGGCATGTCATCGGCCTCAATCACCGGATAGCCCAGCAAGGTGGCGGGCTGGCCAGCGGCCAGGCTGGGCGCCCATAGGAATGCGCCGTCGCTGGTTTTGAACTTGCGGATGCGCGCGAGCGTGCTGGAATTCATCACAAAGCTTGCGCCCTGGCGATAGGGACCGCGCAGGGTTTGCACCAAATCGATCAGCCGGTCCTGCGGGTTGGCGGCAAAATCGCCCGCCGCCCCGCTGGGCACATGCTGCAACGTGCCGAATGCGCGGGTGCCATCCGGCGTCGCTGCCGTTGTGGTCTGCAGGAAACCCCGGGGCCGATTGGTGCCACTGCCGTTCACAAACGCTGCCCCTTCCGCCTTGGCAAATTCCATCGCGATTTCACCCGCCAGCCACGCTTCGACATCGAACTGCGCATCGTCGAGCATCGCCTGGCTCGCACTGGGATTGGCGAACAGCTCGCCCATGGGCGGGGCGATCTCGACAAAGGTCGACGTGGCGGTTTCAGCGCGCGCGCCGGTTTCAGACGCCCAGCCAGACGGAGTGCCGCCCGTGGTGATCAGCTTGCGATACCCGGCAGAACCCACCTTCACGACATTGGCGATGCTGCGGATGGGCGAAATGCTCTTCAGCGTGGCATCGATCACCGCGTCAATCTCCCGCGGCACCGCAAATCCACCCGCGTCGCCGGTCGCCCCGGTAAACGCCTTCATCTCCACGGTCGCGCCGGACCGAAGGAACGTGTCAAACGCCGCCCCGCCCGGCGCACGCGCCCCGCTCAACACCGGCCGCACCACCGCGCCGGGCATGTCGACCTGCTCAAAACTCGCCTCGAGCGCATCACGAATTACGTCAGTCATGTCATTCTCCCAACACAAAAAACCTCCCCGAGATCATCTCGAGAAGGGGAAAGAGTCACCAATGATGAAGCCACGGCAGTCATCGCCGCGCCGACAGGCGTTAGCGCTTCTGACGCGCCTCTCGTTCCGGCACGGCCACCGCATGAACCTGTGCCAGCGGCTGCATCGGTTGCGCGACCAGACTTACCTCGATCAAATCAAGCGCGGTCAGTTCACGGACGGGACCACGCCGCGCCGCCTTCACGCGGTAGCCGAACGACAGGCCCTTTACCCCGCCACCGCGCACCAACCCCGCCAGCCGCGCATCATCGATCCGGCCAATCACCCGCAAACCGCGCGCGTCTTCGGCCAGTTGTTCGATCACCCCCACTGGCGCGCCCCGGTGTTGCCACAGCAGCGGCACCGCCTGCGCCAGCCGCCCAAACGCGCCTGCCCGCACCACGTCACCGCCCCGGTCAACCGCGTCGAATACCGCCGCATAACCCGCAAAGCGCAGGCTCATTTGCCCCAGCCCGCCAGCCCTTGCTGCACCGCGATCGCGCCAATGCCGACCGCGCCCAGCAACCGCACGACCCAGGCCAGCCCCGCTTTCCACAACGACGCCTTGGCATCGCGCCACGCCGCCAGCAGCTCGCGCAGCTCGCCCAGGTCACGCCCCGCGCCTGCATCATCCAGCCCCATCCGCACCAACGCGCGCGTCGCGCCCAGCTCACCCGATTCCTCAATAATCGCGCGCAGCGTGGCCAAATCCGCGCCCTGTTGCTGACCCTGCACCATCAGTTGCGCCAGTACCGTGCTATCGCTCATACCTGCCTCCTGTTTGTGACACCGATCCGTTCTGATAGGCTCAGCCGATGTCACGAAAATGGGTTCTCATCTTGTTGGTTTTGATGGGCTCGGCAGCGATCGGATTTCTTGCAATCGATCGCGCCAGACTCTCCGGCGGCTCTATCGTTCAGCCGCAATGCCGACGAAGCATCTGGCTTTCATTTATGTGCCGCCAGCGGGTGCGGGAGGATTAGACGCGGTGGTGCCGATTTCCATAGGCCGCGCCGAACCGGGTCTGCCGACTGCGGCCGAGCGACTGGCTGCCCTGAAGCGCCGCAAGCAACCGAATTAAGCTCTAGCAATCTAAAGTATTCTTGGGAGTGCCTATTTAATGGTGTGGAAATGTAGGCCTAGCTTCGGGGTAGAAGATGTCGAAAATGATATGTATCTGGACGCAGCGGTTGGTGGCCGAGATGAAAATAGAATGTTTGTTCGCAATATAAGCGATGATGAACTGGTATTCGGTTTTCGTTTTATTTCTGATGGCGGCTACATTAGTACAGACGCAGAAAAGGCACGCTATCCAGGTTATCATGCGACCCACAATTGGTTGATTACAAGATATGATCTTGCCGGTAATGAGCTGAATTTAAATCAGCGGGAAATCATCGAGAGCGCGATGCCGCACTATTCAAATCGATTTGGCGGGTTTTCCGTTCAGATTGATGGAGTGGACTATAAGTTGTTGGGTGGTGTTATTTACGTCGACGATATTGCGGGATATTGAAAATGGGTCTGCCGACTGCGGCGGAGCGACTGGCCGCTCTGAAGCGACGCAAGCAACCGAATTAAGCTTCAGAAATATAACGCAATCTTGGGAGCGCCCACTAAATGGTCTGGCAATATGAACCTAAATTCGGGGTAGCCGACGTCGAAAATGATATGCGTCTGATTGAAGCGGTAGGCGGAAGAGATGAAAACCGAATGTTTGTACGGAAGATAAGTAATGATGAAATAATTTTCGCATTTCGTTATGATTCGGTGGGTTATCGCGTTTTAACTGACGCAGAAAAGGTACAATATCCCGGCTATCACGCGACATATCATTGGCTGGTTACAAGAACGGATCTTAACGGTATTGAATTAAATTCAAAGCAACGCGAAATTGTCGAGAGTGCGATGCCGCTCTTTTCAAATCAATTTAACGGATTTTCCGTTCAGATTGACGGAGTGAACTATAAGTCGTTGAGCGATGTCAAATATGTCGACACTCTTTCGGGGTATTAAAAATGGGTCCGACCGCAACTGACGTCATCAATGCCCTCAAAGCATTTGTGAATCCAGCTTCTCCGCCCCCGACCATCGCTGAATTGAAGGCATTGGTTAGCTCGGTCGAATGGGATGTGCCAGCTTCAAAAAATGTGACCTTTTATAGCGGTAAATTTGTTGCAGACGGGTCGGTCGACATCCAAGAATTTCGGGCTGTTGCTGCAATAAAAAGCGCTCGACCCGATTCTTTTTTTCCAAGTCGATTCCTGTCCGGATTCCGGGGGTCGCTGGGATCAGCAGCAGCACCATTGCGACGTCGTTCGCTAAAGCCCCACCATTGCTCGTTTCTCCTCCAGCGTTAGGAATTCGGCGGCGGACACTTGCCGCCACAGCCGCTCCCGGTCCTCCGCCAGCGCGGTCACCCGGTCGATATCGATGCTGATCGCCGCAGCCGGAAACCAGCCCTGCAGCCCCTGCGCAAGCCCGGCAAAAATCATGTCCGCCAGCGGCAGGATCGCCAGCCGCCACAGCGCGCGGTTTGCCTCGACATAATTGGCATAGGTCGCGTCGCCCGGCAGGCCGAGCAGCATGGGCGGCACGCCAAACGCCATGGCAATCTCCCGCGCGGCCGCGGCCTTGGTCGCTGCAAAATCCATATCGGCAGGCGACAGGCTGAGCGCCTGCCACCGCAATCCGCCCTCCAGCAGCATCGGTCGCCCGGCATTGCCGCTGCCGGAAAAGCTGGCGTCCATTTCGGCGCGCAGCCGATCAAATTGTTCGCGCGACAGCGATGATCCGTCGCCGGGTTCATACACCAGCGCGCCCGATGGCCGGGCGGCATTATCCAGCAGCGCCTTGTTCCATGTCGCTGCTGCATTGTGGATCGCAATCGCCCCTGATGCGGCACCCAGGCAGCCCAGCCCGTAATGATCATCCGCCGGATTAAACGCCTTCAGATGCACAATCTGCGGCCGCCCGCCCGCATCTTCGGCCAGCAGCCGCGTCACCCGATCGCCCACCCGGTAGCGATACCCCACCGGCCAGCCGCGCGCATCAGGCTCCACGCTCACCCGTTCAGGCCGCAACGCGAACAGCTCCACCAGTTGCCCGTCGCCGTCCGTCAGCAACTGGACATAGGCATTGCCGTGGAGCAGCAACTGCGCCGTCAGCGTCTCCGCCAGCACCTGCCCGCCAGACCGCGCCGTGATCAGCGCAAGCAGCGCCGGATCGGACGCGGTGATCGGCGCGCCGCCCAACCCCTGCGCCACCAACCGCACCGCGCGTTGGGCAATGGCATTGCGCGCATAGCCCTCGCGCAACTGCGCCTCATAAGACGCGGGCCAATCGCCAAGCAACGCGCCCGCGCTGAAGGCATGACGCGACAAAGCCGGGCGCGGTTCCCCACGCCCGGCTGATTTCCAGCCGAAGATTTTCATGTTGCTGTCCTTAAAAACGCGACTTGGACGGTGTCGTCTTCATCGCCCATGTCGCTGAGCCTGTGTCGCTGAACCAGCGGGACCCCGGATCAGGTCCGGGGTGACGAGAGGACAGCAGGCAATGACCGCCCCAAAGCGTCCACCCAATAATCACACGTCACCCCGGGCTTGACCCGGGGTCCCGCTTCTTCGCCCCACTGTGAGGGAAACGGCCTAACGCACCCCCACCCAAATCACATGCCGCGCGCCCTTGCCGCTGGCGCGCGCGCGCACCACCACTTCGTCCACCGCAAACCCGGCATCGCGCATCCGCCGCGCAAACACATCGTCGCTCGCCGCTGACCATACCGCCAGCACCCCGCCGGGGGACAGCGCATCCCTGGCCGCGGTCAGCCCGGTCATCGTGTACAGCCCGTTATTGCCCTTGCGGGTCAGTCCGTCGGGGCCGTTATCCACGTCGAGCAGGATCGCGTCGAACGTGCCCCTTCCGCCGCGCATCACCGCGCCAACATCGTCCTCCACCACCGCCACCCGGCGGTCATCCAGGCACCCGGCAGCAAAATCCGCCATCGGCCCGCGGGCCCAGGCGATCACGGCGGGCACCAGTTCGGCCACCGTCACGTGCGCCTTTGGCCCTAACCGCGCCAGCAAGGTGCGCAGGGTAAAGCCCATGCCGTATCCGCCCACCAGCACCCGCGCATCCGCCCCCACCCGGTCGCACGCCAGCGTGGCGAGGGCTTCTTCGGATCCGCTCATCCGGCTCGACATTAATTCTTCGCGGCCCAGCATGATGAACCAGTCCTGCCCGCGCCGCACCAGCCGCATCTCGCCGCCGCCGGGCACCTGAGTGGTATCGATCAGTTCACGTGGGATCATTGCCTAGCATAGCCACGCTCGCCGCCCTTGTCGCGGTCCGTTGAACCCCGCGCGCAACATTCTATACTCACCCCCATGCCGATGACGCTCGCTTCCTCACCCATCGTCACCGCAGGGCTCGTTGTGCTCTTCGGCGTACCCATCATCCTGTTCCTCTGGTGGGCGGCCGATGAGGAGAGCGCGCGGCGCAGCCTCGGTTGGCTCAGCCCCTATATGCTGGTCATCATCCCAATCTATTCGGCACTCATCGCCGGGGTCGGCTGGATTTTCCACGATCCGCACACATTGATGCTGGGCGGCGTGGTGGCGGCCTTCACGTTGAAGCCCGTTTATGATGCCTGGCGGCGCAAGAGACGGGGGTGAGCGCAATTATTGCGAGACCACCTAAACCACGCCCTGAACCACCCATCGTCACCCCGGACTTGATCCGGGGTCCCGCTGCCTTGCACCGCCGGAGATAAGCGGGACCCCGGGTCAAGCCCGGGGTGACGGGAAGGGGTAGCCGCCATGCCCCCCTCTCACAACGCCCGCACCGCCCCCGCGCGCTTTGGCCTGATCAGCAGCTCGCTCAACCCCCACACCAGCGCATCGGCACGGTCGGGCGATCGGCCCGGCCCCTCATAGCCGCCACCGGTCATCAACCCGCATAACTCATCCTCCAGCGCGGGAAACGCGCCGAGATGCCGCACCCGCCCGGCTTCATACAGCGCGGCCACGGGTTCTGCCCGCGCCACCTTGCCATGCGATGCGCGCACCAGCCGCACCGGCAGCGCGGCGTCAGCGGCGATCAGCACTGATTTCACCATGTCACCGCCATTATTTGCCTCTGCCACCACCCGGTCTGCCCCGTGCCGCGCCGCGCACGCCACCACCGCGCGCGCCCATCGCTCTGGCGTGGCCCCGCTAATCGTCGCATCCTCCAGCACATAGCCCAGCCCATCGGCCCCCAGCGCCAGCGCGATGATGCCGCACGCATCACCGCCGATGCTCGCCGACGGGTCAACCGCCACCACCACGCGCACCAAAGCGGGCAAGGTCGCCACCCGGCACCGCTCAATCACCGCGCGGCGCCACAAAGCACCCGCCAGATCGTCGATCAGCTCGCCATCCAGTTCCTGCCGGCCCAGCCGGGTGCCGCCATAATCGGCGGTCATCGCCGCAACAAAACTGGTCGGCAGATGGGGATTGTCCCGCGTTCGCCCGCATGTTTCAACCAGACCGGGCAGCGCCATGATGCGGCGCATCAGCGCATTGGGGCGCGGCGTTGTCGTCAACAGCGCGCGCGGCATATCGCCGATCCGCAACCCCATCATCAAATTGTCCCAACTCTCATCGCCCGGCCGGCCGCGCCATTTGGCGATTTCGTCGCACCAGGCCAGGTCATGTTCGGGCCCGCGCAATCGCTCGGGCATCGCTGCTGAATAGACAAAGGCGTGTGCGCCCGATGCAAACACCACTTCGCCGTGGCTTGCTCGCCAATCAATCCCTTCGTCGCTGCGTGCCACGGCGATCAGCCCGCTGGGGCCCTCAATCATCACCTGGCGCACATCATCCAAGCTTGCCCCCACCAGCGCAATCCGCGCCGACGGCGTCGCGCGGGCGTGCGCGCTTACCCATTCTGCCCCGGCACGCGTCTTGCCAAAGCCGCGCCCCGCCCGGATCAGCCACACCCGCCAGTCCCCCGGCGGCGCGCGCTGGCCATCATGTGCCCATTGCCACCAGCGTTCGTTAAACTCGCGCTGCTGCGGCTTGGTAAGCGCACCGATAACGGCTGCCTGTTCGTCAGGCGCCAGCGCCAACAGCCGGTCCAGCAAGGCAAGGCCACCGCCAGCCGCCGATTCCCCTGCCGCCGCCGTCACGCGTCAACCTGCCGTTTTTCCATGGCGCGCAGCTTTTTCAGGATCGCGGCATCGGTTTCATCGGGGTGCGCGCGATGCAGCGGGGCACGCCCGCGCCGGGGCCGATCTGCAACGCCACCCTTGTGAAAGCCCAGCAACTGCAGGGCAAGCGCGACATCAATCGGCCCGATTTCAGCCGTCGCGCCATTGGTTATCACGCTGCCGCCGCCGGCCAGCGCATGACCGACCAGCTTTGTTTCAAGCATCGTATAACCCGCCTCAAGCGCATCCTGCCACGCCGCCAGAAAGCCCGGATCGGCGCGGCGCAGCGCATACAGGCTGGGCAGATCAACGCTGATTACGCCAGCAGCCTCGGTAACGTTGCAGGTGGCTGCCAGGTGATCCAAAAATCTTGTCTTTTTCTGCTGCGACCAGTGCACTTTTTTGCGCCGCCCCGGCACCGTGCCGCGATACGCCGCCGCCGGAGTTGGCCGATTGTGGCTTGCACGCGTCACATCGCCCTCCCATTCGCTGAACGCCAATGGGGCGGCCCGGCTTCCGCCCGACCGCCCCATATAAGCAGCTCGACTCGCAATTCTTCAGCGTTCCTGTTATGTACCGAAACAGCGTGACGATGTCAAGCTAAAATAACCTCTTTGGTTATTTGTCAGCCCTCGCCGATCCCGGCCAGCACCGCATTCCAGGCCGCGACCTCGTCATCATAGCGCTCAATCACCGTCAGCGCGCCGTGCTGCCCGGATGCCAGATCGATGTTGATCGATCCCCGCCATTCAAAGCTCGCATTGCCCGATAAAGTGACCATCAATTCAGGGGAGACCGACGCCCGCACCATGCCGCCACGATTAAACACCGTCAGCGGCGCATCATCGGCAATCCGCCCGGTCAAACAGGCCGCGGCGGTCGCCGCCGCCATGGCGCTGCCGCAACTATCCGTCAGGCCAACGCCGCGTTCAAACGTGCGCACGAACAGGTCGCGGCCGCGCAGTTCGACAAACGACACATTGGCGCGGTTGGGCAGCCAGTCGGGTGCCGCCTCGCACACCGCGCCAATCGCGCTCAGCTCGGCATCGTCGATGCGGTCAACAAAGCTGATCAGGTGCGGGTTCGGCATGGCGACAGCGGTGAACAGCCGCGGGCTCGGCAAGCCCGGGACGCGGGCATCCACCAGCCGCGTCGCCCCCCTCAGCGGCCAGCGCGATACGTCCAGATCGGCCGGGCCCGCGGTCTCCCGCACGGTGTACACACCAGGGGCCAGCGGCGGGTCAGCTGCCACATCGGCGCTGCTCGTCTTCAGCCGCACCGTCGCCCGGTCAATCCCCAACGCCGCAAACCCCGCCCGCGCCACGCAGCGCAAACCGTTCAGGCACGTCTCTGCTTCGGAACCGTCGGCGTTGAGCATCCGCATCCCAAAAGCCTGCGCGCCCCCCCCCTTTGTCAGCAACAGCAGGCCATCGCTGCCCACCGGCCCTGCGCGGTCGGAAAGCAGGCGCGCGACCACGCCCCATTCCGCATCGCTCAACGCCATTGCCCGGGCATCGATCAGCGGAAAGTCATTGCCCGATCCGTGGCATTTGATGAAATCAATCTGCATGGCGGGCAATATAGGGCGTTGTTGGTCAAATGTCCGCAACCCCCATATCGGGCCTCATTTCGGGGCGGGCGGCAAAAAGTGATAGGCGCACAGTTTGTTGCCATCCATATCGCGGAAATAGGCGAAATAGGCAGGCGATGCGTCGCCACCGCGCGGGCCGGGATCACCCTCGTTCGCCGCACCCAATTCCAGCGCCTTGGCATGGAATGCGGCCACCGCCTCGCGGCTTTCCAGCCCGAATCCCGCCAAAGTGCCGTTGCCGATCGTCGCATCATTCCCGTCATAAGGCCCCAGCACGCCAAACAGGCTTTTGCCCGGCCGCCCGTACAGCCGCCCGCCGCTGGGGTGGTTGAAGAAAATCTTCATCCCGATGGATTCAAGCAACGGATCGTAAAAGGCCTTTGCGGCTTCCAGATTGTTCGATCCGACCGTGGCATAGTTCAGCATCGCAATTTCCTTATTGAGCGGGGCAAAATATCAAGCCAGCGACGCGGCGAGTTCCTTTTCAGCCGCCACGATCGGCGTGAAGCTTGGCCGCGCCAGAATGGCCGCGACATAGGCGGCCGTGCGGGGCCAGCGCGCCGGATCGATCACCAGATTGGCGTGATCCAGGTTCACAAACGGGCTGCATATAGAAATATCCGCGAGCGTAATCCGGTCCTCGACCAGAAAGCCGCTCGCCGGGATAACCCCTTCCAGATAATCGAGCAGCGGCGGCAATTCGACATCGGCGGCGTTGGCCGCAATCGATTCGTCAAACGGGCGCTTCAGCAGCTTGGGCAGCAGAAAACGGTGCGAGAATATCTTGGCGGCAACCGCAAAGAAGATCGAATCAGCAAATTCTTCAAACCAGATCGTGCGGGCATGGGCGATTGGCGTGGTGGGAATCATGTTCGCGTCGGGGAATTTGGCTTCCAGATAGGCGCAAATCGCGGTTGAATCGGAAATGCAAAAATCCCGGCCATTATCCGCGCCCGGATCGCGAAAGCCGGGGATTTTGCCAAACGGGCTCGCCTCGGCAAAATGGGGGCCGCCCTGACCAAGCCCGGCACGCTCCAACGTCAGCGTCAGGCCTTTTTCCGCGCCAAATGCCATCACTTTGCGGACAAAGGGGGAAATGGTTGAACCGTACACGATCATGGCAGCTCTCCTTGAATTGAGGATCGTTTTGATTATCGTTTCGGCGGGCATGCTACTGGTTTCAGTTGCAGATCGCTACTGTTTTTGCCCGGTCACACCAAAAGCCTCACCAACAGCCTCACCAGCGGATAAGCTTCAGCTGAGCTGATAATGGGCCGCAACCCGGTCAAGCGCCATGCACAGCACCAGCTTGCCCGCGCGCGCTGGCCAGCCAAGCGCCTTTTCCGCCATCGGCAATCCCTCGCCCGCGCACACCACGCGCCACAGCACGTCGCTTAACCCCGGGCCGGCCGCTGCAATCGCGGCGTCAAACCGCCTTTTGGCGGAAATTTGCGCCACCGTTGCATCGTCAGCGGTAGGAGCGCCGCGCCTGCCTTTGGCCACGGGGGAGGGTTCCCACCGCATCGTCACGCTGGGGCCAAGCGATGCCATCTCGTAATCGGCACGCAACCGCTCCCCCGCCTCCACCTGCCGCGCATCCACCAGCCCGCGCGCGGCCAGCCAGGCCAGCGGCGATTCGGCCAGGTTCACTGTCACGCTGCGGCCCCGCCGTGTGCGCCCGGCAGGCGCCGTCCCCACCACACCGAACGCGTCGATTTGCTGTTCCACCAATTGCCGCATCACCCATCTCCCATCGTTGCCGAGTCGCTAGGGGCTTGCCACAGTGGACGGTTTGTAGGAAAGTGAATAACCAATTTGGTTATCAAATCACCCAGCCACAAAGCGAGGCCCGCCATGATTTCCGCCATCCGCGACGTTCGCCGTGCCAAACGCATGACGCTGGAAGATGTGGCGCGGGCCTGTGTGCCGCCCACCACGGCACAAACCATCGGTCGGCTGGAAACTGGCACGCGCACCGTATCCGTCGGCTGGCTTAACCGCATCGCCGATGCGCTGGGGGTAACGGCGGCCGATCTGGTCGCGCTGCCCGACCGGCCCGAAATTGCCGTTGCCGCCATTCTTGACGCCAGCGGCGCGCACGCCCCGCGGCACCATGCCGTGCTCGCGCCATTATCGGTTGCCCCCGGCATGATCGGCATCAGCGTCAGCGCCAGCCTGGGCGATTACCGGGCGGGGGATAACATCTGGTGCGAAACGATTAATCCCGCGCAATTCGGCCAGGCGCTGAACCGCGACGTGCTGGTGCCGCGCGCGGCGGGACGGTTTCTGTTCGGGCGGCTGATCGGGCGGGAGATGCCAGGCGCCGATGGCACTGCCGGCAAGCTTCAATTGCTGCCGCTGGGCGCTGGCAATCGGCAGCAGGTGGTTACCGATCCCGCCTGGATCGCTCAGGCCATACGGCTCATCCGGTCGCTGTAGCGGGGACGGGGACGGGGGGAATGGTGGGCGATGACGGGCTCGAACCGCCGACATTCTCGGTGTAAACGAGACGCTCTACCAACTGAGCTAATCGCCCGCCCGGATCATGGGCAGAACTCCCCGTGCCAAACCGCAGCGGTTTCTGCAACCCCTGCACGTCCACCCGGCATCTGATTGCTGAGCTTAGGCGATCATCGTGCCCGCGCGTTTTGCCGCGCGCCAATATTCGTGCATGCCGTCGCGCGCCTTGGGTGACAGGCGCATAAAGGCCCGGCGGCGATCAAAGGGATCGGGTTCGCGTTCAAACAGCCCCGCCTCGGTCATCCGGCTGATCCAGCGTAGCGCGGTGGTGGGTGCCACCGCCGCTGCAATACACAGGCTGGATACTGAAACCCGCGCGCGTTCCAGATCGGCGGCGGACAGATCAAGAAGCATGTCCCAGGCCGGATCCTCAAACAGCCCATGCCCGAAAAACTGGTCGCGCAGCCGCCGTCCCCGGATCGCTTGGCGAATCTCGGTTGCGGTCACCGGGGTACTGCCAGCGCCCTGCGCGCCGCCATCGGGGCCGCGATACGCCATTGACCGTTCCCCCAGCATCGCCGGACGCGCGCTGGCCGGATCCGCTTTTGCCAGCCGGGCCAGCGTCTCGGCGATCCGCGCAACTTCGGCGTTCAGCTGGTTCAGGCGTTCGGTATCGCGGTCATGGTCGCCATTGCCCTGGCGCACCCGGCTGCCCAAGGCACCGGCGTGCGGAAACGCCAGCGCGATCACCAGCGCGCTCACCCGTTCCGCCAGCGTCGGCGCGCACAGCAACTGCACCCGGCCACCCAGAAACCGTGCGGTCACATCGTCGATCTGGCTGTCGTCCAGGGTGATCACGATCGGTGCGTCATGGCGCGTCAGCCACGCCGCCCCCGCGTCAAGCGCATCATCCAGCGGGGTGATCCCCTCCCCCAGCGCCGTTCCGGCACCCGCCTCCATCAACACTCCGTCGATCAGCGGCGCATCCGCCAGTGCCGCCGCCGCCTGGGCAAAGCCGACCGGACCAATCATTCGTGCGCCCGCCATTGCCAGCGCGTCCCGCCCGGCAAGCGCATGGCTGCCCGGCTCTGCGATCAGCAGCACGGTGGGTTGCGCCCCATAAACGGTGGCTGCGTCTGTACTGGTCATGCCCGTCCTCCAGCGGTGGTCCGGGCAATCATACGCAAATGCGATCACGAGTTACGTATTGATCGCCCCAAAACGGCGCGACCTGCCCCGATATCCAGCAAAGCCGCACCGAAACGGGGGTAATTCGCCGCCGATAACCGGATCAGTCGGCGGATCATTCGCCAGATCAGTCGAGTGCTTTGACGATATCCTCAACCATCTTCTTGGCATCGGCGAGCAGCATCATCGTATTGTCCATATAGAACACGTCATTGTCGACCCCGGCATAGCCGACCCCGCCCATTGAGCGTTTGATGAACAACACGGTCTTTGCCTTTTCAACATCAAGCACGGGCATGCCATAAATCGGCGATGCCTTGTCGGTTTTCGCCGCCGGGTTGGTCACGTCGTTCGCGCCGATCACAAAGGCAACGTCGGTTTGCGCGAATTCGCTGTTAATGTCTTCCAGCTCGAACACATCATCATAGGGCACATTGGCCTCTGCCAGCAGCACGTTCATATGCCCCGGCATGCGGCCTGCGACGGGGTGGATGGCAAACTTCACCTTCACGCCGTGTTCGCGCAACTTGTCCGTCATTTCACGCAGCACGTGCTGCGCCTGTGCCACTGCCATGCCGTAACCGGGCACGATGATGACCTGTTCGGCCTGGCCCATCAGGAAGGCGGCGTCTTCTGCCGAACCGCGCTTCCATGGCCGCTGTTCCTTGGCTTCGCCGTCGCCAGCGCCGCTGGTATCGGCACCAAAGCCGCCTGCAATCACGCTAATGAAACTGCGGTTCATTGCCTTGCACATGATGTAGCTCAGGATTGCGCCCGACGATCCAACCAAGGCACCGGTGATGATCATCGCGCTATTGTGCAGCGTGAAACCCATCGCCGCGGCGGCCCAGCCCGAATAGCTGTTGAGCATCGACACCACCACCGGCATGTCCGCGCCGCCAATGGGAATGATCAGCAGGAAGCCAATGACAAAAGCGAGCGCGGTAACGGTCCAGAAAATCCAGGGGCTTTGATCGACGGTAAAATAGCCGATCAGGCCCAATATGCCGGCCAGCACCCCCAGATTAATGGCATGGCGGCCCGGCAGCATGATCGGCTTGCCGCCCATATTGCCGTTCAGTTTCAAAAACGCGATGACGGAGCCTGAAAAGGTGATCGCGCCAATGGCAACGCCCAGCCCCATTTCGATGCGGCTTGGCACCAGAATCAGCCCATCATCGCCCAAAATGCCGAATGCCGCCGGGTTCAGGAACGCGGCAACGCCCACCAGCACGGCGGCCATGCCGACCAGCGAGTGAAAGGCGGCAACCAATTGTGGCATGTCCGTCATGGCGATGCGCCGCGCCGTCACCAAGCCGATGGCCGCACCAATGCCGATCGCGATGGCGATTTCGGACAGACTGGCAATCGAATGGACCAGCAGCGTCGTCACCACCGCCAGCGTCATGCCGATCATGCCGTACCGATTGCCCTCGCGGCTGCTCGCCGGGGACGAAAGCCCGCGCAGGGCCAGGATGAAGCACACCCCGGCGACCAGATAGGCCAGGGCAACCCAGGGATTAACAGGCGCTGCGTGTTCCATCGTTCAATTAACCCCCAAAACTCGTTCCAGCGCGTGCCGGATGATGCCCTCAACAAACCACCTTGCGCGCGACGTGCCAGCCATTGCCCGCACGCTGCGTCAGTGCTTGGCCGCTGGCCGTTCTTTCTTCTTGTACATCGCCAGCATCCGCGCGGTGACGGCAAAGCCACCAAAGATATTGACGCTGGCCAGCACCACCGCGAGCAGGCCGAGATATTTCGATGCCGCAGAGCCCTCCGCCGCGCTGGCGACCAGCGCCCCCACGATGATGACCGACGAGATCGCGTTCGTCACCGCCATCAATGGCGTGTGGAGCGCAGGCGTAACCGACCAGACGACATAATAGCCCACAAAACAGGCCATCACGAAGATCGACAATGTTGAAACGAAATCCATGATAGTCCCCTTGATTCAGCCGAGCAGCCGGGCGTTCACCACAGCCCCGTCCTTGGTCAGCCGCACCGCGTCGCCGATTTCCTCGTCGAGTACCGGCTTGCCGCTTTCCTTGTCCCAGAACGCGCTCAGGAAGTTGAACAGGTTTCGTGCGAACAGAGCGGACGCATCCGCCGCCAGCCGCCCGGCAACGTTGCGGTGGCCGACGATTTTCACGCCGTGTATCGTCACCACATCGCCAGCAACGGCACCTTCCACATTGCCGCCCGCTTCCACCGCAAGATCGACGATCACGCTGCCCGGCCGCATCGTTGCGATCTGCGCGTCCGAAATCAGCCGGGGCGCAGGACGCCCGGGGATCAGCGCGGTGGTGATGACGATATCCTGCTTGGCGATATGGCTGGACACCAACTCAGCCTGTGCTGCCTGATATTCCGGGCTCATCTCGCCCGCATAGCCACCCGCGCCTTCGCCCTCGATGCCCTTTACATTCTCCACGAAGATCGGCTTGGCACCCAGCGACTGGATCTGTTCCTTGGTCGCGCTGCGCACGTCGGTGGCAGAAACCTGTGCGCCCAGCCGCCGCGCCGTGGCGATTGCCTGCAAGCCCGCCACGCCCACACCCATCACGAAAACACGCGCGGCGGAAACCGTGCCGGCCGCCGTCATCATCATCGGGAACGCCCGGCCATATTCGGCGGCGCCATCCAGCACAGCCTTATACCCGGCCAGATTCGACTGGGACGACAAAATGTCCATCGATTGTGCGCGGGTGATTCGCGGCATG
The DNA here is from genome assembly GCA_021732465.1 of Sphingomonas sp. Taxonomy (GTDB): domain Bacteria; phylum Pseudomonadota; class Alphaproteobacteria; order Sphingomonadales; family Sphingomonadaceae; genus Sphingomonas. The sequence goes on from JAKFUX010000013.1 coordinate 19,052, forward strand.
AATTCCATCGCCAGCGCTTCAAAACCGCCTGCGGCATAGGCATCAACGCGCGCCCGCTCCCCAAACGGGTTCAGGCTGGCGACAATCCAGGCGCCGGGGGCTGCACCGGCCAGGCTCGCCGGATCAGGGCCCTGCACACCCAGCAGGATGTTGGCACCCGCCAGCGTGGCAGCGCGGTCGCCCAGCGTCGCGCCTGCATCGGCATATTGCGCATCGGCAATCGACGCGGCTTCCCCCGCCCCTGCCTCAACCGACACGGTTGCGCCCAAGGCGATGAATTTCTTGACCGTTTCAGGGGTTCCGGCGACGCGGCTTTCGCCGGCGGCTTGCTCTTTCAGCAGCGCGATCTTCACCGCCCGATCAGCCCGCGATCAGCCAAACGACAAATGCCGCGAGCCCGAAGGACACGAGGGCACCCCATTTCATCACGCCCATCACCTTGCCATAGGTTTGCTGCTGCGCCTTGATGTCGCCGTTGCCGGTCATTCGCGATTACCCCCCAAAGCAAATAATATTAGCTATAGCCCTTAACCGGGCCGGGTCTGCACCTCAACCCCTGCCAGCAACGCTGTTTGGCCCGCCGAATTCGGGCATCTGCCGCTTTAAGTCCCCCTTTACCCCCTGTCGTTAAGGTTACCGGGTGAAACAGGGTGGATTGGGGATGGCTTTATGACGCGCAATGGCCAGCGCCTGCTAATGCTGATCGATGACGAACCGGCCCAGCGCCGCCTGGTGGCAGCACTTGCCGCACGCGGCGGGTGGCGGTCGGTTTTCGCCTGCGACGGCGAAATGGCGATCGCAACGCTCGGCACGCAGGACGGGATGCAGCTTGACGCCATCCTGATCGATCATTGGGCGACAGAGGCTGATGCATCGGCGCTGATCACCGAACTGCGCTTGCGCCGCCCGTCGCTGCCGATCCTGATGCTCACCGCCAATGGCTCAGTGGCACAGGCGGTTGGGGCGATGCGCGCGGGGGCGACCGATTTTCTGGTAAAGCCGCTCGCGCCCGAACGGCTGCTGTGCGCGCTGGAAGCGGCCGTGGCGAGCACCACGGCGGGTGAGCTTCGCCCATTAACCGAAAAAATTCCGGCGCTCTTGGCATTTGATGAGATCGTGGGTTCAGAACCGATGTTTCGTGCCGCACTCGCCATCGCTGCCAAGGCGGCGCGCGCCCGGGTCGCGGTGCTGCTGGAAGGCGAAAGCGGCGTTGGCAAGGAAGTGGTGGCCGAAGCGATCCATGCCGCGTCCCCGCGCGCCAAAAAGCCGATGATTACCGTCAATTGCGGCGCAATTCCCGCCAATCTTGTCGAATCTGAGCTGTTTGGGCACGAAAAGGGGGCATTCACCGGCGCTTTTGAACGCAAATTGGGCCGTTTCATGGAAGCCGATGGCGGCACCATCTTCCTCGACGAAGTGGGGGAGATGCCGCTGGATGCCCAGGTAAAGCTGCTCCGCGTCCTGCAATCGGGCGAAATTCAGCCAATTGGCGCGCGCCATACCCGTGAAGTCGATGTCCGCGTGATTGCTGCCACCAACAAACGGCTGCTTGATGAAGTAGAGGCCGGGCGATTCCGCGAGGATTTATATTATCGGTTGAACGTTGTTCAGGTAACAATTCCGCCTTTGCGCGAACGCACCGGGGATATTCCAGCATTGGCGCGCCATTTACTGGCACGCATCGCCCAGCAACCGGGCCTGCGCCCCATCGGTATTACCGATGATGCGTTGCAACTGCTGGTGAATTATGATTGGCCGGGCAATGTTCGCCAACTCCAGAACGCGCTGTTCCGCGCCGCCGTGCTGTGCGAGGCTAACGCCCTGACTCGTGGCGATTTTCCCCAGATCGCAGCACTTGGCGCCAAGCGGCTGGCGGGTTCAACCACCACGTCAGCCACACCGGCCAGCGGCGGGGTTACGCTGTTCCGCCCCGATGGCAATATGCGCGCGCTGGAGGAAATCGAGGCAGACGTCATCCGCCTTGCAATCGGCCATTACCGCGGCCGCATGACCGAAGTCGCGCGCCGCCTGGGGATTGGTCGCTCCACCTTGTACCGCAAGCTGGGCGAGTTGGGGATTGATAACGCCGCTGCCTGATCCGGGCAGGCAAGCCTTGCCGTTTGACGATAGTCTGCTAGGGGACATGGCCAGAAATGTCGCCCGTCTTTGGGCGTCGCTCAAAGATTTTTCGGCGCTTTGGTGATTCCCGATCTGCGCACAAAGTGCAAATTTCCGGCAATGCGCCGCGCAGATCAACGACAACGCCGGGTCGAGGGTTACAATAACTGGGCCTGCGGCAAGTAAATTTGGCACAAAGATTAGCGTGCGGTTATCAGCTCTTAATGATGTTTTTCGGGAACATCATGGTATTTTATAATGAACATTTCTGATCTCCGCGTGGTATTATTGAGCGGTAATTACAATTACACGCTTGATGGTGCCAATGTAACGCTCAACAGGCTGGTGGGCTTCCTTTTGTCGCAGGGCGCGGCTGTCCGCATTTATTCTCCCGTTGTTGAAACGCCCGCATTCGCGCCGACTGGCGACCTGATTGGGGTACCAGCGCTGCCCATTCCGGGACGGTCCGATTACCGACTGGCTTACGGCATGGGCCGCAACCTGAAGCGCGACATTGCCGATTTTGCGCCCAATATCATGCATATCTCGGCACCAGAAGGCCTGGGGCATTGGGGGCTACATTATGCCCGGCGGCACGATATTCCGGTTATTGCATCCGTACATACGCGTTTTGATACCTATTTACGCTATTACAAACTCGGGTTCATGGAACCGGTGCTGACCGGCATTTTGCGCCGATTCTACCGGCGTTGCGACGCCATTGTCGCGCCGTCCCAGTCGATGAAGGACGTGCTGGTCAGCCAGCATATGAACGACGACACCGGAATCTGGTCGAGCGGCGTTGACCATGATGTGTTCACCCCGGCCGCACGGTGCCTTGAATGGCGCAGGTCGCTGGGAATCGCCGATGACGATGTTGTGGTTGGATTTCTGGGCCGGCTGGTGCTTGAAAAAGGGATCGCCGTTTTCTGCGACACGATTGTCGAACTCACCCGGCGCAACGCCAAGCTGCGCGTGTTGGTGGTGGGCGAAGGGCCTGCCGATAAATGGTTTGCCGATCGTGTGCCAGAAGCGGTTTTTGTCGGTTTTCTTCGCGGCGCGGATCTGTCCCGCGCGTTGGCGTCGATGGATATCTTCCTCAACCCCAGCGTCACCGAAACCTTTGGCATGGTGACGCTTGAGGCCATGTCTTGCGGCGTCACGGTGGTGGGTGCCGACGCATCCGGCACCTCCAGCCTGATTACCGACGGCGTCGATGGCAAGCTGATCGCCGCGGGTGATGTCAACGCGTTTGCCGATGCCATCCAGGATTATGCCGCCAGCCCAGAAAAACGCGCTGCTATCGGCGCGGCGGGCCGGCTTTCGGCGGCTAAATATGGCTGGGACGCCGTCAATGGCGCGCTTGCCGCCAATTATATCCGCATTATCGAGCGCCATCATGCCATCGGCCCGGTGTCGACCAAAGCGGTTAAACGGCGCGGGGCGCACCCAGATCATACGCCTGTAAATCGCGATCAATAATCCCCAGTTCGGCCCAGGTTGCGCGCCACCGGGCAAGGTGGGGCATCGCAAAATGCGCATCCAGCGCCGCCTGATCGCGCCACATTTCGCGTACATGAATCAAACCAGCGTCAAGCACATCTTCGGCATAGCCGTAATCGATGCATCCCGTTTCGACGCGACTGGCGCGCACCATCTGGGCCATTACCGGCCATGCTTGCGTGATCATTCCAGGCGGCAGCCGGAATGTGCCAATCACCAACAGCATCACCGCCTCCGTTATCGGCCGACCAGCGCCTGATCCTTGCACCCGCGCCACACGCGCACTGCCTGCACCGTTTCCGCAACATCATGCACGCGCAAGAACTGCACCCCGGCATCCGCACCCTTCATCGCCAGCGCCATGCTGCCGCCCAGCCGTTCACCGACGGGCGCCTCATTGGAAAGCGCGCCAATCAACCGCTTGCGGCTTGCCCCCAACATGATCGGGCAGCCAAGCCCATGGAAAATCGCCAGCCCGTTCAGCAGCGCCAGATTATCGGCGAGCGATTTGCCAAAGCCGATGCCGGGATCGACGATGAGCCGTGCCCGGTCGATGCCGGCCGCGACCACCGCGGCAATCCGCGCATCCAGCCAATCATAAACCTCGATCAGCACGTCGCCATATCCAGCGCCGCCATGCGGCCCCTTGGTGGGATCGGGGGAATGCATCAGGATGATCGGGCAAGTCGCTTTCGCCACCACCTCCAGCGCGCGCTCATCCCACAGCAAAGCTGACACGTCGTTGATGATGTGGGCGCCTGCCGCCAGTGCCGCCTCCATCACGGTGGCTTTGCGGGTATCGATCGACACGATTGTGCCGCTTTTGACGAGCCGCTCAACCACGGGCAGCACGCGGGCTACCTCGTCACCTTCCCAGACCGGTTTCGCGCCGGGCCGAGTCGATTCGCCACCAAGGTCGATCAGGCTTGCGCCCTTTGCCGCCATGTCAAAGCCTGCATCCGCGGCAGCGCCCGGATCATTTTCCAGCGTGCCGCCGTCAGAAAAACTGTCTGGCGTCACGTTCAATATGCCCGCGACATGCGGCTGATCCAGCCGCAACACGCGCTCCCCCAGCAACAGCGGTGCGCGCGGGGTGGTGATGGCGCGGTGGATGCGCATCGCCGCTTCATCCTGCCCAAGCACCTGGTCTAGATCAGCAATGGCCACGGTTCGGCGCTGCTTGCCGGCAATCACCTCATAGGCGGCAAACCACAGCATCCCGCCCGCCAGCCGCGCCACATCGCCGTCGCGCCCAATTGGCGTGTCAACGAACTGGACGGGCCGTAAGTGCATACGCGTTACGGCTGGGTCGCGAGCAGATAGGTTTTGCGCAATGCGTCGATCGGCATCAGCCCATCGGGCGTGTCATAATGCCAAAAGGTCCAGCCATTGCACGCCGGTGCGCCCTGCAGGATCGCGCCCAGCTTGTGGATGGAGCCAACCGCACCGCACACGCTTTCCAGACTGCCATCGGCGCGTACCAGCGCACGGTGGCGTCGCTTGGCGTCGCTCAGCACCCGGCCAGGCGTCAGATAGTTGTTTTCCACCAGCACGCCAAACGCCACCTTTGGCGCGCTGCGCGGTGACTGCATCGTCACCAGCGCGGATTCATCCAGCGGCAGTGCTGCCGCGATCCGTTCAAGCGCGGCATCACAATAGCCCAGGTCGCGCTCGATTCCGATCCAGCGCCGCCCCAGTCGCTTCGCCACCGCACCCGTCGTGCCGGTGCCGAAAAACGGATCGAGCACGACGTCGCCGGGCTTGGTGCACGCCAGCAGGATGCGATAAATCAGCGCTTCAGGCTTTTGCGTCGGGTGCACCTTGGTGCCGCCTTTTTTCAACCGTTCCTGCCCGCCACACACCGGAAATTCCCAGTCGCTGCGCATTTGCAGCTCGTCATTCAGCGTCTTCATGCTGCGATAATTAAACGTGTAACGCGCCTTTTCGCCCATTGACGCCCAGATCAGTGTTTCATGCGCGTTGGTGAAGCGGGTGCCCTTGAAATTGGGCATCGGATTTGATTTGCGCCAGATGATGTCATTCAAAATCCAGAAGTTCAAATCCTGGATGGCAGAGCCCACCTTGAAGATATTGTGATAGCTGCCGATCACCCAGATCGTGCCATTGTCCTTCAAAATACGGCGTGCTTCGGCCAACCAATTGCGGGTGAATTTTTCATAGGCGCTCAGGCTGTCGAACTTGTCCCAGTCATCTGTCACGGCATCGACATGGCTGCCATCGGGGCGGCTCAAGTCACCGCCAAGTTGCAGGTTATAGGGCGGATCGGCAAAGATCATGTCGACCGATTTGGCAGGGAGGGACCGCATCGCGGCAATGCAATCACCCATGATGATCGAATCCAGCGGCAGATCGACATTGTCCACCAGTGCTGGGGCCACCACCACTGGCGCACGTCGCGCCCTGACCTTTTCCAAAACGCCCATCATCGCCATCCCCGCATTGCTTGACGCCTATCGGCACGCAAGATGGCCTGCCCGTCAAGAAAACAATGGTTAACGATTCCAGTTAGTAAATGGTTAACGCGGCGGAACATTTTAGGACCGCAACGATATATTGAGTCGGCCCACCGTTGGAATCGCAAGTAATGGTGGTGTTGCGCAAAAGACTCACTCCACCGACGACTGCAGTAAAAAAGCGCGCGCCACTGGCGCGAATGATCGGCGGTGCAGCGGCGTCGGCCCCAAACGCTCGAGCGCAGCCATATGCACCGCCGCGCCATACCCCTTGTTCGATGCCCAGCCATAGCCGGGATGCACCCGATCTGCCTCAACCATCATCGCATCGCGCGTCACTTTGGCGATGATCGACGCGGCTGAGATGCACGGCTCAATTGCATCACCGCCAATAATCGCCCGCGATGGCCAGCGCCATTTGGGGCAGCGATTGCCGTCGACCAACACCTCGCTCACCGCAACGCCCAGCGCCGCAACCGCGCGCTCCATCGCCAGCATCGTTGCCCATAAAATATTGAGCCGGTCGATCTCCTCCACACTGGCCAAGCCGACACCAACGGTGCAGCGCGCGTTGATCTGCGCGAACAACAGCTCGCGGCGCGGCGCGCTCAGCTTTTTGCTATCGTTCAGCCCCGCAATACCTTCAGCGCACAAGATAACCGCCGCCGCCACGACAGGCCCGGCCAGCGGCCCGCGCCCGGCCTCATCAACGCCGGCGATCATTCTTCTTCTCCGTCAGCGCCCTCAAGCTCATCGAAGGGTATGACGCCCAGATGGTGGCCCATCGGGCCGTGCCCCTGGCCTAGCCCGGGTGCGGACAGCAATGCGATCCTGACAAAGCGGACGGCGCGGGTGAAGGCGGCGACAATCGGCATTCCCTGACCCAATCCACACGCGAGCGCGCTGGCAAAGGTGCAGCCGGTGCCGTGGGTATCGGTGGTGTCGATTCGCTTGCCGCGCAATTCGGCGAGCGGACCAGAAGGCGACAGGAGCCGGTCCACGATCAGGTTACCCTGGGCATGCCCGCCCTTGGCGACAAGATGGCAGCCATGGGCAAGCACCGCCGCTTCGCCACCAAGTGCCTCCAGTTCGGGAATGTTCGGGGTGACGACCGACGCAAGCGACATCAGCCGACCAAAGGCGGCAATCGTATCGGCATCTGCCAGCGCCGATCCACTGGTCGCGATCATCACGGGATCGAACACGATCGGTACATCAAGCGCGACGAGCCAATCCGCCACCGCATGGGCTGTCTCTGCCGATCCAATCATGCCGATTTTCACCGCATCGACGCCAATATCATCGATGCAGGATTTGATCTGCGCGATCACCATTTCAGTCGGCACAGGCATCACCGCCTGTACCCCCAACGTGTTTTGGGCGGTAATCGCCGTGACCGCAGTCATCGCATGCCCGCCAAGCATCGTCACCGTCTTGATATCGGCCTGAATGCCCGCCCCGCCGCCCGAATCAGACCCGGCGATGATCAAAATGCGCGGCGTCACGATGCGAATTTGCGCGCGCTGCTTGCCGGGAACTTCTTCAACGACGCGCCAGTGCGGGTGGGGCGGTCCATCAGCTCGCCACCGCAATTGGGGCAACGCTCATCCAGCGCATCGGCGCAGTCTGCGCAGAAAGTGCATTCGAACGAACAGATGAACGCGCCGGGTGCGTCGGCGGGTAGATCAGCGCCGCATTTCTCGCAATCGGGGCGCATGTCGAGCATCACGCAGCCGCCTTTTGTACGGCATCGCAAATCCGGTCGACCAGCCGGGTTACCTGATCCCCGTCATCGCCCTCCGCCATCACCCGGATAACGGGTTCGGTGCCGGACGGGCGGATCACCAGCCGGCCGCTGCCGTTCAGCTCCGCCTCCGCCTCGGCAATCACCGCCATTACGCTTGCGGCCTCCAGCGGCTTGCCGCCGGCAAAGCGCACGTTCTTCAGTAACTGCGGCAGGGGTTCAAACCGGTGCAGGAATTCGCTCGCGGGAGCGCCCGCCGTCACCAATTCGCCCAGCACCTGAAGGGCGGCGACCAGCCCGTCGCCGGTGGTTGCATAGTCAGACAGGATGATATGGCCTGATTGCTCGCCACCCACGTTGATGCCCTTTTCCCGCATCGCCTCCAGCACATAGCGATCGCCCACCTTGGTGCGCAGCATGCCGATGCCCTGCCCGGCCAGATGGCGTTCCAGCCCCAGATTGGACATGACCGTCGTCACCAGTGCCCCGCCGACCAGCTTGCCCTGCCGCGCCCAGCCGCTGGCGATCACCGCCATCAACTGATCGCCGTCAACCACCCGGCCCAGTTCATCGACCACGATCAGCCGATCAGCATCACCGTCCAGCGCGATGCCCAGCGCCGCGCCGCTGGCGACCACGGTTTCACGCAACAGATCAGGCGCGGTGGAACCAACGCCGGAATTGATGTTCTTGCCATTGGGTTCTACCCCGATCGCGACAACATCGGCCCCCAATTCCCACAAAGCGGATGGGGCGACCTGATACGCTGCCCCATTGGCGCAATCGATCACGATCCGCATGCCATCAAGCCGCAACTCGCTGGGGAAGGTAAATTTGGCGAAATGGATGTAGCGCCCACGCGCATCCTCCACGCGGCGTGCCCGGCCAATTTCCGTCGACGGGCTCAGCGCGATTTCGCCGTCAATCAGCGCCTCAATCGCCATTTCATCAGTGTCGGACAGTTTATAGCCATCCGGCCCGAACAGCTTGATGCCATTATCAAAAAACGGGTTGTGGCTGGCGGAAATCATCACGCCCATATCGGCGCGCATCGAATGCGTCAGCATCGCCACCGCGGGTGTTGGCATGGGGCCAACCAGCACCACGTCCATCCCCACGCTGGTAAAGCCGGCCACCATCGCCGATTCGATCATATAGCCCGACAGACGGGTATCCTTGCCAATCACCACGCGGTGGCGGTGATCCCCCCGGCGGAAATGCGCGCCCGCGGCCATGCCAACCTTCATCGCCATCGCCGCGGTCATCGGCATTTGATTGGTTCTGCCGCGAATGCCATCAGTGCCGAAATATTTTCTTGCCATGCAGGTCTGCCCAATTCGTTATGGCAGCAGGTGTAGCGCCGCCAGGAGAGATAATCGAGCATGTCGCAAGCAACCCGAATTTTACTCGCGCTGGTGGTCGGGCTGGCCCTGGGCATCGTGGCGGCGAGCCAGGGCTTTGCGGCCACGGGCATCGTCATCGCCCAGCCGATTGGCACCGCCTGGCTGAACGGGTTACAGATGACAATCGTGCCGCTGGTCGTGTCGCTGCTGGTGATCGGCATTGCCGCCACGGCGGATGCGGCGCGCGCGGGCCAGCTCACCACGCGGGCAATGATCTTGTTCATGGTGCTGCTATGGACCGGCGCCATCCTGTCTGCTGTGCTCACGCCGTTTCTGCTGTCGGTGTGGCCGATTGATCCCGGCGCGGGCGCTGCGCTGAAGGCATCGCTGCCCGATGTGCAGGCGGTGGGCGACGTGCCGCCCTTTGGTGATTTTCTGGCGGCAATCGTGCCCAGCAACCCGGTAACGGCGGCGGCAAATAATGCTTTCCTGCCGCTGATCGTCTTCACATTGGCCTTTGCCTTTGCCATCACCCGGCTCGCCAAGCCGCAGCGCGACCTGCTCGTCAGCTTTTTCCGCGCGGTGGCCGATGCGATGATCGTGGTGATTGGCTGGGTGCTGTGGCTGGGGCCGATCGGCGTATTCGCGCTGGCGTTTCTGGTCGGCGCAAAGGCGGGCGGTGAGGCATTTGGCGCGCTGCTCCATTATGTGCTGATCGTAACCAGCGTTGGCACGGTGTTGTGGATCGCATCCTTCTTCATTGGCGCGATTGGCGGGCGGATATCGATCATCACATTCGCCCGCGCCACCGCATCGGCCCAGGCCGTGGCGATCAGCACACAATCATCGCTCGCTTCACTGCCCGCCATGCTGCGCGGTGCGGAACAGATTGGCGTCCACACCCAGCATTCGGGCGTCATCCTGCCGCTCGCGGTCGCGGTGTTCCGGGCGACTGGCCCGGCGATGAACCTGGCCGTCGCCATCTATGTGGCGGTGTTGTTTGGCGTGCCGCTGACGTGGCAGAATCTGGCAGCGGGCGTGGCCGTGGCGTCCATCACCACGCTGGGTGCGGTAAGCCTGCCGGGATCGATCAGCTTTATCAGCTCAATCGCCCCCATTGCCGCGGCAATGGGCGTGCCCATCGCCCCGCTCGGCCTGCTTGTCGCGATAGAGACGTTTCCCGATATCATGCGGACATTGGGCAATGTGACGATGGACCTGGCCGTCACCGCCACCCTATCCGCCCGCGCCGCCCCCGCGCCCATCACCCCCGAAGACCTGTTGTTCGAGGCACAATCCGGATGATGTGCGGTGCGCTTCGACCAGCGGACTGACCGGGCGAGCATGCGGGATACTGGCGCCGCCGGATCGGCGATTGCCGGGTGGTGGGCTGGGTGGAGGGGCGAGAGGTTTATTGGTGAGCATTGGTGTATTTAGAGCACTGTCACCGTAATGCTGGTCCTTACATTGACATTGTACAGAACTTTGTCCATAGTAATCCGATGCAAGCCGTATCCTATTCCGAAGCGCGAGAGAATTTGAAGGCGATGATCGACAAGGTCGTTGCCGACCACGCGCCCTTGGCCATTACGCGCCAGCGCGGCGAGGGCGCGGTGCTGGTGTCTGCAAGCGAATGGGCGTCGATTGAGGAAACGCTGTATCTCCTGCGCTCGCCGAAAAATGCCGAGCGCTTGCTGGAGGCTGTGCGCGGCTTCGAAGCAGGCGAGGCAGAGGCCGTGCCTTTTCCGTGAATGTGGCGTTCTGGCCGACGGCATGGGAAGATTACCGCCATTGGCAAGCGCATGACGCGAAGACGCTCGAAAAGATGCATACGTTAATCGAGGAATGCCGCCGCCACCCGTTCAAGGGCACCGGCAAGCCAGAGCCGCTTGGCGGGAACCTGTCAGGCTGGTGGTCGCGGCGGATCAGTCATGAGCACCGGCTGGTGTACCGGGTGGTGGGCAACGGGGACGCGCAGACGCTGCAGGTGGCGCAGTGCCGGTATCATTATTAGGCTGATTGTCAAACTTAGCGCAAATTCGTATAAGATGCGCATGGCTCAGATGAATATCTCAATCCCCGACGCGCTGAAAAGCTGGGCCGAGGCGCGCGTTGCCGAGGGCCGCTACAGCAGCACCAGCGACTATGTCCGCGATCTGGTGCGGCGCGACCAGGAATATGCCGAGAAGCTGGCGGCGTTGCATGCGGCGATCGATGAGGGGCTGGCGTCGCCCGAGGTGGATACGTCGATCAAGGACATCATCGCGCGCGGGATGGCCCGCCACGGCCTTAGTTGAGGGCCGTCTATCGCGCCGCCGCCGTCCGCGATATTGACGGCATATTCGATTATAGCGTCACCACGCACGGACCCGCTGTCGCCAAGGCCTATCTGCGGGATATCGATGCTACGATCGCGCGACTGCTCGACTATCCCGCACTGGGCATGACCAGCAACCTGCGGCAGGGCGTACGCTCGATCGCGGTACGCGAACATCGAGTCTATTATCGGATAGACGGCACCAAGCTCGTCATCGTGCGCGTGTTGCACAAGGCAATGGATCCGGCGCGGCATCTTTAACCCTGCACGCGCGGGCGCCGTTGCGAGACGGATGATCAAGACAGTGGAAGAGCGCATCGCCCCGCTCGACGACCCGCGAACATTGGGCGCGAGTTGACGGGGGATCATGCAGGGTACTGGCGATGGCGGATGGGCGATTGCCGGGTTGTAGCGCGAGCGGAGGATGAGCGGGTCACCGGGCTGGGGGTGCGTGTGGTGGGAAGGCGGGAGGTTTGTCGATGAGAGTCTGGAATTAGTGCACTGGCACCGTAACCGGTAACTTAAACGCGATGCCGACCGTTTCGGGCTATGTTCAATCTGCGATTGATGGCGAGCTTCCGACGTTCCAGCGTTCGCTCATCCGCCGGAAGGTCCACCATCATCAACAAATCAGAGTGTGATTCAATATCACGGCCGTTCCAAAGGAGATAGTATATTCTGTGTAGAAGCAACTCTCTAAGGTGTTGTACCAAGCTAGAGTCATCATTTTCATTTGCCCCCCGATGCACGTACATATTCCGAAGGTGATAGCTGCGTTCTAATTTTATTTCGTCGAGCCAATTTCCAAAACAAAGTCGGCTTATGAGTTTGTTGGACGACGTCTTTTCGCTCTCTGGTGCATATATAGCTTCCGCTGCAGACCAAAATCTCATAAGTCGAAAGGCCAAATCATCGCTAGTCATACCCTCATTTATGAGAAGGAGAGAATCTTTTAATTGAGATTGAAGAGGGTGATCTGCCAAAGACTTCGCAACCTTTCTGATGAGAGGGGCACTACTGACGATTTCATTCGCATCCTTGGGGAATCTGTTCCAAGTTTTCTCGTTATAATTCTGATTATGCCAAACTCGATCTTGGCCGAGAAATTTACGATTTTCAAAGAAGAACTGATGTGGTCCCAGCCATAAATGGGCACTGGGGACACGCTGCACCCAAAGTTCGACCGATCGCCGTGAGGTATTTGCAATCGCAAAAAACAAGTCAGCTACGGCAAAAATCTTTTTGGTAGCTTCATTTTCGTTTCTGGCTTCGACTGTAAAAACCAAAAATCCGAAAAATGGCAGTACATTTGGGCTAATAGGACCAATTCCAGAAATGAAGTAATCTTCCAATTGAAGCCATTTCGGGAGCCTGGCTACCGTTCTTATATTAACGCCCTCAATATCAAATCTTACGCTTTTTCTTGAACTCATATGGCGTAAGCGGCACTTCGTCCACATAGTGAATTTTTTTTGAGGCGCACGCTCAAGTTCTGCAACTCGTTTTGCAATTTCCGAAATGAGCATCTTTTTGGCTACGCTGCCGGTTTTCCTTAAGTCTAAAAAAGAACGATACGAAATCGCAGAAACATCGTTACGAGTGATGGTCTCAGGATAAGTTACGCCATCTGCTAACAAGAAAAATAAATCCATATGATCATGGGCTGTGAAGGTAATAGATCCGTCCGAATTCAGCTCAGTTCCCGCATTTAGTTCAGCGATCAGCTTGTCAATTATACCTGATTCCGACCATGCTTTCCTGTAAGAGACTCCCGACACCTTTTGTCCTCGCTATAACCCAATATCAATCCCGCTCTCTACCCCCAGCACCCATATACAACTCGCTGCCGGTTGCCTTAAACATCCGGCTCATCTCTTCCATCCCCTTGATCGCCGCTGCCTTACTCGCGGCTGCCGTCTCGGCGCCCGTCGGCCCCGTCGCGATGAAGCCTTCGACGCCCTGGTTCTGCTTGCCGGCGAAATCGCGCACTTCCTGCGTGATCTTCATGCTGCAAAACTTCGGCCCGCACATGCTGCAGAAATGCGCGGTTTTCGCGCCCTCGGCAGGCAACGTCTGATCGTGATATTGTTCCGCCGTGTCGGGGTCGAGCGACAGGTTGAACTGATCCCGCCACCGGAACTCGAAGCGGGCGCGGCTGAGCGCATCATCGCGCATTTTCGCCGCCGGGTGGCCCTTGGCCAAATCCGCCGCGTGGGCGGCCAGCTTGTACGTCACCACGCCGACCTTCACATCGTCGCGGTCGGGCAGGCCCAGATGCTCCTTGGGCGTGACATAACAAAGCATCGCCGTGCCGTACCAACCGATCATCGCCGCGCCGATGCCGCTGGTGATATGGTCATATCCCGGCGCGATATCAGTCGTCAGCGGCCCGAGCGTGTAAAAGGGTGCCTCGCCGCACACCTCCAATTGCTTGTCCATATTCTCCTTGATCTTGTGCATCGGCACATGGCCCGGGCCTTCGATCATCACCTGCACGTCGCTTTTCCACGCGCGGTGGGTAAGCTCGCCCAGCGTATAGAGCTCGCTGAACTGCGCTTCGTCATTGGCGTCGGCGATGCTGCCGGGGCGCAGGCCATCGCCGAGTGAATAGGCGATGTCATAGGTCTTCATGATCTCGGTAATTTCGTCGAAGCGTTCGTAGAGGAACGATTCTTTGTGATGCGCGAGGCACCATTTCGCCATGATGCTGCCGCCGCGGCTGACGATGCCCGTCACGCGCTTGGCGGTCATCGGGATGTACGCCAGGCGGACGCCGGCATGGATGGTGAAATAATCCACGCCCTGTTCGGCCTGTTCGATCAGGGTATCGCGGAAGATTTCCCAGGTCAGGTCCTCGGCCACGCCGCCGACCTTTTCCAGCGCCTGATAAATGGGGACGGTGCCGATCGGGACGGGGCTGTTGCGCATGATCCATTCGCGCGTGTCGTGAATGTTGCGCCCGGTGGACAGGTCCATCACCGTGTCCGCGCCCCAGCGGATTGACCAGACGAGCTTGTCGACTTCACTCGCCACGTCCGATGCGACCGCCGAATTGCCGATATTGGCGTTGATCTTGACCAGGAAATTGCGGCCAATCGCCATCGGTTCGGATTCGGGGTGGTTGATGTTGTTGGGGATGATCGCGCGGCCGCGCGCCACTTCGTCGCGCACAAATTCGGGCGTCACATAATCGGGGATGCTGGCACCAAAGCTTTGCCCGTCGCGGATCAGTGCTTCCTTGGCTTGCGCCCGGCCCAGATTTTCGCGGATCGCGACATATTCCATTTCCGGCGTGATGATGCCGCGCCGGGCATAATGCATCTGGCTGACGTTCATGCCCGCCTTCGCGCGCAGCGGGCGCTTCACGACATGCGGAAATTGCGGGACGCCCGCCGAGCGATCAGGCCCCGACAGGCCGTTATCCTCTGGACGAAGTTCACGCGCGTCATAGCTTTCCACATCGCCGCGCGCGACAATCCAGTCGCGGCGCAGCGCGGGCAGGCCCGCTGCAATATCGATCATCGCATCAGGATCGGTGTAGGGGCCGCTGGTGTCATACACGCGCAGCGGCGGCTCACCACAGCTTGGCTCCAGCAAGATTTCGCGCATCGCAACGCCCGCACCGGGGATGCTCGGCGAGGTGACGTGAATTTTGCGGCTGCCGCGAATGGGCCCGGTGGTAACGCCAATTTCAGTGCGGGCTGGAATATCGGCCATTGATCATCGCTCCAAAAAAATCGGAGCGGGGGCACGGTTTTCGGGTGAAAGCCGCTCCCTCCCTCCGCCGGTGCTAACCGGATCAGGTTCAAACGGGTCGCAGGCTCGTGCCTGCCTCTCAGCCGCCGTTCAGGGAACCCATCAAACGACCAATTTGATGGAACCCTTCAGCGGCCCCCCGGGGATATGCCTTGGTACAATCAGGCGATCAGAATGTATAGCCGATGCCAACCGCGCCATAGAATTGATCGGGGCTGCCGGCGACGCTGGTAATTGGCGAGCGCGCAAAATCGCCCTGCAACCGGACATAGGACAGCACCGTGAACAGCTGCAGCCCATGTTCCAGATCGCCTGACAGCGCGTAATTGCCCAAAAATGTGCCGCTATAGTTTTTCAGGCCGCCCTTTGGCCGGGCAAAGACGGGCAGGCCGCTGGCAATTGACCCGGCCGCATCCACGGCGAAATAGGTTTGCGCGTATCCATCCCCCGCGATTGCCGCCGATGCCGCAAAGCCGACATAGGTTCGGCGGTTCAGCGGGGTGCCATATTCAATCATGGGGGTAAGGACATAACTGTCATGCACCCCCGTGACATCGCGAACATAGCTGACCCGGACCGACAGCGAATCATATGCGCTGGTGATCACCCCGGTTTTGCTGATGCCGGCATAGCCGCCAACCTCAATCGCTGTCCTGCGCGAACCCAGCGCGCGCACCTGCGGGTCAACGATTCGGTTGGTACGATTGAAATTAATGCCAACCACCGGGCCAAACATGATGTTGATGCCCGACGGGTTGTGATCACGCACGGCATCCACCGACAATTGCAATCCGCGCGTTGCAAAGTCGAAGCCCTTCACCTTGCCGCGAACCGCCCCCACGGGGATGACGACATAATCATTGGACCCTTCGTAACTGGGAACAAACCCAATGCCCCCGCCGATGGTAATCGTGTCACGATCCAGGGCCGCTGCATCCACCTCTATCCGGGGCGCAGGACGCGGGTCCGCTTCCTGAGCAAGGGCGGGTGCAGCGATGCCAAGCGACAGGGTGGCCAACAAAGAAAGGCGCAAAATCTGCGTCATGGTGCACTCCGGGAAGATGGTTAATGCCTATCCACGAAATAACGCAGTGCAAGACGATTATATCCCGGTTTGGACGAAACTGCCCCGTTTAGAGAAGGTAACGCATCCGAATCTCCTGCAGGTGCGGCGTCTCCCCGATTTCAAAGCGGGCAGCGGCAAACCGCGGGGCACCAAAACCGATCACGGGGTTGCACGAAAAGCCAAATCCCTCTCGCGGAATGCCAAGCAACGTATCAAGCTTGTTATTCGAATTGGCATCATGAATCACCGCCACGGCATAGCGGCCATAGGGCAGCCCGTCGAAATGAATGGCATGGACAGACGCCGGCACCGTTCGCGTCACCGCATTGGCATCGTCAACGCAGCCGGGGAAATTGGTTGGGTCGGCGGTCAGGCAAATGCGTAACAGACCACGGTCAGAGCGCAATTTGTCGATCGAAACGTCAAGCGTCGATGTCGGTGCCGCGCCCGGCAAGAACGCGACCAGAATCAGCGCCGCGCCCAGCCGCTGGCCGAGTCGACGAGGTTGGTTGGTCGCCGCCCGCCCGCCCGACAAAACCGCCAATGCCCCGGTCGGTGCCGCAAACATGGTCCCAAAACCGGAAGTAAAGCCCATAGTTACACCTGTATTCAGAGTGATGCCGCTGATGGTGACTCGCTGTGATCAGCCAAGTCCCCAATACCCCCCCCCAGATGAACCGCGGGAAAACCTCCCAGCCCATATGATTGGTGACACCCATAACCGTCATCACCGTCAGAACCAACCCAAGCGCGCCCAAATGGATCGGAATCGCGAGGACAAGAAGCGGGATCACGACAGCACCGGTAATCGCCTCAATCGGATGGAACGCCATTGCCGCCCAGGCCGTGGGCGGGCGGCTGGCATGGTGGACGGCATGCGCCAGTTTGAACGGCTTTGGCCGGTGCATCCAGCGATGCGTCCAATAAAACCAGGTATCGTGGGCAAACAAATAGATGAACACCGATAACGGCCAATACCACAGCGGATAGGCGCTGATATCGCTATACACCTGCGTCCAGCCGCGATTCTCCCAGCCCCAGGCCAAGATGCCGGCCGGAATGCCGTAAATTGCAGCGCTCGCCAGGCTCCAGCCAATTTCGCGGCGGATCTGCCGATCAAGCCCCTTATAGAGCCCTGGATGCAGCAACCGCGTTGCCCAGGCAAAGGCGCCGCTGACGATCAGATAGCGGATGCCGACGATCAGCGTCATCGCAAAAGCGGAATAAACAAGCGCGAGACCGGCAGAAACGGCAATATCCATCCTGGCCGCTTAACCGATTCGTGCGGATCGCGAAACTGGACTTTGGTCCCGTCTTTGCGGGCGCGGCAGCAAAAATCACGCACGGGGTTTCGCGCAGGCGCAAAAATCGGTTAGGCGATCCTATGGCTACGACGATCACGTGCGATCTCGCTGTCGTCGGTGGGGGGCTTGCCGGCGGACTGATCACGCTCGCACTCCGCAAAAAGCGCCCCGATCTTGATATCCGGTTGATCGAAGGATCGCAGTCGATTGGGGGGAATCACCTCTGGTCGTTCTTTGCCAGTGACATTGCCGATGCTGATCGCTGGATCGTGGCACCGCTGGTTTGCTATGGCTGGACGTCATACGACATCCGCTTTCCCGCGCATGGCCGCGCCATCAAGGCGAGCTATTACTCGATCGAATCCGAACGGCTTGATGCATTGGTGCGCGCCGCCCTGCCCGAAGGCGCGTTGATGCTGGGGCGCAAGGTGCTGGGCGCCAGCGCCAAGGCGGTGGTGTTTGCAGATGGCGACCGGGTGGAGGCGGGCGGCGTCATCGATGCACGCGGCGCGGGTGATCTATCAAAGCTCGATCTGGGCTGGCAGAAATTCGTCGGTCGCGAATATGCGCTAACCGAACCGCACGACCTGCAACGTCCCATCGTGATGGACGCCACGGTGGAACAGATTGACGGCTATCGCTTTGTCTATTCGCTGCCCTTTTCGGCCACGCGGCTGTTTGTCGAGGATACCTATTACAGCGACACGCCCGATCTGTATCGGCCACAGCCCGGCGGCAGCAATACCGACCCCATTGGCGACCGCGTCGATGCCTATGCGCTGGCAAAAGGGTGGCACATCGGTGAAGTATTACGCGAGGAAAGCGGCGCGCTGCCCGTCGCGCTCGGCGGTGATTTTGAGGAATATTGGCGATCGGGCGGCAATAATGTCGCCAAGGCGGGCATGCGCGCCGGGCTGTTCCACCCCACGACTGGCTATTCGCTGCCCGATGCGGTGCGCACCGCCGCGTTGATCGCGCGGGCGCATGATCTGTCGGGCCAGGGCCTGCACGAATTGATGCACGGCTTTGCAGCGACGACGTGGCGCAAGCGGGTGTTTTACCGTATGCTGGACAAAATGCTGTATCGCGCGGGGCCACCCGATGAACGATATCGCATCTTGGAACGTTTCTACCGGCTCAATCCCGGGCTGATCGGGCGGTTTTATGCCGGGCAGACCACGTTGGTTGATCAGGCGCGGATCCTTACCGGCAAACCGCCGGTGACGATTGCGAATGCCATCAAGGCGCTCAGGAGCAAACCTGCATGAAATTAGCCCGCGCATGAAATCGGCCATCGTCATTGGTGCAGGCTTTGGCGGTTTGGCGCTGGCCATCCGCCTGCAATCGGCCGGCATCCAGACAACGATTGTCGAAGCACGCGACAAGCCGGGTGGCCGTGCCTATTTCTGGGAAAAAGACGGGTTTGTTTTCGATGCCGGCCCCACCGTCATCACCGATCCTGATTGCCTGCGCGAACTATGGGCACTGTCAGGCCATGACATGGCAAAGGATGTCACGCTGGTGCCGGTGATGCCATTTTACCGGCTAAACTGGCCCGACGGCACCAATTTTGATTATTCAAATGATGATGTGCAACTGGCAGCCGAGATTGCCAAGCTCGATCCCGAAGATGTCGACGGCTATGGCCGGTTCCTCGAATATTCCGCCGGGGTGTACAAGGAAGGCTATCTAAAGCTTGGCCATGTCGCGTTCCTCGATTTTGCATCGATGATTAAGGCCGCGCCCAGCCTGATGAAATTTCAGGCCTGGCGCAGCGTGTATTCGGTCGTCTCCAGCTTTGTCAAAAACCCCAAATTGCGCGAGGCGCTGTCGTTTCACACGCTGCTGGTGGGCGGTAATCCGATGACGACCAGCGCGATTTACACGCTGATCCACAAGCTGGAAAAGGATGGCGGGGTGTGGTTCGCAATGGGCGGCACCAACAAGCTGATTGACGGGCTCGTCACCCAGTTTGAACGGATTGGCGGCGTGTTGCGGCTGAATGATCCCGTCGCCAGCATCGATACGCTGGGCGACCGCGCCACCGGGGTAACAACGCAGAGCGGGTGGCACGGCGATGCCGATGCCGTCGCCAGCAATGCCGATGTGATGCACAGCTACCGCGACCTGCTGAAAACGTCGCGCAGTGCCCAGCGCACCAAAAAGCGGCTGGAGCGAAAGCGATATTCGCCGTCGCTGTTCGTCGTGCATTTCGGGCTGAAGGGGCATTTCCCCAATATCCCGCACCACATGATTCTGTTCGGCCCGCGTTATAAGGGTCTGTTATCCGATATTTATGATCACGGCGTGCTGCCGGAGGATTTCTCGCTCTATCTGCACCACCCCAGCATCACCGATCCGTCAATGGCACCAGAGGGGCATTCGACCTTTTACGCGCTGGCGCCCGTGCCGCACCGGGGCAAATTTCCGGTCAACTGGGATGAAGTGGGCCCGATCCTGGAAAAGCGCATGCTGGATGAAATCGGCAAGCGGCTGAACATTCCTGATATCCACAGCCGCGTGGTCACCAAATTCCATTACGCGCCCAGCGATTTTTCCGCAGACCTCAACGCCCATCTGGGAAGCGCCTTCAGCCTGGAACCGATCCTGTTGCAAAGCGCTTTCTTCCGTGTGCACAATCGGGATGACAGTATTCCGAATCTTTACTTTGTTGGTGCAGGTACACATCCCGGTGCGGGCATTCCTGGCGTTGTTGGCAGCGCAAGGGCGACCGCAAGTCTGATGTTGGAGGAGGCGCTATAATGAGTATCGTTTCTGCCGCCGGCTTGATGCAGCTAGGCATGGCTTTCATGATGATGAGCACGGGCAATAACTGGGCCTTTGTGTCGGAAGGAAAGCAAGGCGCGGTTTGGTATGTTGATACTGAAAGCCTGCGCGATGAACGCGATGATGATGGCCAACCGGTGCGGCGTGCAGTGATTAAAACCCAATATGCTGCGGTCAGCGCAGGCCCTGCAAAGGATATCAAGCGCTTGATATTGTTCAAATGTCAGGATGAAATTTCCAAGACACTATCTTATACCGAATATGATTCGGTGGGTGTGGAAACGCGTTCCTATGCATACCCCACCCCTGCTTATGATGCCGTTGTTCCCGGCACGGTGTTGGCCAGCGCGATGGCGAAAGCCTGCTCGATTCCGCCGCAATGAAGCGACTCGCCGTTTATTGCGGTTCGGCAACACCCAGTGACCCCATTTATATCGAATCAGCTCGCGCGGTTGGGAGCGGGCTGGCAAAGCGCGGAATCGGCGTTGTCTATGGCGGTGGCAGGCTGGGCCTGATGGGCGCGATTGCCGATTCGGCGCTGGCGGCGGGCGGCGAGGTAATCGGCATTATCCCGCAGGCCCTGGTCGACGCTGAAGTTGCGCATCTGGGGCTGACAGAACTTCATGTGTGCCGCACGATGCATGAACGCAAACAGGCCTTTACCGATTTGTCCGACGGCTTTGTCACCCTGCCCGGCGGCACTGGCACGATGGACGAATTATGGGAAGCGCTCAGCTGGGCACAGCTTGGCTATCACGCAAAACCGGTTGGCGTGCTGAACGTCGCCGGTTTTTATGACGGGCTGGTCGCGTTTGCCGCCAAAATGGGGGAGGTCGGCTTTATCCGGCCCCAGCATCAAGGGCTGATGATCGTTGATCCAACGCTGGACGGGCTGCTGGCGCAAATGGCCGCGCATGTGCCCGCAACGACAATCGCACAGATCGGCAGCCGAGACTTGTGATCAATAACAGCGTGCTGCCTGGCCGCGCGGCCATCGTCGCGACGGCGCAGGAATCAATCGCCCGCGGATCAAAAAGCTTTGCCGCCGCCAGTCGATTATTTGCGCCTGCGATGCGTGAACGGGCCTGGCTGCTCTATGCGTGGTGCCGGGCGTGCGACGATCTGGCGGACGGGCAGGATCATGGTCACGGCATGACAGTGATTGACGATGCGCAAAGCCGTCTGGCGCTGCTCACCGCGCAGACGGACATGGCGCTTGCCGGGCAATGGGTGGGCGATCCGGCATTTGACGCCTTGCGCATCGTTGCCGCCGAAACCGGGCTGCCGCACCGTTTCACCCGCGATCATATCGCCGGGTTCGCGCTCGACGCGGCTGACTGGCGACCGCAGACCGAGGACGATCTGATGCGATATTGCTATCATGTCGCAGGCGTTGTCGGCTGTATGATGGCGGTGGTGATGGGCGTGTCGCCCGATGATGACGCGACGCTGGACCGCGCCTGCGATCTGGGGCTGGCATTTCAGCTCGCCAATATCGCGCGCGACGTGGGGGAGGATGCCAGTGTTGGGCGCTGTTATCTGCCAACCGCATGGCTCGACGAAATGGGCATTCCGGTCGCCGCGCTGATGGCATCAGCGCACCGGCCAGCGCTGGCAAAACTGGGCAAGCGGCTGGGTGATCTGGCCGCGGCGTATGAACAAAGCGCCCGATACGGCACCCCCGCGCTCCCCTTCCGCTCAGCCTGGGCAGTGCTGGCCGCCGCCGGTATCTATGGCGGCATTGGCCGTGAAGTGGCGCGGCGCGGCGAAAGCGCCTGGGATGGGCGCGTCACAACATCGGGAATGGAAAAAATCGGCTGGATCATCCGCGCGCGGAGCGAAGCGGCCCGGCGACGTCAGCTTTATCCCGCCACCGCGCGCGATGCATCGCTGTGGATCAGGCCCCGCAGCGCCTGATTGATCAGCTGGCGGAGGAGGGTATCAACGCGGCTGCTCAACGCGCGCTTCGGCGCACTGGTCGCTTCCATCGGCGCAACCCATGATCGCAAGCACATAGAAAATCGGGTCCAACATCGTCTCCCTTCGGGATCATAAACAGGCCAGCCCGCCACCTGGTTCCTCAACAGGCGCTTTCGCTCTGCGATCACTGTCCCTACATGGGGGCCAATGCCGCCTGATCTGTCCTCCGCGTCTGACCGTCCTGAACCCCCGCTGTGGCCAATGCTGCGGCGGTTTTTGCCGTATTTATGGCCAAAGGATCAGCCCGCGTTGCGGTTTCGCATCGTGGTCGCGCTGGCGCTGGTCGTCGCGTCAAAGCTGGTTCAGGTCTATGGTGCCCCCTTCGCGCTGCAGGGCATCGTCAATGATATGGCGAAGGGAGATCGCGGTGCGACCACGCTGATTTTGGCGCTGGTGGTGGGCTATGCCGGCGCGCGTTTTGGTTCGGTGTTGTTCGATAATCTCCGCAACGCGGTGTTTGAACGGGTGGGGCAGGATGCCACGCGGCGATTGGCCGCAACGGTGTTTCGCCACTTGCACCAATTGTCGCTGCGCTTTCACCTCGAACGGCGCACCGGTGCTGTTACCAAGGTGGTGGAGCGCGGCACCAAGAGCATCGATACGATGCTATATTTCCTGCTGTTCAACATCGCGCCAACGTTGCTTGAACTCGCGCTGGTTTTGCAGATTTTCTACACGAATTTTGGGCTGTGGCTGGTGCTGGGCACGCTGGCGATGGTGGCGGCGTATATTGTCTTCACCCGGATCGTCACCGATTGGCGCAATGCCCTGCGCGCACAGATGAACGACCTTGATACAGGTGCTGTCGCGCACGCGGTCGATTCGCTGCTGAATTTCGAAACCGTCAAATATTTCGGCGCTGAAGAGCGTGAGGCGACGCGGTATGACGGCGCAATGGCCGCCTATGCCACCGCAGCGGTGAAGAATCAGAATTCGCTGGCGTGGCTCAATATCGGCCAATCGCTGATCACCAATGTGATGATGGCCGGCGGGATGGGCCTGGTCGTTTGGGGATGGAGCAAGGGCGAGTTCAACGCGGGCAATGTCGTGCTGGTATCAACGCTGCTCGCCCAATTGTTCCGCCCGCTTGATCTGCTCGGCATGGTCTATCGCACGATCCGGCAAGGCGTCATCGACATGGCAGCGATGTTTGACCTGATCGATGCGCCCGCCGAAGTGAAGGACGTGCCCGCCGCACCTGATCTCGTGGTGGGTGTCGGCCATGTCCGCTTTGAAAATGTCGTGTTCGATTATGATCCGGCACGCCGCATTCTGAAGGGCATCGATCTCGACATTCCGGCGGGCAACACGCTGGCGATTGTGGGGCCATCGGGCGCGGGCAAATCAACGCTCGCCCGGCTGATGTACCGTTTTTATGACCTGACCAGCGGGCGCATCACCATCGACGGGCAGGATATCGCCCAGGTGACGCAGGCCAGCCTGCGCGCCGCAATCGGCATTGTGCCGCAGGATACCGTGCTGTTCAACGACACCATTGGCTATAATATCGGCTATGGCCGGGCCGGCGCAACGCAAGCCGAGATTGAAGAAGCGGCGCGCGGCGCGCAGATCGCCGATTTCATCGCGCGCCAGCCCGGCCATTATCTCGCGCGCGTGGGCGAACGCGGGCTGAAATTGTCCGGCGGCGAAAAGCAGCGCGTGGCGATTGCACGCACCTTGCTCAAAAACCCGCCGATCCTGATCCTGGATGAAGCGACCAGCGCGCTCGACAGCCGCACCGAAAGCGACATTCAGGATACGCTGGAGGCAATCTCAAAACGCCGCACCACCATCGTCATCGCGCACCGGCTGTCGACCGTCGTCAATGCCGACGAGATTGTCGTGCTGGATGCAGGCGAAGTGGTGGAACGCGGCAGCCACGCCGCGCTGCTGCGGCAGAACGGGCTCTATGCCGAAATGTGGAACCGCCAGGCGCAGGAACGCGCCGAAGAACAGGGTGTTCTGGCCGCAGAATAGCGCCCCAAGCGACGATCAGACACAACTCAGCCGGATCGTCTTGGCCTTTTTATCAAACACGATCGACGAACAGCTTCCCAGTTGATCGCGCCCGATGATGATGACGTCGCGCCGGTCCTTCTTTGATTTGGCGGTCACCACGATTTCGTCCGGGTCGGCATCGGCATCGGCAATCCCGGCCACTGATCCATTATCGCCGATGCGGACCTGCATCGATTCCAGCGTCAGCGGGCCGACCACCAGCGGGCGGCTCAACCGGATTGTGCGTACCGGGCGGGTGATGCCAAAGGCGATTTCGGCCTTGTCGCCTGAACCGCTCAGCTGCCCGCCCAGCCCCTCGGCAAGCGCAGCGCCCGCACCAGCGGTTGCCAGCGTACGGGGGTGTTGCGGATCGAAATAAATCATAATCGCCCGCCCGGCAATCATCACGCGCGTGGTGGTTGGGCGAAACATCTGCTGGACCATCGGCAAGGTTGCGGTGCGTTCATTGCCGGTATCCGGCTTTAGCTGGAACCGAATCACGTCAACCGGCAGCCCGCCCGGCCCCACCGCGCCGTCCGCCCCAGCATCATAACGCCGTTCGAACCACACGACGCGCCGCTTGAAAGAGGCATTGCCAAATTGCAGCCGGGTAACGCCGGTCTCGCCGCGCACTTTTACCGGGCCAACCTTTACCGAAAAGCCGAAAAAGCCTCCTTTAAGGCCGATCCGCTGCGCATAATCGGGGTTTAGCGTGGGTGCCGCTGGTGCCCAGGGGGTGATCCGCATCCGCCCGCCCACATTGCCAACCGTCACCGGCACCACCCCGTCGCCGCGGACAAGATATTCGCCCTGCGCTGGCTTGGCCCCTCCAGCCACGCCGGGGACAGCGACGGCAAGAACAATCATCAGGCTTCCCAGGCAACGGGCGGCTACGGGCATATGATCTCCTGTCAGGGAAATTGGAATCGTCGGATGATAGCCGAATTCAATCCGACAAGCGCGGCAAAATCAAGGCGCTGGCTTAACCCGGCGACGCTGCCGATCCCGCCAGCAGCCCGCCATCGATGTCGAACTCACTGCCGGTGATGTACGTCGCTTCATCCGACGCCAGAAAAACGCACATCGCCGCCACTTCTTCGGGCAGCCCGAATCGCTTCAATGGGGTATCTTTCGTCAGCGCCGCCATCCGCTCAGCACGGTCTGGGCCATCGCCCAGCATCGGTTCCCAAATGCCCGTCAGGATCGCGGCGGGGTGGACTGAATTGCACCGCACTTTCAGCCCCTGCTGCGCACACCATAAAGCGACCGACTTGGTGTGGTTGCGAATCGCTGCCTTGGACGAGGCATAGGCCGCCGCCCCTGGAATCCCCACCAGCCCTGAGCGCGACGACATGTTGATGATCGATCCGTCACCCGTCCCCCGCATCGCGCGGATGGCATATCGACAGCCAAGAAATGTCCCGTCGAGATTGACGCGGTGCACGCGGTGCCATTCGGCAAGCGATGCATGTTCGGGATCATGCGGCCCCGTGCCCTCCTCAAATCCTGTGATCCCGGCATTGTTCACCAGCACATCAAGGCGGTCATCGCGCTCAATCAGCGCGGCGATCACCGCTTCCCAGCCCGCCTCGTCGCCCACATTAAGCGGCAGAAACCGCGTGTTGCCGCCAATCTCATTGGCCAGCGCTGCCCCTGCCGCACCATCGATATCAGTGATCCACACCGTCGCGCCCTCCGCCACAAAGGCGCGGACAATCGCCGCGCCAATGCCGCGCGCGGCACCTGTGACGAGTGTGACCTTGTTGACCAGTCGTTCGGTCATGCTTGTGCTCCTACATGTTGGCCAGCGCGCTGCGATCTGTGCGGCCACCAGCGCGACCAAAGCCGCCAGAAAAATCGCGGTGCTGGCCAGTGCTCCAGCGTCGTGGCGAGGATCTTCATCACCCAGAAACCGAGCGTGACGGCGGGCACCCTCGTTAGCAATGCACGGTCGATGGCGGTCATCGTGATTGTACCCCTTGCGGCACGCCGCGTTTCACCGGTAGCGCAGGCCTTATGCCCACAACGCTCGACACGCTACAAAGGACCTTTGGGTTTCCGGCATTTCGCGGGGTGCAGGGTGATGTTGTCGCGCGGGTGATGGCGGGGCGCAATACGCTGGCGGTGATGCCAACCGGCGCCGGCAAATCGCTATGCTATCAATTGCCGTCGGTGGTGCTGCAGGGGACGTGCGTTGTCGTATCTCCACTGATCGCGCTGATGCATGATCAGCTGCGCGCCGCCGACGCCATTGGCATTCGCGCCGCGACCTTAACCTCTGTCGATACCAATCAGGCTGAAACGGTCGCGCGGTTCCGGCAGGGCGCGCTTGATTTGCTGTATGTCGCGCCCGAACGCGCTTCAAACGACAGTTTCCGCAACCTGCTCCGCCAATCGCCGCTCGCGCTGTTCGCGATTGATGAGGCGCATTGTGTGTCTGAATGGGGGCATGATTTCCGCCCCGATTACCGGTTGCTGCGCCCTTTGCTTGATGAATTTGGCGATGTCCCCCGGCTCGCGCTGACCGCGACGGCGGACGCGCATACCCGCGCTGATATTCTGGAACAGCTCGGCATCCCCACAGACGGGCTGATCATCGCCGGATTTGACCGGCCCAATATCCGCTATTCGATCTCCGCACGGGACAATACCGCCCGCCAGATCATTGAGGTGATCCGCGACACCCCCGGCCCCGGCATCGTCTATGCACAAACCCGCGCCGCCACGGAGCGGCTGGCAGAACAACTCGCCAGCACCGGGCGGCCCACCCGCGCCTATCATGCCGGGCTGGATCCGGCGGTGCGCGCGCGCAATCAGGCAGCGTTTGTGGGCAGCGAGGATATGGTAATCTGCGCGACGATCGCGTTCGGGATGGGGATCGACAAGCCCGATGTCCGCTTTGTCGCGCATGCCGGGCTGCCCAAATCGATTGAGGCCTATTATCAGGAAACCGGCCGCGCCGGGCGCGACGGCGACCCCAGTGTCGCCCACATGTTCTGGGGCGCAGAGGATTTCGCCCGCGCGCAGCAACGCATTGCAGAGGTGGAGCCCGAGCGTCAGGCGACGGCGCGCGCGCAGTTGCAGGCATTGTCGGCGCTGGTGGAAACCGGCGGGTGTCGCCGCGCCAGGCTGCTGCGCCATTTCGGCGAGAACCCGCCGCTCGAATGCGGCAATTGCGACAATTGCCTCGACAAGCCGACATTGATCGACGCGACCGAGCTGGCGCGCAAATTCCTGTCGGCGGTGTACCGCACCGGGCAAAATTTTGGCGTGGGACATCTCGAAAAGGTACTGACCGGGGTCGCCGATGAGCGCGTTGAAAAGCTGGGGCATGAGCGGCTGAGCGTGTTCGGCATCGTTTCGCGCGCTGAAGCCGCGCTTATCCGCCCGCTGTCGCGCGCGCTGCAGGCACGCGGGATGCTGACCACCACTGAACATGGCGGGCTGAGCCTTGGCGGCGATGCACGCGCGGTGCTGAAGGGGGAGGCAGCGGTGCAAATCGTCGCCCCGCCGGTAAAGCGCGCTGCGGGCGGGCGGCGGCGGGTGGCGGCGGCAGACATGCCGCATGATCCGCTGTTTGAGGCGCTGCGCACCAAACGCCGCGATCTCGCTGCCGAGGCGAAGGTGCCGCCCTATGTGATCTTCCACGATTCGGTGCTGCGGGAGATGGCGGCGTTGAAGCCCACCAGCCGCGTCGCCCTGGGACAGATCACGGGGATTGGCGCGCGCAAGATGGAGGCTTACGGTGATGCCTTTCTCGCTGTGATCAGGGAGTCCATATGATCCGCCCCATCGACCCGTCCTTTGCCGTCGCCCCGCAGATTGAGAGCGACGATGTCGCCGAGATTGCCGGAGCCGGCTATGTGATGATCATCAACAACCGGCCTGAGGATGAGGAGCACAACCAGCCCGCCGGTGCCGCGATTGAGGCGGCGGCCGCCGCCATTGGCGTCAGCTATGTCGCGATCCCCATTACCCATGCCGGTTTCTCGCACCCGCAGCTTGACGCAATGGCAGCGGCGCTGGCCGAGGCGTCCGGGCCGGTGCTTGCCTATTGCCGGTCGGGCACGCGCAGCTGCAATCTGTGGGCGCTTGCCATGGCCAAGGGCGGGGCTGATCCTGATATGCTGGAGGAAAAGGCCGGGCAGGCAGGCTATGACTTGTCAGGCATCCGTCCGACGCTCGACGCGTTGTCGCGCGGCGCGGCTGGTGGCGCAAAGTCAGGCGCGGCATGATCCGCCGATGAGCATCACCCAACTCATCATCTCGCTGGTCGGCGTGCTCGGGCTGGCGCTGGTCGCGCGGCTATTGCGGCTGGGGGAAGGCAAGATCGCCAGCGAGGATGATGCCTGCCGGATCGCGGAGGAAATGCTCGCCGGGTTTGATGCGCGCCGGGCCATCGTCAGCAAGGATGGCAATGCCGCCCTGGTCGCGGGCAATGGCACCGTCGCGGTGCTGAAACGCCACGGCGCAAAGGTGGCGGCGCGGCGGCTGGTGCCCCCGCTGATGATTCGCGATGAACCCGAAGGGGTGACGATTGATACCGGTGAGCGACTGTTCGGCGCCGTGACGCTGATCAATGTTTTTCCCGATGATGCGCGCGCACTGGCCGCGCCACTTACACTGGTGTAAGCAAGCGACATGACGCTGCCCGATCCCGTTCAATATGCCGTGCCCGGCTTCATCATTCTGGTGCTCGCCGAAATGCTGGTGGCATGGGCGCGCGACAAGCAGCGCTATGAACCAAAGGACACGCTGACCTCGCTATCGCTTGGCCTGGGCAGCACGGTTGCGGGCGCGCTGGTGGGCGGCATGGCCTATGCGATTGCGGTGTGGGTTGCGCAGTTCGCCGTCTTCCAAATCGGTTATGACTGGTATTGGTTCGTGATCTGTTTTGTGATCGACGATCTGGCCTATTACGCCTTTCATCGCTCTGCGCACCGCGTGCGCTGGTTCTGGGCGAGCCATGTCATCCACCATTCAAGCCAGCATTATAATCTTTCGACTGCGCTGCGGCAGACCTGGACGGGCTTTTTCTCGCTGGGCTTTCTGTTCCGGCTGCCGCTGTTCCTGATTGGCTTTCCGCCGGAGATGGTGTTCTTCGTCGCGGGCATCAATCTGATCTATCAGTTCTGGATTCACACCGAAATCGTCGACCGGATGCCGCGCTGGTTTGAGGCGATCATGAACACGCCGTCGCACCACCGCGTCCACCACGCCACCAACCCGCGCTATCTCGACAGCAATTATGCCGGCGTTTTCATCATCTGGGACAAGATGTTCGGCAGCTATGTGGCGGAGCGTGATGATGATCGCCCGCGCTACGGCATCGTCAAGCAGCTTGGCAGCTTCAACCTGTTATGGGCGGCGTTCCATGAATGGATTGGCATCGCCAAAGACGTCTGGGCAGCGCCCGGCCTGCGTGCCAAGATCGGGTACATCGCCATGCCGCCCGGCTGGAGCCATGATGGTAGCCGGGAAACGTCGGAATCGATCAAGCAGCACTGGCAGGATCGCCAGGCACACCGGGGGGAAGAGACTTGGAAGAAGCCGATATCGTCGTCGTCGGGGGTGGATCAGGCGGGAGCGCCGTCGCCAGCCGCTTAAGCGAAAACGGCAAGTACAAGGTCGTGCTGCTGGAGGCGGGCGGCAAGAACACGGGCTATCGCACCCGCATTCCGGGCTTCATCCCGTTCCAGACCGACAAGACCAACTGGCAGTTCGAAACCGTGCCTCAGGTGGGGCTGAACGGACGCCGGGGCTATCAGCCGCGCGGCAAGGGTTTGGGCGGTTCGTCTGCCATCAACGCAATGATCTATATCCGCGGCAATGCCTGGGATTACGACAACTGGGCGGCGATGGGCTGCCCGGGCTGGTCGCACGCCGAGGTGCTCCCCTATTTCAAGCGCGCCGAGAATAATGTGCGCGGCGCCGATGAATTCCACGGCGGCGATGGCCCGCTTCATGTCAGCAACCAGACCTCGCCCAACCCCGGCTCGTTCGATTTCATCGAGGCGGGCGCATCGCTGCAGATCCCGCGCAACGATGATTTCAACGGGGCACGGCAAGACGGCATTGGCATGTATCAGGTCACGCAGAAAGGCGGGGAGCGCTGGAGTGCAGCGCGCGCCTATCTCGAACCCGCCCGCGACCGTACCAATCTGACGATCATGACCGGGGTGACCGCCGAACGCGTGCTGTTCGATGAAGGGCGCGCCTGGGGTGTTGCCTATACGCAGGACGGTGAAGCGCGAGAAATCAGGGCGAAACATGCCGTGGTGCTGGCCGGTGGCGTATTCGGCACGCCGCAGCTGCTGATGCTGTCCGGCATCGGCCCCGCCGCGCATCTGCGCGAGCACGGCATCGCGGTGCGGATCAACCGGCCGGAGGTCGGCGAGAATCTGCAGGATCACCTTGATTACGTCGCGTCCTATGAAACCAAAAACACCCAGTTTCTGGGGCAGACGCTGACCGGTACAATCAATTCGGCGCGCGCGCTGATCCAGTGGTTCCGCAAGCGCGAAGGAGCGATGACGTCGCCCTATGCCGAAAGCGGCGCGTTCCTGACGATGAACCCCGATGCGCCCTGCCCCGATGTCCAGCTTCATTTCGTGATTGCGGCGCTTGAAGACCATGGGCGGTCGAAAGTGACCGCGCACGGCTTTTCAGGCCATGTCTGTGTGCTGCGGCCAGAGAGCAAAGGAACGGTGCGACTCGCCTCGATCGATCCGCGCGCCGCGCCACTGATCGACCCCGCCTTCCTGACGGATCCGCGCGATATCGACCTGATGAAAAAGGGGGTAAAGGCGATGTACCGCATCCTCGAAACCCCGCCGATGACGAAATATGACGCGAAGGATCGCAACCCGATCGACCTCAGTGATGACGACGCGCTCGAACGGCTGATCCGCGCCCGCGCCGATACCATCTATCACCCGGTCGGTACCGCGCGGATGGGGTCGGACGACGGCGCGGTCTGTGATCCGAAGCTTCGGGTGCGCGGCGTGACCGGACTCTATGTCGCCGACGCGTCGATCATGCCCAAGCTCATCTCGGGCAACACCAATGCGCCGTCGATCATGATCGGTGAACGCTGCGCCGATTTCATACTGGCGGACCTTGGCTAAGCCCCTAAGGGGCTGACATGGACAGGAAAGACTGGACTCGAATCGGCTTGATTGCGGCGGTGTTTCTCGTGCCCGGCGGATTCGTGCTGGGCGGCGCACTCGCCGCACGCCGGGCGGGCAAGGCGATCAGCGATGCGTCGGATAGCACCATCGGCGCAAGTGATGAAGCGGCCGCCGACATCCCCGCCGCTGGCGTGGACGTTAATGAGGCCGCTCCGACCGCCACGCCCCCCGCCGCCGCCAAATAAAAAAGGGCCGGTGCGTTGCCGCACCGGCCTTAGGATGTTCGCAGGAGGAACCTCTGGGGGGGCGCGCCGCTGGCCTGGGCCATTCGGCGCGCCCCAATCTTGTCAGTAATTATAGGCGCGCTCGCCATGTTCGTTGATATCGAGCCCTTCAGCTTCGACTTCAGCCGATGGACGCAGGCCAATCGTGTATTTGAGCAGCAGGAACAGGATCAGCGAAACGCCGCCTGACCATACCAGCGTGATGCCCACCGCCTGCAGCTGAACCATCAGCTGGGCCATGATGTCATACTTCTCAGGATAGAAGCCGGCTGGCGTCACAGTGTAATCGAAATACCCCTGTCCGCCGAGCGACGGTGCCGCGCAGATGGCAGTGCCAAGCGCGCCGACGATGCCGCCAACGCAGTGGACGCCGAACACATCCAGCGTATCGTCATATTTCAGCGCCTTCTTCACGGTCGTCACGAAGAAGAAGCAGACGATGGAGGCGACAAAGCCGAGCACAATCGACGTCATCGGCGCCGCATAGCCACTGGCAGGCGTGATCGCGACGAGACCCGCCACGGCGCCCGTTGCAGCACCCAACAGCGACGGCTTTTTATGGATAATCTGTTCGATCACTGCCCAGGCAACCGCCGCTGCCGCTGTCGCGACATAGGTGTTGATAAAGGCAACCGTGGTTACGCCATTGGCTTCAAGATTTGAGCCTGCGTTGAAGCCGAACCAGCCCACCCACAGCAGAGACGCACCGATCATCGTCATCGTCAGCGAATGCGGTGGCATCGGATCCTTGTTATACCCGGTGCGCTTCCCGATGACGAGGCAGCCGACCAGACCGGCAATGCCCGCATTGATGTGCACCACGGTGCCACCAGCGAAATCGAGCGCGCCCTTGCCCCACAGATAACCGGTATCCGTCGGGTTGGCGGGGAGGAAATCAGGGCCCGCCCAATACCACACCATATGGGCGATCGGGAAATACACCAGGGTCAGCCAGGCGACGACAAAGATCATCAACGGCGTGAACTTTACGCGCTCGGCAAACGCCCCAACGATCAGTGCGGGCGTGATGCACGCAAATGTCATCTGGAAGATCACAAACGCATATTCGGGCAGGTAAACGCCGTTGGAGAAGGTCGCAGCGAGCGTGCTCGCGTCGACGCCCATCAGCATCACCTTGGAAAAGCCACCAACAAACGGCGCGGTGGCGCCGCTGCCCGCGGTGAACGCCATCGAATAGCCCCAGCACACCCAGACAAGGCTAGCGATCGACACGATCATCAACACCTGCATCAGCACGCTGAGCATATTCTTGGTCCGCACCAGACCGCCATAAAACAGCGCCAGCCCCGGCACCGACATCATCAGCACCAGCACCGACGATATCAGCATCCAGGTCGTGTCGCCCTTGTTCACCATGGCGGCAGTTGGCACGAAGGGCCCGGCAGGGGCCGCAGCGGCGGCCACATCCTGCGCCCAGGCGGGCAGTGCAGCCAGCAACGCCGCGCCAGCACCCAAAGCACCGGCCAGTTTCATCGATCGCGTCATTTTTGCCCCTCTCACAGCGCGGTCATGTCGGTTTCGCCGGTGCGAATGCGCACCGCCTGGCCAACGTCGAGTACGAAAATCTTGCCATCGCCGATCGCGCCCGTATTCGCGGCGGCCTGCACCGTTTCAATGACACGCGGCATCAGATCGTCCCCACAAACGATCTCGATCTTGATCTTTGGCACCATGTTGGTGGTGTATTCGGCCCCCCGGTAAATCTCGGTCTGGCCTTTCTGCCGACCAAAACCCTTCACCTCGGACACGGTCATCCCCGCCACACCGATATCGGTCAGCGCTTCGCGGACCTCATCGAGTTTGAACGGTTTGATAATGGCAATAACAAGTTTCAAGCGCGTATCCCCCCAAAGCGAAAGCGTGCCTTATCCCCCAGCAAAGGTCGTGCCAGACGCAAGTTTATCGCTGTTTTGCGGGATTCAGCGCAATAATCTGGCGGTCATCGCGCGCAAAAACCGCGCGGACAGAGTCAAATTTTTGTGCAGTTGCGAAGGCGTGCCCGAAAAATGGGCACTCGTCCTATCGCCAGCTTAACGTGCCACGGATGCGACAATCGTCCGCGCCGCCGCCAGATCATCCTCGTGCACCATCACCCGCACGGGGATGAAGAACGAGCTGCCATCGGCAATGCTGGCATTCCCGTCAAATGCCACGGCCGGAATATCTTCTGATTCCAGCCGCCCGATCAGGATATGCGCTTCGTTGCGATCAAACCGGCCAAGCTCGACAAGCGACACCGACTCAAGCTTCAATAACAGGCATCACGGTTTGCACGCGCACCGGCAGGCCATCGATGCTCTTGTTGCGTGACGCAATCTTCGCGAGCCGCTCGGCCGGGTCTTGCTGCGCGTGATAACGCACCAGCGTGTCGCGTTCCTTTTCCAGCGTCATCCTCGGCACCGCCCAGCCGCAACTCGTTTGCAAACTGTCCACCGCAATGTCGAAAATCTGGCGCGTGCCGGGCAGCAGCGGGAAATGCGCCGCCAGCTCATCAAAACCCGGATCGCCGATCACGGTAAAGCTGCCTCGGCCATAAAGCCGCATGATCAGCGCGGGATTATCGAACGCGCAGAACATGATGGTGATGCGCCCGTCGACCGACAAATGCGCCTGCGTCTCATTCCCCGATCCGCCCAGATCAAGATAGGCAACCCGGCTGGGCCCCAGCACGCGAAACACATCCATCCCCTTGGGGCTCACGTTAACGCGGCACCCCTCGGCCGCAGTGGCGACGAAGAACACCGGCTGCTTGGCGATGAAGGCGCGGTGCTTGTCATCGATCTGGCTGAAAAACTCCATCGCTCGCTCCTCGTCCCAACGACCGCGCCGCCGCTAAACCGCCGTCCCGCCCACCGTCAGCCCGTCCACCAGCAATGTCGGCTGGCCAACGCCTGCGGGCACGCTCTGCCCGCCCTTGCCGCACATGCCGACGCCTTCATCGAGTGCCATGTCGTCGCCGATGCCGATCACTCGGGTAAGCACGCTCGGCCCGTCGCCGATCAGCGTTGCGCCCTTGATGGGGGCGCCGAGCTTGCCGTTTTCCACCAGATAGGCCTCGGTGCAGGTGAACACGAACTTGCCCGACACGATATCGACCTGCCCGCCGCCGAACGACTTGGCAAAAATGCCCTTCTTCACGCGGCTCAGCAGCTCCGCCGGGTTATCCCGCCCGCCTCGCATGAAGGTGTTGGTCATCCGCGGCATCGGCGCGTGCTGGAAGCTTTCGCGACGGCCATTGCCGGTGGGGGCAACCCCCATCAGCCGCGCATTCAGCCGATCCTGGATATAGCCCTTCAATATGCCGTCTTCGATCAGGATATTTTCCTGGGTTGGCGTGCCTTCATCATCAATCGACAGCGAACCGCGCCGGTCGGCGATTGATCCGTCATCGACCACGGTGACGCCGGGCGCGGCGACTCGCTCACCAACCCGGCCCGAAAAGGCGCTGGTGCCCTTGCGGTTGAAATCACCCTCTAGCCCATGGCCGATCGCCTCGTGCAGCAAGATGCCGGGCCAGCCGGGGCCGAGCAGCACGGTCATCTCCCCCGCCGGGGCATCAACCGAATCGAGGTTGACCAGCGCCTGCGCCAGCGCTTCATCAATGGCGCGGTTCCAGGTTTCCGGGCCCGTCAGCCGATCATAGAGATAGCGCCCGCCCAGCCCGAAACTGCCGGTTTCGCGGCGGCCATTTTGTTCGACCACAATTGACACGTTCAGGCGCACAAGCGGGCGGATATCGGTGGCGACAAAACCATCGGCGCGAACGATTTCAATCACGTTCCATTGCCCCGACAGCGACACCGATACCTGCGCCACCCGGGGATCGCGCGCGCGCGCCGCTGCATCAATCGTCTGGCACAAATTCACCTTGTCGGCGAAGGGCACCAGATCGAGCGGATCGGAATCAGTGTATAAATGCCGGTTGGTGGCGCGCGGCGGCGGTGCCTTGGCGCTGTCTGACGGGTCGATCAGCGCCATTGTTTCGGCAGCGCGACCAATCGCGGCCCCGCTGAGTTCATTGGCATGGGCAAAGGCGGTGGTTTCGCCAGAGACTGCGCGCAGGCCAAAACCGCTCTGGGTATCATAGCTCGCCGTTTTCAGTCGGCCATCGTCAAAACCAAATGCTTCCGACTTGCGATATTGCAGGTACAGCTCGCCATCATCAGCACGGGAAAGCGCGCTGGCGGTGAGCCGCTGCGCTTCTGCCGGGTCAAGCTGACCGGTGGGGTAAAGATAGCGGCGGGGATCGGGCGTGGTTGTCATACCCGGCAATATAGGGACCAAGCGCGCAACGTCGAGGGGGGTGTTAGATGCTCGCGCCCGCCGGATGATCTGGCTGACCTGCTGGATCAGCGCCATCGGCCGCGCCGCCGATCAACACGAACCGCCGATCGCAATAACCGCAATCGACATAGCCTTGATCATCGATCTGCAACCACACGCGCGGATGGCCAAGCGCGGCGGGAATGCCATCATGCGCACCATCGCAAGCGACTCGGGGCGTGTTGACGCGGGTGATTTCGGGTGGCGGAACCATGAGCAGCGCGATAGCAATCGTGCGTGACCACTACAAGCGATGGTCTTCGCGACAAGAAGGGGACGGGAACCGATGATGTTCAAGCCAGTGCTTGCCGTGGCGGCAATGATCGGCGCAATCACACCCGCCGCTGCGCAATCGCCGCTGCAAGCCGTAACCCTCACCAGCATTCGCGCCGCCACGGCTGGCAGCTGGACCGGCAAGCTGGAATATCGCGATTATCAGGCGGATCGCTGGTTCGGCCTGCCCGTGCAGGTATCGATTGAGATCATGCGAGATGGCCTGACCATCATCCGTCACGCCGATTTTGATGATGGCCCGAAAACGGGGATCGTCACGATCACCAGCATCGCGCTGCTGGACCCCGCGACCAACCGCGAGACAAGCGCCAGTTTCCGCGAGGGTCGCGACACCGAACTGGATACCGCAACGCTGCGGCTCACCCGCGCCGAGGCGCTTGACCGCTGGACGCTGGAGGAAACCCACGACGGCAAGGATGATGACCGCCCGGCCCGCATTCGGGAA
The DNA here is from genome assembly GCA_021732465.1 of Sphingomonas sp. Lineage (GTDB taxonomy): Bacteria > Pseudomonadota > Alphaproteobacteria > Sphingomonadales > Sphingomonadaceae > Sphingomonas. The sequence goes on from JAKFUX010000013.1 coordinate 55,939, forward strand.
ACCACGCAGCGCGACGGCGCAACGATGGTGACGTTGAAGGAAGTGGATTTCCTGGATGATGTCGGGGAAGCGTGGTTGACCCGTAATCGCACCACGCTGACACGCCAGTAAAACACGCATTGTGATCGATAGAGGAACCCGCGATGTCAGCAACGGAAACGGTTGGCGCGTTCGCCATTGTGCCCAGCAACGATTTGCCCAATGCCGTGCCGTTCTGGGAGCGACTGGGATTTGCGCGCAGCGGCGGCGCAGCTGATTATATCATCATGACGGGCTGGGGATGCGAAGTGCATCTCACCCAGGCGGGCACCGGCCCGTGGCGCGTTCCCGCCGACCATAATCCGTTCGGCATCTTCATCCGCACGCCCGATGTCGACGCCATTGCGGCGCGAGTCGACGATCTCATCATCCGCCCGGGCGGCATATTGCGCCACCGCGAATGGGGAATGTACGAAGTGGGTATTGCCGGACCCGATGGCCTGCTGGTCCGGATCGGTTGGCCATCGGCGCTGATTCAAGCCTGATCAAGCGCGCAGCCGGGCGATGAACGAAAATATTTGGCGACGCCGCCTTCGCGGCCTAAGCGGAGCCATATGACCGAAGCCGCCATTTCCATCGATCACCTGTCGAAAACCTATAAGGGCGGCAAGCGCGCGCTGGACGATGTGAGCTTTGAGGTGCCGCGCGGGCAAATCTTCGGGCTGCTCGGCCCCAATGGCGCGGGCAAATCGACGCTGATCAACATATTGGCCGGGCTGGTGAACAAAACCGGCGGCAGCGCGACGATCTGGGGCTTTGATATCGATAAGCAGCCCCGCAATGCCAAGGCGTCGATTGGCATCGTCAATCAGGAAATCCTGTTCGATCCGTTTTTCACGCCTGTCGAAACGCTGGAAATCCAGGCCGGGCTGTACGGCGTGCCCAAGGCAAAGCGGCGGTCGATGGAGCTGCTGCGGGCGGTGCATCTGGAAGACAAGGCCAATGCCTATGCCCGCACACTCTCTGGCGGGATGAAGCGGCGGCTGATGGTGGCCAAGGCGATGGTCCACACGCCCCCGGTGCTGGTACTCGATGAGCCAACCGCGGGCGTCGATATCGAACTGCGCAAGCAGTTATGGGACTATGTCCGTGAATTAAACGCCGGCGGCGTCACCGTGGTGCTCACCACCCATTATCTGGAGGAAGCCGAGGAGCTGTGTGACCGCATCGCGATTATCAACCACGGCAAGCTGATCGCCAACGAACCCACCCGCGCTTTGGTGGGGATGGCGACCGAAAAGCTGGTCGAGGTGACGGTGGACCGCGACGTCATGACACCCCCGTCCGCTGCGTGTTTCCAGAAGATCGAGCTGAAGGGCGATCGCACACTGGCCATCACCTACCGCAAGGACCAGGCCAATGCCGGCGAAGTGCTCGCCGCAGTCCAGGCCAGCGGCTACGGCATTGTCGACGTCTCGACCCGCGAGGCCGATCTGGAGGATGTGTTTTTGAACCTAACACGGGCGTCGAACGGAGGTTAGCCATGGGTTTTAAGATATCCTGGATCGCCGTCGAGGGAATGGCAAAGGCCCAGTTGCTTTCGGCACTCGGGTTTTCGGATAGCGATGTCGAAGATGAAGCCAATGAGACCCCATTTTCTGCAGCCGACCTCGGCAACGGCTGGAGCCTGATCTGGTCAAACGACTTTGAATGGGCTGACCCCAGTCTGGCAGCTCATCTGCCATCCGGGGTTTATTCATTGGCGGTGCGGCTCCACGAGGGCGTTATGTATTCGGAAGCTAAAGGTTTGCTGGGCCCAGAAGTCGTATGGAGCGTCACGCATGATTCACAGCAAGATTTGATGCACCTTGATGTCGTTGGCGAACCGCCCGAACTGAAAGCGGTTCGCGACGCGTCGGTTGCCAAGCAGGCAGCGGACGACAGTGACGAAGTTGATTACATATTCTCGATTCCCGTCGAAATAGCTGCAAAAATCACCGCTTTTTCCTACGACGAATGGGATCTTCGGGCAGCGGCCCGCCCGCGTTTTACCGCCGTAGCGCCGGTTCGCTAGTCAGACGGCCAGGACAATCATTTGACCGCTCACACCACCGACATCCTCATCATCGGCTCCGGTGCCGCCGGGCTCACCGCTGCGCTCAACCTTGCCGATGAGTTCAAGGTCACCGTGCTCGCCAAGGGCGGGCTGAACGAAGGCTCGACTGCCTGGGCGCAAGGGGGAATCGCGGCGGTGCTGGAGCCCGGCGATACGTTTGACAGCCATATCGAGGATACGATGGTGGCGGGCGCGGGGCTGAACGACCGCGCGACCGTGGAGTTCGTTGTCGAAAGTGCGCCCGCTGCCATTGCGCGGTTGGCGGAGCTGGGTGTGCCGTTCAACATGGACGGCAATCTGCCGCACCTGACGCGGGAGGGCGGGCACAGCCACCGGCGGATCGTGCATGTCGATGATGCGACCGGCTGGGCGGTGCAGGAGGCGTTGCAGCGCGCCGCCCATCTGCACCCCAATATCACCTTGGTGCCTGATATGGTCGCGATCGATCTGGCCACCGGCAAGCATGAGGCGCGCTATTCAGGCTCGGGCCATGTCTGGGGAGTCTATGCTGTCAACCGCGCGACGGGGCGGGTGGAGCTGTTCACCGCGCGCGCCACCATTCTCGCCACGGGCGGCGCCGGGCGAACCTATCTGTTTTCCACCGCGCCCAGGGGGGCGACGGGGGACGGCATTGCGATGGCGTGGCGCGCGGGCTGCCGCGTGTCGAATATGGAAATGATGCAGTTCCACCCGACCTGCCTCTATCATCTCGATGTCAAAAACTTCCTGATCACAGAGGCCGTGCGCGGCGAGGGCGGGCATTTGCTGATCCCCGAAACCGGATACCGGTTCATGCCCGATTTCGATCCCCGGCTGGAACTTGCCCCGCGTGATGTGGTGGCGCGCGCGATCGATCATGAGATCAAGCGGCTCGGCCTTGATTACGTCCATCTCGACATTAGCCACAAGGGGCCGGATTTCATCCGGGAACACTTCCCCAACATCTACGAAAAGCTGCTCGGGCTGGGCATCGACATGACCACCGATCCGATCCCCGTGGTGCCCGCCCAGCATTATACCTGTGGCGGCATCGTCGTCGATCTGGACGGGCGTACTGATCTGCCCGGGCTTTATGCAGCAGGCGAATGCACCGAAAGCGGGCTGCATGGCGCCAACCGGCTGGCGTCGAATTCCTTGCTCGAATGTTTCGTGTTTGGGGAGGCATGCGCCCGCCACATTATCGCGCACTGGGATGATCTGCCCGAACCGCCACCGATTGCGCCCTGGGACGAAAGCCGGGTGGAGGATTCGGACGAAGAAGTCGTCATCAAGCAGAACTGGACCGAGATCCGGCGGTTCATGTGGAATTATGTCGGCATCGTGCGCACCACAAAACGGCTGGAGCGCGCGCAGCACCGCATTCGCCTGCTGACCGAGGAGGTGAATGATTATTACGGCCATTTCCGCGTCACGCCCGATCTGATCGAGCTGCGTAATCTGCTACAAACTGCTGAATTAATTGTAAAATCAGCACTTCACCGCAAGGAAAGCCGGGGCCTGCACTATACGCTGGATTACCCCGATCTGCTGCCGGCTGCGGTCGATACTGTATTGATGCCTTAACCAAATACTGCCCGTTTTCGGGAAATTTCCGCTTCATCGTGGAAATCAGGGTCTTCATCGCAATGAAAAATTATGGCTATATCGTGTTAACAGCTATCCACGCATGGTGCGGTTCAACAATCTGGGGGGATTGATCATCTTGATTCGCCATGGAAAAAATTTGACCTACGATCGGCCCAATCAAGCGCTGGCAACCATTGCGATGATCGCGCTGGCCGGGTGTGCCTCTACATCATCGCCGCAAGCGGCGCGGGTGATGCCCGTCGCGCCACCGGTCTACCGGGTCAGCATGCCAATCCCCGCCGCTGTGCCCATAAAGGCAACCGCGCCCACCCAATTGGTATCGACAATCAACGCCTTGCGCACCCAATTTTCCGGCAGTGTCGGCATTGCCGTGCGCAGCATCGACAAGGGCTGGTCTGTGGCATCCAATGGCGATGCCAAGCTGCCGCAGCAAAGCGTGAGCAAGCTGTGGGTGGCCATGGCGGTGCTTGATTTTCGCGATTCGGGGCGGTTGACGCTCGACGATGCCGTCACCGTTACGCGAGAGGATCTGACGCTGTTTCATCAGCCGATTGCGATGATGGTGAAGGGCGATGGCTATAAGGCAACGGTTGGCGAGCTGCTCCAACGCGCGCTGACCACCAGTGACAATACCGCCAATGATCGCTTGCTGCGCTTCATTGGTGGGCCAGATACGGTGCGGGCGTTTATCCAGCGCAAGGGGCTTGGCTCGATCAGCTTTGGGCCGGGTGAACGGTTGCTGCAAAGCAAGACCGCCGGGCTCGACTGGAAGCCCGAATTCGCGCTGGGCAACGCCTTTACCCGCGCGCGCGCGCAGTTGCCGCTGACAACGCGGCTGGTGGCGTATGAAAGTTACATCGCCAATCCGCCCGATGGCGCGGCTGCATCGGCAATCGCCGGCGCGCTGGCGATGCTGAAAAAGGGCGAGCTGCTGTCCGCGCAATCGACCAGTTATCTGATCGCGACGATGGAATCCTCGCGCACGGGCAAGCAACGGTTGAGCGGGGCAGTTCCTGCGGGTTGGCATTTTGGTCACAAGACCGGGACCGGGCAGGATCTGGCCGGGCGCACGGCGGGCTATAATGATGTCGGTATTCTGACCGCGCCGGATGGGCAAAGCTATGCGCTGGCGGTGATGATCGGGGATACGCCGCGTCCGATTCCTGAACGCCAGGCGTTGATGCAGTCTGTGGTGGCCAGCGTGGTTGCCTATCACCGACCAAATGGCGGCGGGTAACCGCTCGGGCAAAGGGGGCTTTGACCCGCCCGCCGCTTGGGCTATCCCTGCCCCATGCCTCATCTCTATCTCGTCGACGGTTCCGGCTATATCTTTCGCGCCTATCACCGCCTGCCACCGCTGACCAACATTCGCGGCGAGCCGGTTGGCGCGGTATATGGCTATACGACGATGCTGTGGAAGCTGGCCGATGAGCTTCATCAGGCCGACGGCCCAACGCATATGGCGGTGATCCTCGACAAGGGCAGCCATACGTTCCGCAACGACCTATACGATAAATATAAGGCCCAGCGCCCGCCCGCGCCCGAAGATCTGGTGCCGCAATTCCCGATGATCCGCGATGCAACCCGCGCCTTTTCACTGCCGTGTATTGAGGAGGCAGGACTGGAGGCGGACGATATCATCGCCAGCTATGCCAAGGTGGCATTGGCGCAAGGCTGGTCTGTTACCGTGGTATCGTCCGACAAGGATCTGATGCAGCTGATCGAGCCCGGTCTCGACATGTACGATACCATGAACAACCGGCGGCTGGGCGCCGAGCATGTCGTGGAGAAATTCGGCGTCGGACCGGATCGGCTGGGCGATGTGCTGGCGCTGATGGGCGACAGTGTGGACAATGTGCCCGGCGTCCCCGGTATCGGGCCGAAAACGGCGGCCAAGCTGATCATCGAACATGGCGATCTGGAAGCCGTGCTGGCGGCGGCCCCCGCAATGAAGCCCGGCAAGCTGCGCGACAATCTGATCGAGCATGCCGAAATGGCGCGGCTTAGCCGTGTGCTGGTGACGTTGAAGGATGATGCAGCGCTGCCCGATCCGCTCGAATCGCTGGCGCTGCAGGGCATTCCGGATGCGCCCTTGCGAAGCTTTCTGGAGCATCACGGCTTTAAATCGCTGCTCGCCAAACTGTCATCTCGCGCCGACGCACCCGTTGCGGCCGCGCGCGCCGTTGTTGCCGATGATGCCCCCACGATTGACCGCGAGGGGTATGAAACGGTGACCGATCTTGCCGCGCTCGATCGCTGGATCGCAGGGGCGACGCATCAGGGCTATGTCGCGGTCGATACCGAGACGACCGGCATTGACGCCACCCGCGCGGCGCTGGTCGGCGTCAGCCTGGCGCTGGCCCCCAACCGCGCCTGTTACGTGCCAGTGGGGCATGGCGGCACCGATATGTTTGCCGAAAAGCCCACGCAGATTGACCGGGCCGATGTGATCGCCCGGTTGAAACCGCTGCTGGAGGACGCATCGGTGCTGAAGATCGGGCACAACCTGAAATATGACATGATCATCCTGGGGCGGGTGGGAATCGATGTCGCGCCGCATGATGACACGATCCTGATGAGCTTTGATCTGGATGCCGGGCTGCATGGGCACGGCATGGACGAGCTGGCGCAATTGCACCTTGAGCATAGCTGCATCGCGTTCAAGGATGTGGTCGGCACGGGCAAAAGCCAGCGCGGCTTTGCGGAAATCGACCTGAAAACCGCCACCCGCTATGCCGCTGAGGATGCCGATGTCACGCTGCGGCTATGGCAGCGTTTTCGCCCCCGCCTGACCAGTGAAGCGGCAACGCGGGTGTATGAGATGGTAGACCGCCCGCTCGTCCCCGTCATCGCGCAGATGGAACGCCACGGCATCATGGTTGACCGGGATCGGCTGGCGGGGCTGTCGGCTGAATTTGCCGGGCAGATTGCGGTGCTGGAAACCGAAATTCACGGGCTGGCCGGTTTCCCCTTCACCATCGGCAGCCCCAAGCAGCTTGGCGACGTGCTGTTCGAGCAGATGGGCATCAAGGGCGGGCGCAAGGGCAAATCGGGGGTTCATTCCACCGACGTGACAGAGCTGGAGAAAATCGCTGCGGACAAGGCATCCCCCGGCGCAGTGATTGCGGCGCGGGTGCTCGATTGGCGGCAATTATCAAAGCTGAAATCAACCTATACCGATGCGCTGCAAGCACAGATAAACCCCGCCACAGGCCGGGTGCATACCAGCTATTCGCTCACCGGCGCGCAAACCGGGCGGCTTTCCTCCACCGATCCCAATTTGCAGAACATCCCGATCCGCACCGAAATGGGCCGGCAAATCCGCGACGCTTTTGTGGCAGAGCCCGGCAATGTGCTGCTAGCGGCCGATTATTCGCAGATCGAGCTGCGGCTGGCCGCGCACATGGCCGATGTGCCCGCCCTGAAACAGGCCTTTGCTGACGGGGCTGACATCCACAGCCTGACCGCGCAGGAACTGTTCGGCGAGGTTAATCGCGACACGCGCGGGCGTGCCAAGACGATCAACTTTGCGATCCTGTACGGCATCAGCCGCTGGGGGCTGGCGGGGCGGCTGGATGTAACGCCCGATGAAGCCCAGGCGATGATTGACCGGTATTTTGACCGCTTTCCCGGCATCAACAATTACATCGCCACGACGATTGAGGAGGTGCGGGAGCGCGGCTACACCACCACCTTGTTCGGGCGGAAATGCCATTTCTCGCGGATCAAATCCCCGCTGCAGCACGAGCGGCAAGGGGCGGAGCGCGCCGCGATCAACGCGCCAATCCAGGGCACCAGCGCCGACATTATCAAACGCGCCATGGTCCGCATGGGGCCCGCGTTGATCGATGCCGGGCTGCCCCATGTCCGCATGCTGTTGCAGGTGCACGACGAACTGGTGTTCGAATTGCCCGAAGCCGATGTTGCCGCTGCAAAGCCCGTGATCGAACACGTCATGGCCAGCGCGGCTGCGCCTGCAGTGACGCTGTCGGTGCCGCTGGGCGTGGAGATTGGGACCGGCAAAAGCTGGGGTGCCGCGCATTGACGGACACGGCGGCTCCAGCAGGCGCAGCGGCAGACGATATTGCCGCCATCGCCAAGGGCGGGCGGACCAATATTATCGGTTTTGCCCTTCGGCTGGCGGCGCGCATCCCGTTTCTGTTTGTGGCCGGGCGGCTTTATGGTGCCGATACGGTCGGCCAATTCGCGCTGGCAGTGGTGGCGGTGGAGCTTGGCGCGTTGCTGGCCACGCTGGGAATGAAGCGCGGACTGGCCCAGGCACTGTCAGCCAGCGACCGGCCACACAGCCATGTCGCGTGGGATGCGCTGGTGGTGGCGCTGATTGCATCAATCACCGCCAGCGCGCTACTGTTTGCCTTCCCCGCAATCATGTACCGCGACGGCCCGCCGGATGGTTTTGCGCGGTTGCTGCCCGGCATCATCTTTGCGATCGCCTGGTCAGACATTAGCCTGGCGGCGCTTGCTTACCGCCATAATGTGCGCGCCACCGTTACCGCGCGCGCGGTGATTGAACCGTGGACGATCAGCATTGCTGCCACATTATTATGGTTCATCACGCCCAAAGACGGGCTGGAAATCGCCTATATGCTGTCGATGCTGGCGGCGATGGTTGCCTCCATCGTGCCGTTTGTCCGCAGTTATGGCCTGCCGCATGAATGGAAGCCCCGCCTGGCGACCATCGCCGCGCTGGCGCGCGACAATATGCCGCTGGCCGGTGCCGATGCGATTGAATGGGCGACGCGCAACGTTGATCGCTTCATCCTGGGCCAGTTGTTCGCGCCGTCGTTCGTCGGGATATATTATATGGCGCAACAGATTGCGTCGCTGCCCGGCCGGCTGAAGACCAGTTTTGACCCCATATTGGGGCCAATCATCACCACCAGCCTGGCACGCGGCGATAAGCTCGCCGTGGCCAAGCAGGTGCGGCAGGTGGGGTTCTGGATCATGGCCGCGCAGGGCGGGCTGGCGCTGATGGGGTCCATCCCCGGCGAAGCGGTAATGGGGGTTATCGGCCCGCAATTTGTAGCCGGCACTGCCGCACTCGCCTTTTTGCTGACAGCAGAGGTGCTGGCATCGATGGCCGCTGTATCCGAAAGCGCGCTCGTTTATGTTGCGCGCCACCGCAATCTGATGATTTCGGCAGCGATGCTGGGGTTTCAGATCGTGCTCAGCTTTGCCTTGATCCTGGCCATGCGCGCCGCTGGCTGGCCAGAAAATTACCAGGCGGCAGGGCCAGCGATTGCGCTGGCGCTGTCGCTGGCGCTTACGTCAATCCTCAAAACGCGGCTGTTGGCGCATTTGCTGGAAGCCAGAGTTTCCGGCTGGCGCTGGCCGTTGGTGTGGGCGGCGATGGCAGCGATTTTGGTCGGCACGATCTTCACATCGCTGCCGCATGAATATGAATGGGCAGAACTGGTGTTCGGCCTGCCCGCCATTGCCGGGATTTATCTGTTTGTGCTGTGGAAATTCGCGTTCGGCCCCGAAGATCGCGCGCTTTTCCAGCGGATGCCCAAGGCAGGCTAGGCTTCAACCACCCGCACGATCAACGTCGTCATTCATGACGCCAATAATGTCGCCATCAATGACGAAAGTGGCGCATCCCGGTAAACAGCATCGCCAGCCCAGCCTCGTTCGCCGCTGCAATAACCTCTGCATCGCGAATCGAGCCGCCGGGCTGGATTACCGCCGTCGCACCTGCCTCCACCGCTGCCATCAGGCCATCGGCAAACGGGAAAAAGGCGTCAGATGCCACGGCAGATCCAATCGTGCGCGGTTGCGGCCAGCCTGCCTTTTCAGCAGCGTCGCGCGCTTTCCATGCGGCAATGCGCGCGGATTCGAGCCGGTTCATCTGCCCCGCGCCAATCCCGGCAATCGCGCCGTCCTTGGCATAGACAATCGCGTTCGATTTGACGTGCTTGGCCACCGTCCAGGCGAACAGGCAGTCGGCCAGTTCAGCAGGCGTTGGCTGGCGCGCCGTCACCACCCGCAGATCATCCGCAGCCAGACGGCCATTATCGCGCGATTGCACCAGCCAGCCGCCGGTGATTGACTTCGCCGTCAGCCCGCCGCGTGCCGGATCAGGCAAACCATCTGTCAGCAAGAGCCGCAAATTCTTCTTGGCGGCAAAAATGGCGATTGCCTCGTCATCAGCGCCCGGCGCGACCACCACTTCGGTAAATATCCCCGAAATCGCCGCCGCGGTTGCGCCATCAAGCGGGCGATTGACCGCGATGATGCCACCAAAGGCCGATACGGTGTCACACGCGAATGCCGCCGCATAGGCATCACCCAATGTTGCCGCCGTTGCGACGCCGCAGGGGTTGGCATGCTTCACGATAACGCAAGTCGGACCTGAATCGCGAAATTCACTGATCAAATCCAGCGCGGCATCAGCATCATTGTAATTATTATAGCTCAGTTCCTTGCCCTGAAGCTGGCGGGCCTGGCCGATGCCGCGCGCCGCCGGGCCGGCGGCTGCATAAAATGCCGCCGCCTGATGCGGATTTTCGCCGTACCGCAGCGCCGAACCGCGCTTCAGGGTGATTGGCAGCGTTTCGGGAAATTGCTCCCCTTGATCAGCAAAGCCAAACCAGCTTGCGATCATGCCATCATAGGCAGCGGTAGCGGCAAAGGCGCGCGCGGCCAGGCGGCGGCGCAAATCGAGCGTTGTCGCGCCGCCCTGCGCATCCATTTCCGCAACCAGCGCGCCATAATCCGCCGGATCGGTGACAATCGCGACAAAAGCGTGGTTTTTTGCGGCAGATCGCAGCATTGATGGGCCACCAATGTCGATATTTTCGACAATTTCGTCCCGTTTCGCGCCTTTTGCGACCGTTGCCTCGAACGGATAAAGGTTCACGACGACCAGATCGATCGGGCCAATACCATGCTCGGCCATGGATGCGACATGCGCCGGATCATCGCGCACCGCGAGCAAACCGCCGTGCACCACCGGGTGAAGCGTCTTCACCCGCCCATCCATCATTTCGGGAAAGCCGGTTAAGTCACTGATATCCCGCACTGTCAGCCCGGCATCGCGCAGCGCTTTGGCAGTACCGCCCGTCGACACCAGCTCAACGCCGTGCGCGGCCAGCGCGCGCGCCAGATCAACAATGCCCGTCTTGTCGGAAACAGACAGCAGCGCACGGGTAATGGGAATAGATGTCATCGCGATTGAAGCCTCCAACTTCGGCACCCCCTGCCCGCTCAATTCGCGCGCTTCAAGGCCCAGCTCACATTGGCGCCGCCCGCTGGCGCTTCGCCCGTCACGATCAGCTGTTGGGTGGCTTGCGGGCGTCCCTCGCCATCCACCCATAAACTATCCTCCACCGCCAGCGCGCCACCACGGCAGCGAAACTGCCACAGCCCAGCGCCCGGCAACCGCAGCAACGCGGCCTGGCCATCCGCTGTGGGCGACACTTCCACCCCCATGCCGAGGTGAAATCGTATCGCAAACGGCGTCATTGCCACTTTGCGCTTGCGCCCGACCGGCAACAGCATGTCTTCGCCGCGCAAATCACGTCCATCACTCGACAGCACCAGTTGGCGGCGGTGCAAAAAGCCAAAGCGCCTGGCATAGCCATCATGGCTGGCCTCAATCCGGCTGGATGTGTCGCTTTCCTGACGGCTGAGCTCAACCTCTCCTACGCCCCGGCCCAATGTGCCGTCGCTGTGCACGGCGGTGGAATTGCTGTCGCCGACCACCAGGGTTGAATGGGCCGCGGTCGTCCGCAATCCTTCCGCCAGCGCGGTGGGTACCTGCGCGGAAATCGTGCGCGCCCCGCCGCAGTTGACGATCAGCCGGTGCGGCCCATCGGATAATTCGAACGCCAGCGTTGACCCGCAACCTGCCTCAACCAACCGTGCCACTGGTGGGGGGGCTGCATCGACAACCACCACGCTTTGCCCCGCGGCGAGCCGCTGATAGCCCCAGTCACGCGCCTGACGCAGCGGCCGGGCGCGCACGCCAGTTGCCGCAATCACCTGTTCGACCACGCTGCCAGGCACCGGGCCACCGCCCTGCCAGCTCGAAAGCCCCTTATCGGCATGGCAAACGCCCAATAACGCCGGCACCATCGCGTCGATTGTCGCGCCCAATCGCGCTGGCGGCTCCAACCGGCGGGCGGCATAGGCTTCGCGCAGTGCCGTCAATAGCATGATGATATCAAGCTGCGCGGCGGGTGAGCGCGCCACCGATCCGCCATCGCCAAACACTGACGCGTCAATCGCGCGCATCAGCCCAGCCTCGCCCATTTTACGCCGCACATCGCCTGCCGGAATCAATAGCCCGGCGGTAATCACCCCGCACCATGCGGCAATGCGCGGCGCCCCCGGCGGCACCTTGTCCGCACACCGATCAAGATGCCGGGCACCGCGCGCCAGCGTGTTGAGCACCAGTGACCGGTATACCAGATCGGTTGACGACAGGATCAGCGGCGCATGGGCCGTCCACGCCGTGATCCGCCGTCCCCAATGGTCGGCGCGCCAGGCGGGTTCGGCCACGGTTTCGGCATGCGCGCTCATCCAGGCGCGGGTCAGCGCTTCGGCAATCGGGGCGGCCTGCGCGCGGGTGGCGACGCTGGAAAGGTCGCGTAGCCAGGCTGCGCTATGGATGTAATCGCCAAATCGTTTCGAAAAATCGGGCTTGGCCAGATTAAGCCCGGCAATTGTGCGCGTCTCACCGGCAACGGTGATGCTGCCCTCCAGCAGCGCCGCGCCGCGCTTCAGATCGCCCAGAAACGGATCATCGGGCACCGCGATCAGCTTTAGCGGATAACGCCCCTTCAAGCGCAGGCCGTGAATTGGCGTCCGCCAGCTCAGCCGGTGGAGCCGTTCGACAAGCTGTTGTGACAGCGACAATCCCTTGTCGCCCCCCAGCCGAACCAGCCGCTTTCCCTCTTCGATGCCGTCGGTGCCGGTATCGCGATCATCGGGCGCGATCACACACCCCGCAGCGCCGCGATATTGGCCGCATAGCAATCCGCGCCGCCGCGAAACGCCGCCGTTCCTGCCACCAGCGCATCGGCCCCGGCATCAACGCATGCCCGCGCAATCACCGCGTCAACGCCGCCATCGACCTGCAGATCAATCGGCTTACCCTGTTTGGCGATCATCTTGGCAATCGCCTCAATCTTGCGGAGTTGCGAGGTGATGAAGCTTTGCCCGCCAAAGCCGGGGTTCACGCTCATCACCAGCACCAGATCGACCTCCTCCAGCACATAATCGAGCATCTTGGCAGGCGTGGCGGGGTTCAGCACCACGCCCGCGCGCTTGCCCAGCGCCTTGATCCGCTGGATCGTGCGGTGAAGATGCGGCCCGGCTTCCGGATGAACGGTGATCGTATCGGCACCCGCTTCGGCAAAGGCATCCAGATAGGCGTCAACCGGTGAAATCATCAGATGCACGTCGAATGGCAGCGCCGTGTGCGGGCGCAGCGCCTTGATAACGGCCGGGCCAATCGTGATGTTCGGCACGAAATGGCCGTCCATCACATCGACATGAATCCAGTCTGCGCCTGCGGCATCGATCGCGCGAATTTCCTCCCCCAGGCGGGCAAAATCGGCGGACAGGATGGAGGGGGCAATACGGACGGGGTTCGGCATGACGGGCATGTAGCAGAGTGTCGCCCGCCCGCAAGATTTGGTGTTGGCAGTTTCTGCCCCGGAACGGCCTCTACCTTAACCCGTTTGTCCCGAACAAAGTCGAGCGGCGTGCCGATAGCGCTGCACGTGGTGCCTAGACTTCAGCCCTTTGGGCTGAAGCCTGTCCTGAGCGGTCGGCTTGCCAGCCAGTCGAAGGGCTCGGCTCGAACGGTTGGCGCTTGGTGGTGACCTGTTTACCCCGCCCGCGTCATCCGCACGATGAAAAACCCGTCACAGCCGCCTTTGTCGTCGCCCGGCTGCGACAGCGTTCCAGGCAGGGTGCGCAGCCAGCCACCGGGCGTTGCCGCAACACCCGCGGGCAGTTCCACCGCCCGCACCGGATCAACCGCATAATCGGGGCGCGCGGCCAGAAACGCGTCCATCTGCGCCTCGCCCTCTGCCGGTTCCAGCGAGCAGGTGGCGTATACGAGCGTCCCGCCGGGCCGCACCCAATCGCCCGCGCGCGCGAGCAGCCGCGTTTGCAGCGCTGCCATTTCGGTTATCTGTGATGGCAGCACCCGGTGGAGCACATCGGGGTGCCGCCGGAAAATGCCCGTCGCGCTGCAGGGCGCATCGATCAGCACCGCGTCCGCCGGGGCCTTGGGCGACCATTTCAGCGCGTCCGCCGTCACGATATTGGCCTGCAACTGCGTGCGTTCCAGATTGTCGCGAAGTCGCGCGAGACGACTTTCGTTATTGTCGACCGCAGTCACCTTCCACCCTGCAGCGGCGAGTTGCAGCGTTTTGCCGCCCGGCGCGGCGCACACATCAATCGCGTTACCGTTCCCAGGCCCAATCAACCGGGCGGCGAGCGATGCCGCAAGATCCTGCACCCACCAGCTGCCCTCCCCAAATCCCTCCATATCGGGGATCGCGGCATGATCAGCCAGGCGCAGATGGCCCGGCATCAGGCTGACGCCGTTCAGCCGCGCCGCCAGATCATCCGTCTGCGCTGGATCGGCCAGCGTCAGATCAAGCGCCGGGGGCAGCGCGAGGCCACGCTCAGCAGCACCCACCACCTCATCCCCCCACGCCTTTTGCCAGCGCAGCGCCACCGGCATCGGCAGCGATGGATGTTCGGGCAGCGCCGCATTCCCGCGCATTAGCGTGCCAAACACGCCGTGGACCAGCTTGCGCGGGCCGCCATCGACCAGCGGCAGCACGGTGGAAATCGCGGCATGCGGCGGCGTGCCGAGCGCCAGCGCCTGCACCAGCGCAATCCGAAGCGCCATTCGCGCCTTGGCATCTTCCGGCAGCGCGCGTTGGGTGGCCGAATCGATCAGCGCATCCAAGTCTCCCATGCGCCGCAGCGTTTCCGCCGCAATCGCGTGGACCAGCGCGCGATCATCCGCGCGCGAGATGTCGCGAGAAGCCGGCCCCAGCGCCTGTTCCAGCGGCGTTCCGCGCCGCGTAACGGCATCAAGCACGCGCAACGCCGCGCGGCGAACCGGCACGCCGGGGGCGTCCTCCGGGGGGGTGGAGACAGATGAGCCTACGGGCTTTGGGGCAGAATGAGGGGGACGCACTTGCAACGGCTCCTGACACGCCCGATTTACCGGGTGTTGTTAGTTGGAGAACCGCCATGGGCCAGCGCCCGCCCCATGTGAAGCCGCCGGAGCATCTTTCCCCCAACCCACCGGTGCCGGCTGCCGAGCCGGCGGTGGCTGCGGAGTCGAGCGAAGACCCGCTTGGGCTGAACCCGGTGCGATACGGCGACTGGGAGCTGAAGGGGATTGCGGTGGACTTTTGAGGGGGTTGCTGATGACCCGGCCGTGAATCACGCGCGTCGAAATAGGAGAATAGGGTTTGTCGCGGTTTAGCTTCACCGTTTTCTCGTTCCTTGCAATTGGCATCGCCGGTGCAGGCATCGGGCAGACACCCAAGGCCGACGGCTTGCCCGACCGGACTGAGATTCCAAAGGTAGAACGCGAAGGCGTGTGGCAACCGCCCCCTGGCAGTACGCAGGTGCCGCTCTGGGCTGCCGAAGTTGTTCTAGCCAAACCAGACTCCGGCGACCGTCCCGAGACGACCGGCAACGGCTCTCCACTTGTCGGGGGGAAGAAATGGCACTGGGCAACCTATGTCACGCGGCCCACCATGACCATCTTTAGGCCGAAGGTACGAAACACCGGTGCCGCGATACTGGTCCTGCCCGGCGGCGGATTTTACGCCGTGGCCACGGATTTGGAGGGCACGGAAATCTGCGATTGGGTTATCCAGCAGGGCATAACTTGTGTCATGCTGAAATACCGGACCCCGCAAGTGTGGCCCAAGGAGAATGGTGAGCAACAGCGACCAAAGGTGCTGTTGGGTCTGGAGGACGCGCAGCGGGCAATGAGTTTACTGCGGCAACAGGCCTCGGCTTACGGTATTGATCCCCACAAAATTGGCGTGATCGGCTTTTCGGCGGGTGCCTATCTGGCGGCGAACATGAGCAACACCGATGAGCGCACCTATCCGCTGGCGGACGCGGCTGACCGGCAATCACCACGGCCTGATTTCGCGATCATCGCCTACACGGCGCGTATGTTGGATGATAGTAAGGGCCGAAACAGCCTCGAGCTGAAGCCATGGGTAACGATCAGTCCCAAAGCGCCGCCGACGATGATCCTTCATGCAATGAACGACCCCACGGATCCCGTCAGGCAGCCGATGGCCTATGCCTTGGCACTCAGTGATGCGGGCGTGCCGGTCGATATGCGGCTCTATGCCAGGGGAGGTCATGCTTTTGGCTTACGACCAACGGCCGATCCGATCTCTCGGGAATGGCCGGGGCAGGTCAAGCAATGGCTGCATAACATCGGCATGCTGTGACGCCCCGACGGGGCTGAACCCGGTGCGATACGGGGATTGGGAGTTGAAGGGGATGGCGGTGGATTACTGATCCGCAACCGCATCGCCGCATGGTGCCGGAAGGCGTTGCCGCCATCATTGCTCGCGCCCCAGCGGGCGGGACAGCAGAGTACCGACGACATTTGCAACCGGACCGCCCTCCAGCAGCGCGCATACTGCCGTTACCACGGGCATCTCCACCCCAGCCTCAGCAGCAGCCTCTCGCAATACCGGCGCGGTGAATGCGCCTTCGGCCACGCTGCGTTTGTCAGCGAGCATCTCCGCTGCTGACCGGCCTTGCCCCAGTCCGACCCCCAGCGCGAAATTGCGTGACGATACCGACGAGCAGGTGAGCACCAGATCGCCCAGCCCAGACAGGCCGGTGAGTGTTTCCGCCCGCGCCCCTCGTGCCAATCCAAACCGCGTCATTTCGGCAAAGCCGCGCGCGATCAGCGCGGCGCGGGCGTTTTGGCCCAGCCCCGCGCCTTCCACCACGCCGCACGCAATCGCCAGCACGTTCTTCACCGCCCCGCCAATCTCTGCGCCCACCACGTCGCTTGACAGATAGGGGCGCAGCGCCGGCCCCGCGAGCCGATCCGCCAATCGCGCGCCCAGAGCAGCATCGGCGCACGCCAGCGTCACCGCAGTGGGCAGGCCAGCCGCCACTTCATGCGCAAATGTAGGCCCAGAAAGCGCCGCAATGGGGGCACCGGGATGCACTTGCGCCGCCACTTCGCTCACCAGCAACCGCGTGCCCGCCTCTATCCCCTTGGCGCACAGCACCAGCGGCGTGGTGCCCACCAGGGCCTCTGCTAACACACCGCGCAGATGCTGGGCGGGGACGACCACCAGCAAAGCCTCGCAATCGGCAAGCGCGCCCAGATCACCTGTCGCCATGACGTCATGGTGCAGCGGCACACCCGGCAGAAACAGCGGGTTTTCGTGGGTGGTGTTGATGGCGCGCACCACCTCGGCCTCCCGCGCCCACAGCAGCACTGGCTCCACGTTCCGGCTTTTGGCCTGCGTCGCCACCTGCGCCAGTGCGGTGCCCCATGCGCCGCCGCCGATGACGCCGATCCTCACGCCTTTACCCCAGCGCCGCGCACCGTTTCCGCCGATGGATCAAGCGGCCAGCGCGGGCGGGCGGCGACATCCAGCGGGTCGGTAAACCCTGCGGCAAAGCGCTCCGCTCCCGCCCAGCCGATCATCGCGGCATTATCGGTACACAACCACAAGGGCGGTGCGACAAAGCGCAGATCATGCGCGCCTGCCAACTGCACCATCGCCCCGCGCACGGCCTGATTCGCCGCAACCCCGCCTGCAACCACCAGCGCGCTCACTCCGTTTAAGCCCGCCAGCTGCCGCCCGGTGCGATCAACCAGGCAATCCACCACCGCCTGCTGGAACGATGCGGCAATATCCTCTGCACGGTATTTGCCCGTATCCTGCGCGCGCAGCACCGCGCTTTTCAGCCCGGCGAACGAGAAATGCGGCTCGGCGCTGCCCAGCAGCGGGCGCGGCAGCGGCACGGCGCGCGCATCGCCGAGCGCGGCGGCGCGCTCCACCGCCGGGCCGCCGGGAAAGCCCAGCCCCAAAATCTTGGCGGTCTTGTCAAAAGCCTCCCCCGCTGCGTCATCAATCGTCGTGGCAAGGCGGCGATATCGCCCCACGCCCTCCACCAGCAGCAACTGGCAATGCCCGCCCGATACCAGCAGCAACAGATAGGGAAATGCCAGATCGGGGTCGCCAAGCCGGGGAGACAGCGCGTGCCCCTCCAGATGGTTCACCGCGATCAATGGCTTGCCCGCTGCATGCGCCAGCGCCTTGCCGGTCACCAGCCCCACCATGACGCCACCAATCAGCCCTGGCCCCGCCGTCGCCGCAATCGCATCAACATCGGCCAGCGACACGCCCGCATCGGCCAGCGCCGCCTCCACCAACGGCACCAGAATTTCCACATGCGCACGCGCCGCAATTTCGGGCACGACGCCGCCATATGGCCGGTGCGCCTCCTCCTGCCCCGCCAGCCGGTGCGCCAGGACGCGCCTGTCGCTGGTCACCAATGCGGCCGCGGTTTCGTCACAGCTCGATTCAATGCCAAGGATCAGCGCCATGGCTTCCCTCTAGCCGCAACCGGCGCTAGCACCAACGGTGATGACTATAGCTCGCCCCAAACTCCGTTTAGGCACGCGCGGATCGCCGCTTGCCCTTACCCAGGCCAACATGGTGCGCGATGCGCTCGTCACCGCGCACGGGCTGTCCCCCGATGATGTGGAGATCGTCGTCATCAAAACGACCGGCGATCAGGTGCAGGACCGGGCACTGGCGGAAATCGGCGGCAAAGCGCTGTGGACCAAGGAGCTCGACCGGGCGATGCTCGACGGCGCGATAGACCTGGCCGTGCATTCGATGAAGGATGTCGAGACGATCCGGCCCGAACCGATCGTGATCAGCGCGATGCTGCCGCGCGCCGATGTGCGCGACCGGATTATCGGCCCCGACGGGATAAACACGCTGCGCGCGGGTGCGGTGATCGGCACCAGTTCGCCGCGCCGATCTGCGCAGTTGCGACGGTTGCGTCCTGATCTGTCGATCGTGCTGCTGCGCGGCAACGTGGATACGCGGCTGAACAAGGTGGCATCGGGCGATATCGACGCGACCCTGCTCGCCGCCGCCGGGCTTGATCGGCTGGGGCGCCCCGATGTGGGGCAAGCGATCGAAATTGACGTCATGCTGCCAGCGCCAGCGCAAGGCGCGGTGGGGATTGAAACACGCCGGGCAGATACCGCCACGACCGCGCTGGTCGCGGCGATTGCCGATGCGCCAACAATGGCCTGCGTTCGGGCTGAACGCGCGCTTTTATTGGCGCTGGGGGCGGATTGTCATTCGCCCATGGCCGCACTGGCGGTGATGGAGGGCGACGCGCTGTGGCTGCGGGCAGAACTGTTCAACGCCGATGGCAGCGCGCATATTGCCGGCGAAGCACGCGGGCCCGCCAATGATCTGCGCTTTGCCCGCGAACTGGCGCATGATCTGCTTGCCGCTGCGCCAGAAGCGGTGCGGGCTTTGTTTGCCCAATAAGAAGTCCGGCCCGGTCGCGACGCCGCGACCCGATCGCCGCACCGTCGCGGTGTTGCGACCCGAACCCGGCAACCGCGCGACGATCGCCCGGTTGGCAGACGCCGGGGTTGACGCGGTTTCGTTGCCCTTGTTCGCGGTGCAGGCGCTGGCCTGGTCGCTGCCTGATCCGGCGCGTTTTGATGCCCTGGTGCTCACCAGCGCCAATGCGGTGCGCTGGGCGGGGGACGGGTTGTCGGCGTTGCGGGGGCTGCCCGTGCATGCGGTGGGACAGGCGACCGCCACCGCTGCGCGGGACGCCGGGTTTGACATCATGGCCACCGGTGATGCCGATGCCGATGCCCTGCTGGCGGCAATGGCCCGGGCACGCATTAGCCGGGCGCTCCACCTTGGCGGGCGCGAATCGATGATCACACCGGGCCAGGGCGCTGGTGCGATCGTGCGCCAGTCCATTCCTGTCTATGCAAGCGAGCCGGTGCCTGTGCCGCCCCGCGCGCTGGCTGCATTGGCAGGCGGGGTGGCGTTGCTGCATTCGCCCCGCGCCGCGCGTCGGCTTACCGCGCTGATGGACGCCGCCGGTTTTGCGCGCAGCCTGATCACGATTGCCGCCCTCAGCCCGGCGGTGGCCATGGCAGCGGGGGGCGGCTGGAGCGCGATATGGACAGCCTCTGTGCCGTCCGACGAAGCGCTGGTAAGGCTGGTCGCCGAAACGGTGTGCACGCCCTGATTGACCGCGAGCACCCAGCCGGGGATAAGGGAATATGCGCAGCGACGATTCCGACACACCGGCCTTTTCGCCTGCACGGCCCGGCCGATTCGCTTTATGGCTGGCGTTGATCGCTTTTGTGCTTGGTATCGGCGTGACGGCGCTGTTTATCTCCCAGTACCGCCAGTGGCTGCCGAAAAGCGCGCAGGCGATGTTTGATCCCGCACCAAGTGGCGATGCAGGCGGCGCAGCCGCACCCGGCACCGGTTTTGAGCCCCCGCCAGAGGCGGGATCGGTCGGGCGATCGCTGGACAGTGATGCCCTGAATGCCCGCCAGGCCGCGATTGCAGCGCAGCTTGCCACGCTGGAGGCGCGCGCGGAGACGATCGAACGCGATTCGCATGCCGCCGCCAATAATGCCGCGCGCGCCGAAGCGCTGCTGATCGCTTTTGCTGCCCGCCGGGCGATTGATCGCGGGCTGGCGCTTGGCAGCATTGAACCGCAGTTAAGGCTGCGTTTCGGCACCAGCCAACCAGGTGCCGTCGGCGCCATCGTGCAATCATCACGCGCGCCGGTGACGCTGGAGGATCTGCGACTTGCGCTGGATGCCAGCGGCCCCGAACTCACCACCGGTGCCGCGACAGATGGCTGGTGGATCAGCCTGCGCCGCGAACTTTCCAGTCTGGTGGTGATTCGGCATGAGGGCACAGCGTCCCCCCGAGCGGCGGATCGGCTGGCGCGGGTTCGGCGATTGCTTGACGCCGGGCAGGTAGAGGCAGCCCTTACCGAAGTTGCCCGCCTACCGGGCGCGCCCAAGGCGGCGTCATGGCTGGTTGCAGCGCGGCGCTATGTTCAGGCACATACCGCGCTTGATGCGATTGAGACAGCTGCGATCCTGGGTCAGGGGCTGGAAGCCCCGGTGACAATGGCCAGCCCTGCAACGAGCATGGTACTGCCCATCAAGCCCGCCACACCACCGATGACCGAGACAACGGCAACCGCCGCGCTTACGCCGTAATCACCCAACCGAGCGTTGGTGGCCCCAACATGTCAGCCGCAGCTTATCGAGGCAGCTGTTCAATAAACGAAAGTTGCGGAAATCAGCGCGCGCGGATTGGGGCGTTGATCCGCGCCGCCAAGCGCCCGGCGGGCATAAGCGCCCTGGAAATCCACCGTGCCGTAACGATGCGACACCCGTAAGCCGCCGCCGGCCGACTGAAGGTTCTGCGAAGTGCCTGGCAACGTTACCGTGCGCAGGCTGGTCGTGCGCGCCGCATCGACAAAGCCATAAATCTGGGCGCTGCGCACAATGACGTTGCTGATTGGCACATCGTATCGCAGCTCAGCCGATCCGCCATAGCCCCGGTCACCCGTAATCGCTGCAGGATCAAAACCGCGACCAACGCCGGCACCGCCAAAGGAAACCAGCTCACCCGAAAGCAGTTTTGAATTGGTGTATTGCCCCTGGAAACCCAATTGCGCGCTGAACCGCCCGATCAGGGGCTGGGTACGCTGAATCGAATAGACGAGCCGCGTAAAGCTGGGATCAAAATTCAGCGTCGACGGCGCAGGCGCGTTGCGGTTTAGCGCACCCAGAATTTGCAGCCCTTGAAACACGCTGAGGTTGACGGTGGTGGCACCGTTGAGGAACCCATTTTGCTGGGCCGACAGGCCGAAATCGAGCACCGTGGTGCGATCCCGAATCAATGGTTGGCCAAGAATATCGGTGTCAGACCGGTTGACTGCCAGGCCGACTTCACCAAACAACGAAAATTCGCGGCTGCGGACAAAAGGATAGCGCGCCCGGGCGCTAAGCGAAATCAGGTTGTTGACGATGTTGAGCGGCCGCACCGATCCGCCGGGGCGCGCCTTTGCCGCCAACACGCCAAAGCTGGTCAGCAATCCCTGATTGCCGATCCCCACCGAATATCGGCCGCTGACTGACTGCACCGATTCAAGATTGCGACCACCGGCGTTCAGGCCAATGTTAAACGATCCCGGCAGGTTGAGCGGGCGGTTGAAGGTTGCATTCACGCCGTAAGACCAAGGCCCCAGGATGCGCGACGCACCATTGTTGATCGCTGCCTGATATGTGTCGGGGCGTTCTTCAAGCGTGACGATCAGGCTTGATCCGCCGAGCGTTGCGCCTTGCCGCAGCACGCTGGTGCCGCCAATGCCGGGCATATCGTTCAAGATCAGCAAGCGGCGTTCAAGCGATGGCAGATCAATCGGCTTGTGCTTCAACAAGGGTTCTAGCGCAGCCTTTACGGCGCGCTGCGTGCCAGCATCCAGGCCCTCAACCGTGATATCTTCGATAAAACCTTCGATCACGGTGACCTTAACGACACCATTGCTGATCGGCTGCGGCGGAATGAACACGCGGCTAAGGAAATAGCCCTTGTCACGGTAAAGCGCCTCAAGCTTGGTTGCCGCTTCGCGCACAGCACCCAGGCCAACGCGCTTGCCCTTCACCTCAGCAAATAATGCGTTGACGGTTTCGGGCGGAAACGCCGTAACACCGTCAACAACGACGTCACGCAGCACAAATTGCACCGCCTCAATCGATTTTGGCACGGCGGATTTGTCGGTCGATTGAATGCGGAGCTCAAATTTTGGCGTCCGCACCTCTGGTAGCGTCAGTCGCTCGCGAGAGATTTCGCCCTGGCTTGGCTGCACAATCGGCGGCACTGGGGGCGGCACCTGGGCAAAGGCGGCACCCGACGTCGTCAACATTGCCCCTGTAAAACCCATGGCGCCAAGCCCGATGGGGCGGCGGCCCGGCGCAGGCCGGTTGAGTGCAGCGGTGATTATCACGCTATTTATCCTCAAGCACGATCAGGGTCGAGGTAGCCCCTGCGGCAATTCGGCGACCATGATAGGCAATAATGGCGTCATCAGGGTATTGCACACCCAACGCTTTGAACGCTTCAATGCCCTGCGGATCTTCTGCCTTTAGCAACCCATATGCCGCCATATAATCGGCAGTAACATTGGTTGCGGCATCGGCTTCAGAAACGGGCGAGAACAGCCCGACTGGCTTGGTTTTGCCCTTCAGCACAACATCGCCAATCGGACGGAACTTCAGATTAGGGCAGGCGGAAACCGATTCTTCCGTCACGCAGATACGGGTACCGAAATATTTGTTGACGCCTTCGGTACGGGCAGCAGTGTTCACCGTATCGCCAAGCGCAGTGAAATCCATCCGGGTTGCCGAACCGAAGTTACCGACGGTCGCAATGCCCGTGTGGATGCCGATCCGGGTGACGCCAATGGGGATGCCCGCGGCATTCTGCTCTTTCTTGAACGCTTCGGCATAGACATCGAGTTCAAGCGCGCATTTCACCGCGCGCTCGGCATGATCGGGCTGGGCGATTGGCGCATTGAAGATCGCCATGATGGCGTCGCCAATGAACTTGTCGATCGTGCCCTGATATTTCAGGATGATCGCGCATGCGCCGTCCAGATAGGCGTTCAGCACCTCTGACAGTTTTTCTGAGGTCAGCCCTTCCGAGAGCGTCGTAAAGCTGGCGATGTCGGTAAAGATGAAGGTCACTTCACGACGATCGCCCTTGATGCTGAGCGCCGTAGGATCATCGACAAGCTGGTCGACCACGGCGGGCGAAACATAGCGAGAAAATGCACCCTGGATGAACTGGCGTTGTTTGCGTTCGGCACCACCGATCAGCACGTCCATGAGCCATAGCGACAGCATCAGCGCAATTGTGGGCGCAATCACAGGAACGAGCGGAATCCCCCGCGAATACCCAATCATTGCCACAGCGATGTATGATGCGATCAGTATGCCGCCGACGCTAAAGCTGAACGCCGCGCCCTTTTTCAACACGCCAAGCCCCACGCCGATCAGGGCGAACATCACCGTGATCGCGATTTCAAATCCGGGGTTCAAACGATCAACCGAGCGCCCTTCGAGCACTTGGGATATACCGTGCGCCATCACCGTGATGCCGGGCATGTTGCCTTCATCGCCGTCGTCAACCACGGCAAGTGGCGTGCGGTGGCGATCGGTGATCGACAGGACCGCACCGATCAGCACAATCTTGCCCTTGAACCATTCGTCCGGAAGGAACGCGATGGTATGCGAAGGATAGAGCGGGAAAGCAGGCGTTTCGGAATCTGGACGCGGGCGCCAGGCAATTTCGGGTTGGGTCTTGGGTGTCTTGATTCCCAGCAGCGCAACGGCCTTGCGCACAAAGCCAAGCGGCATACCGGGTTCGGTTTCACCCGGAAAAATCCAGCGAACAGAATCGTCGAACGGATCGCGGGCCAAATTGGCACCTGCGCGCAGCCGTTCGGGGACGAAATCGTTCAGATAGGCAAGCTGATCGTCATTCACGACATTCTTGGAATTCGAATAGCTGATCAGCAACGGCGTCTTAGTTTCACGAATTGTCTTTTTGAGCAGCTCGTCCTTGGCGGGTTCGGTGGGCTGGTCGAACAACACGTCGACGCCGATTTCACGTGCGCCCTTGGCCTCAAGTGTCTTGATCAGATTGGCCAGAAACTCTCGGTCAACCGGGGAACGATAGGCAAATTGCGTGACCGTCTCTTCGGTCAGGCCCGCAATCACGATATCCTTTTGCTGCGGCATTGGTGCAGCAGTTGCCACGCGGATATCGCGCGTGACATCCTCTAGATGCCCCAGAAACCCGATGCGCAGCGCCAACGTTGCCGCAAAGGCGGCCAGGACGGCAACTAATGCTGCCGTCCTGTAGGCTTTTAACGTCTTCGCGTTCATTTTGATGCGGCTTGGTTCTGTCCGACGGTCTTCAGCAGCGCATCAGCTTGCTGCGTGCAGCCCTTTTCCAGCATCCATGATGCCAGGATCAGGTCATTTTCAAGGTCCGATGGGACGATGTTGATGCTGACCGGGAATTCCTGGTCTTCAACCCGCATCACAAAAATCGTCTGCGAATCAAATGTTGACAGATCGGGCACGCCCATCATGGTTTCGCCGGCATTCCATTCAAAATCGGCAATCCACGAACGATCAACTGGCAGCACCGTGAACTTTTGTGCCTTGGCACCATCTGGACGCCACCATACTGGCTTGGTGCCTGCCTTCATGCAACGCTCACCGGCGCGCGAGATATCAATCAGCCACGGATCAGGCAGCGCGGCGGCATCGGTTGCGCCGCGAACCACACCGACCGAGCTCGTGCGGGCGTTGCGCGTGCTGATCAGCGCAGCCAGGGCGCGGGTTGGATCCGATGTGGTTGGCGTCTTGCCAAGCGGCAGACCGGCGAATTTGCCGCGCAGCGTGATCGACTTGCCATCGGGACCAATCACGGTAACGCGCTCGCCTTCCTTCAGCGTAATGGGCGTGTTGCTGTCAATCTTTTGACCAGCCTTCAGGCCCGGCGCACGTGAATCGATAACGATCAACGTGGATGCACTCGCAGCAACCGAACTCAGCCCAAGTACGATTGCCAGCGTGATTTTTGAAATATTAGCCATCGCCATATCTACCTCCTTGCAACTAATGGTGCGTTTAACGGTGGTAACCCCATGCCATCACCGATCACGACAAACGCGGCCCAAAAAAACGGGTGAGCCGTTGCTCCCTTCGCGAACAGGCTATTTTGTGCCCGTCGCAGTGATTCCCCTACACTCCCACCGTTACTCTCTCGTAACGACGTAAACAACGCCGACATCAATTCCGCCGTCGCCGCTGATGGCACCTGCCAATGGGTGACGAGCATGTTACGCGCACCGGCGTGAAAAAACGCCTCTGCAAGGCCCGATAGCGCATCTCCGCCCCCAAAGCGACCATCACTTGCAGCTGTATTGCACGCGGATAGGACAACTAGGTTCAGGACCCGTTAAATTGCTTGCATGAGGAGCAAGGTGTTGATTCAATGGCGGGGTCGAGGAGGCGCTGCCAATGTCGGAACTGTGGTTGCTAAGCGAGGCGCAGATGCGCCGGATTGA
>JAKFUX010000008.1:0-78615 GCA_021732465.1 Sphingomonas sp.
GCATGATCTGCGCGCCGTGGGGGCAACAGTTGATCTTTGCGATCGGGCCGGAAAGCCGCTGATCTTTGTCGTCAACGGTGCCACGCCCAAGGCCAAAATCACCAGCGAAGCCGCCGTCGCCCTGTCGCAGCACGGTACCGTTGCGCCCATCACCATCCACCACCGGACTGATTTTGCGGCATCGATGATCGATGGCCGCACCGTGATGGAAGTCGATCCAAATGGGCGTTCGGCGGCAGAGATCGAACAGCTTTGGGGCTATATCGCTGATCGGCTTGAAAAGAATTTCCGCCGCACCGTGTTCAGCGCGCCGCAAGCACCGGGTGGCTTTGCCGCCAATCGCCAGGCGGGTGGCTTTGGCCGCCGCGTTGTGAGCTGAGGTGGTAACGATGATGGGCCAACCCAAACCATTCGCCTCGCTCTCTTCAGGGCTATTGGCCCGCAAGGGCCAGGCCAAACCGGCAATGCGCCCACAGGGCTTTTCCGGCTTTGGCGCCGTTTCTGAAGCAATCGATGATCTTGGCTGGAATGATATGGGCCATAATGACAGCCAGCCGGGCAACGCCCCGGTTGAATCGCTGCCATTGCCGCCCGTGCTCCGCCAGCGCGAAGTGTTGTTGCAGGAAATTGAGGCGGCGGGCCCCGATCCGGTCCGCGCGCAGCCGATTGCGGCACCCGCCGCGTCGGCGATGCCAAATATCGCACCAGCGCCGCAAAAACGCCGTTCCAAACGGGGCGGCGGCGGTAGTGGCGAGCGGGGCAATGTGCCCGGCGGCCTAAAGGCAGCTTTCACGTTGCGGCTTGATGCCGATCGGCACCTTCGCCTGCGCCTGGCCAGTGCGCTGCACCGCCAATCGGCGCAGCAACTGGTGACCGAAGCACTCGATAGTTTTTTGAAGACGCTGCCCCAGGTGGAAGCGATGGCTCACCGGCTGTCGACTGGGGCGGATGATGATCACGGTAATGGGGGCTGATCCGATGAAGCGTGCAACGATGACAAAACGCACAATGGCGACACTGGGGCTTTCCGCCCTGATCTTTGGCGGTGCCGCGATTGGCACCAGCTTGACGCAGGCGAGCATCGCCGTTGCTGGCGCGCTGGATGCCAAGGCGATGAAACAGGCGGCAGGCGATGCCGCCAAGGCGCAAAAGGCGTTGGCAAGCGGCAAGATTGCCCAGGCGATCGGTTTTGCCGAACGCGCCGTGCATTTCAGCCCGCAGGATGCCAGCTATCGCGCGCTGCTGGGCAGCGCCTATTTGCGGGCAGGGCGTTTTGCCTCTGCACGTGATGCCTTTACCGATTCTGTCACGCTGTCGCCCGCTGACGGGCAGATCGCGCTGAACCTGGCGCTGGCGCAGACCGCGACCGGCGATTGGGCATCGGCGCGCAAGACGCTTGATGATAACGCCGCGCTGATTCCCGTTGCCGACCGTGGGCTGGCGCTCGCGCTGGCCGGCGATCCCGCCACCGCCGTTGAATTGCTGACAGAGGCCGCGCGTGGCCCCGCCACCGATGCCAAGACCCGCCAAAATCTGGCACTTGCGCTGGCACTTGCTGGTCGCTGGCCCGAAGCAAAAAGTGTCGCTGCGCTGGACGTGACACCTGCTGAAATCGATGATCGCATCCTGCAATGGGCAGCGTTTGCGCATCCCAAGGCAGCATCCGATCAGGTCGCAAGCCTGATTGGCGTGCGCGCGGTTGAGGATCAGGGCCAGCCCGTTGCGCTTGCCCTCAATGCGCAAGTATCACCGCAGGCCGCGCCGCAGCCGCAGCCACAAATGGCGGATGCGATTGATAGCTATATGCCGGGCAAGCCCGGTGAACCAGTCGCCGCGCCGGTTGACGTGGCATCGGTGCCCGTCGCGGAAGCACCGCCCGTCATGCTCGCAGCAGCAGCGCCGGAATTATCCACCCGGCCAGTGATTGTGTTTGGTGCCCGCAACCCGGTGGTTCAGGCCCTGCCTGCCAATTACACGGCCGCCAAGATGGGGGCATCGCGCCGCATGGCTGCTGTGCGCGTGCCAGCACCGGTTCTGGCCGCCACATCCGCTGTCAGCCCCGCACCCGTGATGGCCGCACCTGCCAAGGGCGGCTTCTTCGTGCAACTCGGCGCGTTTGAAAGCGCTGGCGTTGCGCGGGACGGCTGGATGAAGGCAACCCGCCGCTATCCCGCGCTGGCCGGTCAACAGCCATCCGGCGCTTCAGTGCGCACCGCAGCCGGGCAATTTTATCGCTTGTCGGTGGGCGGCTTTGCGCGCGGCGATGCCGTTGCAATGTGTTCATCGTATCGCGCCCATGGCGGATCGTGCTTTGTGCGGGCAAATGCGGGCGATCAGGTCGCTCGCTGGGTGCAGGCACCCCGGCAGCTTGCATCACGGTAACGCGGGGCGGTGATGGGGTAGGCCCCGACCGGGGATAAGGGCTGGCGGTCAAGTCCAGCCCAAAACCTTACTTCAGCCGGTTGCCGCCCTTGAATACCATCATCGCCTTGCCTTGAACCGGCAGGCCATCAAATGGCGTATTGCCGGCCCGGCCCACAAGGGTGTCGGCGGTGATCTGCCACGGCTTGCCTTCATCAATCACGATCAGATCGGCCGGCATGCCGGGTGCCAGATATCCGGCCTGTATACCCAATAGCCGCGCAGGGTTGCCCGCCAGCAGCGCGAACAACCGCTCGATCGTCAGCCGGTCATCGCGCACCAGCCCCAGCCCGAGCGCGAGCAATGTTTCAGCCCCCGCCATGCCGGGCGCTGCATCAGCAAAGGGCAGCCGCTTTTCCTCGGGCCCGCGTGGATCATGCCCCGATGCCAGCACATCAATCGTGCCATCTGCCAGCGCGGCCAGCGCCGCCTGACGATCAGTTTCAGCCCGAAGTGGCGGCGACAGATGCGCAAAACTGCGAAAATCACTCATCGCAATGTCGCTTAGCAACAGATGCGCAGGCGTAATCCCGCACGTCACCGCCACGCCGCGCGCCTTGGCCGCGCGCACCAGCGCAAAGCCCGCCGCCGTCGTCACTTGCCGGAAATGGATCGCCGCGCCGGTTTCCTCCGCCAGCATCACGTCACGCGCAATCGCCAGCGCCTCGGCAATCGCCGGTGCCGCCGCCAACCCAAGCCGGGTCGCCGTTTCACCCTCCGTCGCAACCGCACCCGCCGCCAGCCCGCCATCCTCAGCATGGGCGATCACCGTCAGCCCCAGGTCACCGGCATAGCGCAGCACTTTGCGCATCACGCCTGCATCGCCAATCCAGCCGCGCCCGGTGCCGATGGCGCGCGCGCCCGCATCGCGGTTGATCGCCATTTCGGCAATGTCGCGCCCGGCCAGCCCGCGCGTGGCGGCCGCAATCGGGTGAATCCACAAATCGGGCCGGCCGATCAGGGCGGCGCGCTGGACAATCCCCGGATCGTCGAGCACCGGTGACTGATCGGGCATCAGACCAATCCGCACGATGCCGCCCGCATGGCACGCCGCCAGATCAACCGCGAACACGCCCAGATCGATAATCGCGGGCGCGAGCAGTTTGCCACCAAGGTCATGCGTCTCGGCATCTGCTGGCAAATCGACAGCGCCAATCGCCGCAATCACCCCGTCCCGCGCCAGCAACCCGCCGGTCACAACCTCACCAGCCAGCACCAGCCGGGCATTAGTGAACGCCAGCACGCTCATGCCCAGCCCTCAACACCGCGCGCCCGGCGGGTAAGCACGTCCAGGCACGCCATCCGCACCGCCACGCCCATTTCTACCTGTTCGGTAATCGCAGAACGGGTAGGGTGGTCTGCCACGGTCGAGCTTATCTCCACCCCCCGGTTCATCGGGCCGGGATGCATCACCAGCGCATCGGACTTGGCGCGCCGCAACCGTTCGCTGTTCAGGCCGTAGCGCAGGTGATATTCGCGGGTGGAGGGGATGAAACCACCGTCCATCCGCTCATTCTGCAACCGTAGCATCATCACCACGTCAGCGCCCTCAAGTGCTGCATCAAAATCGGTGAAGGGCGTTACCCCCATCCGCTCAATCGCGGCGGGCATCAGCGTAGACGGGGCCACCACCCGCACCTCTGCCGCCAGCGCCGTCAGCGCCAATATGTTCGATCGTGCGACGCGGCTGTGCATCAGATCACCGCAAATCACCACGCGCTGCCCGGCAATCGCCCCGCGCCGCCGCCGGATCGTCAGCGCGTCGAGCAGGGCCTGGGTGGGGTGTTCATGCCAGCCATCGCCGGCATTCAGCACCGGGCAATCGACCTTGCTCGCGATCAGCTTGACCGCCCCTGAGCTTGAATGGCGGATCACCAGCATATCGGCGCGCATCGCGTTCAGCGTGACGGCGGTATCGATCAGCGTCTCGCCCTTTTTGACGCTCGATTGGGCGGCGTTCATATTGACCACATCAGCGCCCATGCGCTTGCCCGCAATCTCGAACGACAGCAACGTGCGCGTGCTGTTTTCGAAGAACGCGTTGATCAGCGTCAACCCCTCCAGCCGCCGCTCGCTCTTGGCACGGCTGCGGTTCACCGCGATCCACTGTTCCGCCTCATCGAGCAGGAACGTGATCTCATGCGGCTGAAGCCCGTCAATGCCCGTCAGGTCGCGGTGCGGAAACACAGCGCTTCCGGCAATGAGCGTTGCGGGGCGATGATCGGACGGTTGCATTAAAGCGGCGGCGTAGCGGGGGCGAGGCGGGGGCGCAAGCGATCAAGAGACCTGCGGGGCGTTGCCGGTCCAAAGCGCAACTTTCAGGCGGCGACCGCTTCCTTGGTAATGCTATACCCGGCCTGGCGAAGGGCAACCGCCGCCATCAGCTGCTGGAGCCGTTTTCGGTCGGCCTGAACCCCCGCCGTACCCCCGCGAAAGCGAGGGTCCAGAGCCATAAAGGATGTCGCTCGTGACTCTGGACACCCGCGTTCGCGGCAGAACGATTCCAGCTAAAGGAAAACGGGTCCAGCCCTCAAGCCGCGCTGAAATCCCCCGCATCGTCCATCACCCGCAGCCCCTTGTTCAGTGCCTCCCAGCGCGCCCGCTCACGCGGCAGTCTGTGGTGCGGAAGCGGTGGTAACCGTCAACGAGTTCCTTGAAATCGGGCATAGCCCCGGCTGGTGCCGCGCGAGGGCGGGACTGGCAAGGCGCGCAAAGCATCGCTATGTGATGGCCATGAACGATATGGCACCGGTTCCGCGCCCAGAGCGCCAGCGCAAACCAGACTGGATCAGGGTGAAGGCCCCAACAAGCCTGGGCTTTGCCGAAACCAAAGCGATGATGCGCCGCCTGAACCTGAACACCGTGTGTGAGGAGGCAGCATGCCCCAATATCGGGGAATGCTGGACCAAAAAACATGCCACGGTGATGATCCTGGGCGACACGTGCACCCGCGCCTGTGCGTTCTGCAACGTAAAAACCGGCATGCCCCGCGCGGTGGACGCATTGGAACCCCAGCACACTGCCGACGCCGCTGCCGAGCTCGGCCTGCAACATATCGTCATCACTTCGGTTGACCGCGATGATCTGCCCGATGGCGGGGCAAGCCAGTTCGTCAAGGTGATCCAGGCACTGCGCCGCACCACGCCTGCAACCACCATCGAAATCCTGACGCCCGATTTCCGCAACAAGGCGCAGGCCGCGATTGAATCGATCGTGGAAGCCGGGCCGGATGTATACAACCACAATCTGGAAACCGTGCCGCGTCTGTACCCAACCATTCGCCCCGGCGCGCGCTATTATGCGTCGCTGCGACTGCTGGAGAGTGTAAAGCGGCATGATCCGTCCATCTTCACCAAGTCCGGCGTCATGCTGGGGCTGGGCGAAGAGCGGCTGGAGGTGCATCAGGTGATGGACGATATGCGCAGCGCGGACATCGATTTTCTGACGATGGGGCAATATCTGCAACCCACCCCGCGCCACGCCAAGGTGATTGATTTCGTGCCGCCCGCCGGGTTCGATGCGTTTGCCGCCATCGCCCGCGCCAAGGGTTTTCTGTTGGTCGCCAGCTCGCCGCTGACGCGCTCAAGCTATCATGCCGGGGATGATTTCGCCCGGTTGCGGGCAGCGCGCGAGGCACAACTGGCCCGCGCCTGATGCCGCGCCATACCGAAACCCGGCGGCTTCCCTATACGCCAGAACAGATGTTCGCGCTGGTGGGTGATGTGGCGCGCTATCCTGAATTTCTGCCCTGGGTATCGGCAATTCGGGTGCGATCAAACAGCGATACGCAACTGGTGGCCGACATGGTCGTCGGCTTCAAAGGGCTGCGGGAGACATTCACGTCAAAGGTGGCGAAGACCCGGTCTTCGCGTATTTTGGTAGAATATGTCGATGGGCCATTGAAATATCTACGAAATGATTGGGGATTTCGGCCCGATGGCGCCAGCGGGTGCCTGGTCGATTTCTCGGTCGATTTCGCGTTCAAGAACCGCGTGTTCGAAGCTTTGGCCGGGCAGGTGTTCGACCGTGCGCTCCGCAAGATGATTGGCGCTTTTGAAGACCGGGCAGCAGTGCTTTATGCGTCCGGCGCGGCGGGATCATCAGGCATCAGCAGTTCCAGTGCGCAAAGCGCCGCCTGAAGCCGTATCCCACCACGCCCCAAATCGCCAAAATCACGGCGGTCTGCGACAACATTGGCGGGATCATCGCCTTTTTCGGCCCGCGCAAATACCACAGTGCCGACGGGCTTTTTCTCGCTGCCACCGCCCGGCCCGGCAACCCCGGTGATCGCCACGGCCACGTCGGCGCCAGATGCCTTCAACGCGCCCTGTGCCATGCTCCACGCCACGGCGATGGAAACCGCACCAAAGGTGTCGAGCACATCCTGGCTCACCTTCAATTGTGCCGCCTTGGCGTCATTAGAATAGGTGACGAACCCGGTGTTCATCATGCCCGATGAGCCCGGAATTTCGGTGATTGCTGCTGCCACCAGCCCGCCGGTGCAGCTTTCGGCGATGCTCACCATCCGCCCGGCGGCCAGATTGGCGCTCACCACCCGGCGCGCGGCCTCAACCAGTTCGGCTGGCAAGATGCTGTCGATGATATCCGCCATAATCAGCGTGCTCCTGGTTGGCAGATGGGCAGACGCGGCTTGGCGCTTGCCGTGCGCTTGGCATCGACCAGCTGGATGATCGACACGAACAAAGCCGCCGTGTTGCGCGGGGGAAGGGGCTGGGCGAGCACCACGATCCGCTCAATCGCAGCGCAATCCACCGGCTGCAACCCGCGAGTCAGTGCCGGGGTGATCAGCGAGGCGAGCAGCGGTCGGGCGGCGTCATTGTTCAGCAGCGAGGCAATCTCCGGCCCGGTAATCTTGGCAATCGCCGCACGCCCACGCGGCCAGGCCAGATCGGCCTCGGCGCGGTAGCGGGTGATGAACGGCCCGGAAGCCTGACGCACCAGCGCGGTTTCAGGCAGCGATGCAGCGCAGATACGCCCAACATCCCCAATCAGCTCGGGCACCACAGCGGCCACCAGCGCTTCGGCCTCGGGCGGGGTGACGCAGGGCAGGGTGACTGTGGCAACCACGCTTTGCGCAGACGCTGCACCAGCGCCCAGCACAAGCATCAGCGCGGCGGAAATTTTGATCACGCCGGCACCCGGATGGTTGCCACCGCCTGCGCGGCAATGCCTTCACCGCGCCCGGTAAAGCCAAGCCGTTCGGTCGTCGTCGCCTTGATGCTCACCTGATCGGGGGTCAGCGCCAGCAGTTCGGCAATCCGCGCGCGCATCGCGTGGCGGTGGGGACCGATTTTGGGGGCCTCGCAGATCAATGTCAGGTCGATGAAATCGATAATCCCGCCGCGCTCGGAAATCAGGTGCGCTGCGTGCTGCAGGAATTTATACGATGCCGCCCCGCGCCACTGCGGGTCGCTTGGCGGGAAATGCGTGCCGATATCGCCCGCGCCAATCGTGCCAAGCAGCGCGTCGGTCAGCGCGTGCAGCCCGACATCGGCGTCGCTATGCCCCGACAGGCCCTTGTCATGCGGGATCAGCACGCCGCCCAGCCACAATTCCTCGCCCGCCTCAAGCCGGTGAACGTCAAACCCCATCGCCGTGCGCGATATCATCTGCGCGCCGTGCCGCGCTTCAGCGGCGGCAAAATCAGCGGGGTAGGTTACTTTTTCGAGCATCACATCGCCTTCTACCATCGCAACCTCACCCCCGAGCCGGCGCACCATCTGCGCATCATCGGTGGCGTCTTCATTATCGGGCCATTGCCGGTGCGCGTCGAGCACTGTCTGAAAGCGGAACGCCTGCGGGGTCTGCACCCGGAACAAATTATCGCGCGGCACGGTTGCGCCCAAGATCTCGATACCGTTCGCCAGCGTATCCGCCACCGGCAACACGGGCACTGCGCCCGCGCTTTGCGATAGCGCATCTATCAACCGGTCGATCACATCGGCTGATAAAAAGGGGCGGGCCGCATCATGGACGAGCACCATGTCAGCGCCCCCTTGCGCCGCTATCATCTCCAGCCCGGCGCGCACCGATTGGCGACGCGTCGCCCCGCCTGCCAGCCGCGCCACCGGGCCAATCGCCCTGTCCAGCAACGCGTCCTGCCCTGCGCCAATCGCCACCAGCACCTGCCCGATGCGCGGGTGCGCCGCCAGTGCGGCATGGCTGTGGGCAATCATGGGTTGGCCCGCAACGACAGCAAACTGCTTCGGCACGCTGCCGCCAGCGCGGGTGCCCGAGCCCGCAGCGACGATCAGGGCAACAATATGGGGTTGATCCTTCATCCCGCTCGCCTAGCGCAACCGCCAGCGCCTCGCCAGTCTTGCAAGAAGCCCCGTTGCCCGGTAAACGCTGCCCGTTTTTCAGGCAGATCATGACCAGGCTTTCCCCCATCCATATCGGTCCCGTCCGGATCGACAGCCCCGTGCTGCTGGCGCCGATGACGGGCGTTACCGATATGCCATTCCGGCGGATCGTGCGGCGCTATGGCTGTGGGCTCAACATCTCTGAAATGATCGCCAGCCAGGCGATGATTCGCGAAACCCGGCAGTCGCTGCAAAAGGCGGCGTGGGATCCGGTTGAAGAACCCATCTCCATGCAGCTCGCCGGGTGCAGCCCCTATGAAATGGGCGAGGCGGCGAAACTTAATCAGGATCGCGGTGCGGCGATCATCGACATCAATATGGGCTGCCCGGTGAAGAAGATCGTCAATGGCGATGCCGGCTCTGCCCTGATGCGCGATCTGCCGCTCGCTGCCAGCTTGATAAAAGCGACCGTTTCCGCCGTTTCGGTGCCCGTTACCGTCAAAATGCGGATGGGATGGGACCATTCCTGCCTAAACGCGCCCGAATTAGCCAAAATTGCGCAAGATTTGGGCGCAAAAATGATCACAGTTCACGGTCGCACCCGCAATCAGATGTACAAGGGCAATGCCGATTGGGCGTTTGTGCGCCGGGTAAAGGATGCTGTGACGCTGCCCGTGATCGTCAACGGCGATATCTGCTCGATTGCCGACGCAGAGGCTGCACTCGAGCAGTCGGGCGCGGACGGGGTGATGATCGGGCGGGGTGCTTATGGCAAGCCATGGCTGCTTGGCCAGGTCATCGATTGGTTCGCCAAAGGGCAAGCGCGGCCAGACCCTGATCTTGATGAACAATATCACGTTATTATAGAGCATTACCACGCGATGCTCGAACTCTATGGCAATGAGACTGGGGTCAATCTCGCCCGTAAACACATTGGCTGGTACACGCGGGGGCTGCACGGCTCAGCTGAGTTTCGCAACCGGGTGAACCAGCAGGGTGATCCAAAGGTAGTGCTGGCGATGCTGGCAGAATTCTACGCGCCATATCGTCATAATTACAGCACGTTACGGGCAGCCTGAAAGGCTTGCCCCTGTCCGCCACCCCCGCGCCAGACGATCCGGTGTCGCCATCAAGGCCGCATTTTGCTGAGGTACTGGCGGCACTCCCGGTCGCGGTGGTGCTGGTCAACCCGGCGGGGCAGGT
The DNA here is from genome assembly GCA_021732465.1 of Sphingomonas sp. Taxonomy (GTDB): domain Bacteria; phylum Pseudomonadota; class Alphaproteobacteria; order Sphingomonadales; family Sphingomonadaceae; genus Sphingomonas. The sequence continues at coordinate 9,948 of JAKFUX010000008.1, forward strand.
GGGCTATGCCAATAGCGAGGCCGAACTGCTGCTGAATGTCTCGGAACGCGCAATGCAAGGGCACGGGCTGGATTATGTCATGGTCCTGCCCGCCGGCTATACAGATCGCCGTGCCGGGTTGGGCTTTGCGGCATATGACAGCGTCATTGAAACGACCCGTGGCGGGCGGGTACGCGTCGATTTTATTGAAGCGATGATCTCTGATCATCCCGGCTGGCGGATTATCACGCTCCATAACGGCGCGGCATCACGGCGACTAGGCCAGGCGGATCGGGCAGCGGCCCGTTCAGCTGTCGGGGCAGCAGCCATGCTGGCGCATGAGATTAAAAACCCGCTGTCGGGCATCCGCGGTGCGGCGCAATTGCTCGCAGATGGTGCCCGGGAAGATGATGCCAGCGAACTGACCACGTTAATCGTCACCGAGGTGGACCGGATCGCTGCGCTGATCGATCGGATGCAGGATTTCACCGACACGCGGCCGTTATCGCTCGCCCCGCACAACATTTATCCCATGCTCGATCATTGCCGCCGCGTCGCCCTGGCCGGTTTTGCCCGCGGAATCACCATTGAGGAGCGGTTTGATCCCTCGCTGCCGCCGGTGATGGTTGACCCTGACGCGCTGGTGCAGGTGGTGCTCAACCTGCTCAAAAACGCCCGTGAGGCGACAACGCACCAGGCCGATGCCCGTATCAAGCTGACGACCGCCTATCGCCACGGCATGGCTGTGCCTGCCACCCCCGGCAAGCCGCGCCAGCGCCTGCCGATTGAGTTATGCGTGATCGATAATGGCCCCGGTGCGCCTGCCGATATCGCCGAACACCTGTTCGATCCGTTCGTGTCAGGCAAGCCAGAGGGGCAGGGGCTTGGCCTTGCACTGGTGGAAAAGCTTGTGCGCGATATGGGTGGAATCGTTCAATATGCCCGCGAGGGAACGCCGGAGAAAACGGTGTTCCGCATCCTGTTACCGGCAGCGGTAAAATGAACGGAGAGCAAATGCACGGGCGCATATTGGTGGTGGATGATGATGCCGCCATTCGCACCGTCGTCAGCCAGGCGCTTCGCCGGCTGGGCCATGACGTCAAGGCGGTGGGAACGCTGGCGGATATGCATCACCAGCTCGCATTGGGGCTGCCCGATGTGCTGATTACCGACGTGGTCCTGCCCGACGGCAATGGGCTGGATATGGTTGCCACGCTGCTTGCAACGCATCCAGCGCTGCCGGTGATCGTGCTGTCGGCGCAAAATACGCTCAGCACAGCCGTGCGCGCGAATGAAGTGGGCGCGTTTGATTATCTTCCCAAGCCGTTTGACCTCGATATGCTTGCCCGCACGGTGAAGGGCGCGCTTGAACGCGGGCAGGCGGCGGCGGTGAGCATCGATCCGGATGGAGACGGTCTGCCGCTGATCGGGCGATCACCGGCGATGCAGGACGTTTACCGTATCATCGCGCGGGTCGTGTCGAACGACCTTACCGTGCTGATTTCGGGGGAATCGGGCACTGGCAAAGAGCTGGTGGCGCGCGCGGTGCATGATCTGGGGCCAAGACGGCACGCACCGTTCCTGGCGATCAACATGGCCGCAATCCCGCGTGAGCTGATTGAGGCGGAGCTGTTCGGGCATGAACGCGGTGCCTTTACCGGCGCACAGGCGCGCTCGGCAGGGCGGTTTGAACAGGCCGCCGGCGGCACGCTTTTTCTCGATGAGATTGGCGACATGCCGATGGAAGCGCAGACGCGGCTGTTGCGCGTGTTGCAATCGGGCGAGTTCACCACCGTTGGCGGCGCGCGAACAATCCGCGCCGATGTGCGCATCGTTGCTGCTACCAATCGAGATCTTGCGCAGTTTGTGGCGCAGGGGCGGTTTCGCGAGGACTTGTTCTACCGGCTGAACGTCGTGCCAATTGCGCTGCCCGCCCTGCGCGAACGCCGCCAGGATATCGGTCTGCTCGCGCGCTATTTTCTGGATCAGGCGGCACAACAAGGCTTGCCGCGCAAGCAGCTGGATGATGCCGCCATGGCGTTGCTGGAAGGCTATGACTGGCCGGGCAATGTCCGTGAGCTGGAAAACACCATGCGGCGTGTCGCGGTCCTGGGCCGGGATGAAGTTATCGGGGCAGATGGCGTTCAGGCAATGCTCGGCAGCGCATCAGCGGCTGGCGGCGCACCCGTTCTGGTCGATCCCGGCATTGCCGCGGCAGTTCGCGCACGGCTCGATCGGCTCGCGCGAGAGGAACCCTCGGTACTGGATGATGGCTCGCTCTATGATCGCATCATCGGCGAGGTGGAGCGTCCGCTGATTGAGGCTGTGCTAGCGCGCCATGGCGGCAATCAGCTTCGCGCGGCGCGCGCGCTTGGCATTAATCGTAACACGCTGCGCAAACGGCTCGACACGCTGGGGATTGAGGCCACACCGCAAATCGAGCTACGCTGATTTGATCGGGTTCCGCCATGGCAGCTACTAGTCCAAGCATCGAAACCTGCGGGTTCCCCGGCTTATCGAGCATTTTTACAGCGCTGGATTCAATCCCGCCGTGCGGCGCTATCCGATAACGGCCATTGCCCGTGAGGGGTTTTGTCGGTTGGGAATTTGGTGCGCAAAACCCGCCGATGATCGCCCGCACCATGCGCGCTGCCCCGTTCCGGCACGACCGTGCGAGCCGGGAGAGCGGTAATCGGTGGAAATATGTGTTCTCGTTGCAACGGTTGCGTTGTATAAATGCAACGATGGCATCGTCTATAGCCCCAATTTCAACACCGGTTCCGCCGAAAAGCGCCTTTTCGGTAACGCCCGTCGTCGAGCTCGCTGTGCTGGCAGGCGCCATTGCGATCGCGATTGCCACGTATTTCATTATCGATTCTGACAAATCGGTCCAGCACCTGCTGTCGCCCCCGCTGGTGGCGTTTTTGCTGGTGGCAAATCTGGTTCCAGGGGTCGCGCTGCTGGTCCTGCTCGGGCGTCGGGTAGCGCATCGGCGGGCCGCGCTATCGCCGATTGGCGGCGCCGGGCGGCTGCATGTGCGCCTTGTCGCGTTATTTTCGGTGATCGCGGCGGTGCCCATGTTGCTGGTGACGATCTTTGCCTCTTTGCTGTTCCAATACGGCGTCGAATTCTGGTTTTCGGACAAGGCCCGGCAGATGCTGGAAAATACGACCGCATTGGCCCGCGTTTCGTACAGCCAGATGCTCAATCGCTGGGAAGAGGCCACGGTAACGATGGCCGGCGACATGACCGTTGCGCTGAACCAGCGCCAGCTTAGCGATACCGCCCTGGCGGAATTCTTTGCGCGTCAGGTTTTTTACCGCAGCTTGTCAGAAGGTGTAATTTTCAAATTGTTGCCAAGCGGCGAGATTCAAACATTTGCGCTGGTGAATCCTTACGAAGTTGATCTGACCAAACAGATCAGCCCAACCGGGATTGCAGCCGTGCTGGCCGGCAAGCGTAGCTATGTGTCGGTAGGGGGTGATCGCATCCGCACCATTACCATGATTCCCCAGTCCGACCGGCTTTTCCTGTATGCGGCGCGCGTCACCGATGTGGTGGTGATGGCGGACCAGACCCGACGCGCAGAGGCTGTGCTGGCGGATTACCGGTCGCTGATCAAACGATCACGCTCGCTTCAGCTGCAATTTAATGCTGCTTTGCTGTTCATATCATTGGTGATCGTCGGCTTTGCAGTGTGGATCGCGCTGGCCGTTGCTGACCGGCTCGTCCGCCCCGTTGGGGAGCTTGTCGCGGCGGCGAGGCGTGTTGAAGGCGGAGACCTGACGGCGCGAGTGGCCGCGCCCAAGACGCAGGATGAGGTTGGCACGCTCGCCAATGCTTTCAATGCAATGACCAGCCGGTTGCAGCAGCAAACCACAGCGTTGGTAACCGCCAACGACCAGCTCGACAGCCGCCGCGCGCTGATTGAGGCCGTGATGTCTGGCGTCACCGCAGGGGTGGTCTCAATCGGTCATGACGGCGTGGTCCGGTTGATCAACAGCTCGGCGATCAGCTTGCTTGGCGTGGGCGATGACGCGCCGGTTGGCCAGCCGCTGGCGGTGATTTCGCCTGAGCTGGATGCATTGCGCCACGGCGATGCCAACGAAGCGGTGATCCAGCTTACCGCACGCGGCGAAGCGCGGACATTAGCGGTAAAGATTACCGTTGATGAAGACGGGCAGGTGCTCACCTTTGATGATATAACCCAGCAATTGCTCGATCAGCGCCGCGCCGCCTGGTCCGATGTCGCGCGCCGCATTGCGCATGAGATCAAGAACCCGCTGACCCCCATCCAACTGGCTGCAGAACGGCTTCAGCGCCGTTATGGCAAGCAGATCGCGGCAGATGACGGCACATTTGCTCGATTGACCGAAACAATTATTCGGCAGGTCGGCGATTTGCGGCGGATGGTCGACGAATTCTCCTCTTTTGCCCGAATGCCGAAACCGGTGTTCCGCGAGGAATCGCTGGTTGATATCGCCCGCCAAACGCTGTTCCTGCACGAAGTGGCGCATCCCGATATCCGGTTCGCGCTTGTGCATGATGATCTGCCGCCGCTGCTGGTGTGCGACCGCCGCCAGATTGGCCAGGCCCTGACCAACATCGTCAAAAATGCGGTTGAAGCGGTTGAGGCGGTGGAAGTGGCGTCGGTGCGCGATGTCGTGATGACACTGTCACAGGCAAATGAAGGACGAAACGTGATCATCTGTGTGGCGGATAGCGGCGTTGGCCTGCCATTTGAGCGCGATCGGATCATCGAACCCTATATGACGACACGCGCACGCGGCACCGGGCTTGGCCTCGCGATCGTTAAAAAGATTGTTGAGGAACATTTCGGCACGATGGCCTTTGGTGATCGTGAAGGCGGCGGCACGATTGTGACAATGACATTTGATGCAGCGATGCTCGCCACGCTTGATTGCGGCAACGATCCTGAGTGTAGCGACACTGATGAAAGCCGCCTGTCTGCCCTTACCAGAAATCGGAATAGCTAATGGCGATCGATATCCTAGTCGTCGATGATGAACGCGACATTCGCGAACTCGTGGCAGGCGTGCTGGAGGATGAGGGCTACCAAACCCGCAGCGCCGCCGACAGCGATGCCGCGCTGGAGGCAATAGCGACCCGCCGTCCGTCACTCGTATTGCTTGACGTGTGGTTGAAGGATTCGCGGCTCGACGGGCTTGAACTGCTGGATGAAATGAAGCGCCGGGATCCGACCATCCCGGTGCTGGTGATTTCGGGGCATGGCAATTTGGATACCGCTGTGTCGGCAATCCGGCGCGGCGCGGCAGATTTTATCGAGAAACCGTTTGAGGCCGAACGACTGTTGCTGCTCGTTGAGCGTGCGACGGAGACGGAGCGGCTGAAGCGAGAGGTTGCGTCGCTGCGCGCCTCCGCCGGTCGTGAGGATGACCTGACGGGTAGTTCAGGCGCGATAAACGGCGTCCGCGCAACGCTGAAGCGCGTCGCGTCTACCGGCAGCCGGGTGCTGGTAATGGGTGCCGCCGGTGTGGGTAAGGAAGTCGCGGCGCGACTGCTCCACGGCTGGAGCACGCGGGCATCAGCACCGTTCGTCGTCGTAAGCGCAGCGCGAATGACGCCTGACCGCATGGACGAAGAATTGTTCGGGGCAGAGGAGGGGGGCTATGTTGTGCGACCCGGCCTGCTTGAACAGGCGCATGGCGGCACGCTGTTCCTGGACGAGATTGCTGATATGCCGCTGGCCACCCAGGGGCGCATCTTGCGTGTGCTAACTGATCAAAGCTTTACGCGCGTTGGCGGGCAGCGGCTGGTGCGGGTTGATGTCCGTGTTGTCTCCGCCACCGCGCGTGACCTGACGGTGGAAATTTCGGAAGGGCGCTTTCGTGAAGACCTGTATTACCGGTTAAACGTCGTGCCCGTTATCATCCCCGGCCTGTGCGAACGGCGTGAGGATATTCCGGCCCTGGTTGAACATTTCGTGGCGCATTATGCGGCCCAGCGCCGGGTGCCAACGCCCGAAGTTGCACCGGACGCGATGCTGGCGCTGCAAAGCTATGAATGGCCGGGCAATGTCCGCCAGTTGCGCAACGTGGTGGAACGCACGGTGATCCTTGCACCCGGTGACCGGATCGGCCGGATCGACGTTGATCTGTTGCCGGCCGAAGTGATGGGCGATCGAGGTGATCTGGGCGCGGCGGGATCCAACGCCATCATGGGATCGCCGCTGCGCGAGGCGCGCGAAACATTTGAGCGAGAATATCTGCGCGTCCAAATCCGCCGTTTTTCGGGCAATATCTCTCGCACTGCGACGTTCATCGGCATGGAGCGATCAGCGCTCCACCGCAAATTGAAGCTGCTCGGTATCACCGAAACCCGCGAGGATTGAGCGATGGGCGTCAGCCCAGCTTTTGGCTATGGACCTTAGGGGGTAGGCTTCCTAAATTAGTGCTATGTCTGCTTGCCACACTGGCGATCACGACCAATCCGACGCCGGGAACCGGCGCATCGCGGGGCAGCCCCCGCCAATAACAAGGACGCCAACCATGGCTGACAAGCAAACGTCGCTGCAAGACCTGTTTCTGAACGCGCTGCGTCGCTCCAAAGCGCCAGTGACAATGTTCTTGGTCAAAGGCGTCAAACTTCAGGGCATTGTAACCTGGTTCGACAATTTTTCGGTACTCCTACGGCGCGATGGACAGTCGCAGCTGATCTACAAACACGCCATTTCGACGATCATGCCATCCGGACCAATCGACGTCGACGCGATCTTGGACGCGGTGGGAGAAGCGCAGCGCAAGCAGCCGTTACTACAGGAAATATTCCTAAACGCGGTGCGCAAATCCGGCGATCCAGTAACGATGTTTCTGGTGAACGGTGTGATGCTGCAGGGGCATATCGCGGCGTTTGACCTGTTCTGCATGCTGCTGCAGCGCGACGGCATGGCGCAGCTGGTCTACAAACACGCCGTATCGACCATTCAGCCAGCGCATCCGCTGAACCTTGCCGAAGAATCATCCGATTCGGTTGACGATTGAGCGGCGGTTTTGACCGGGACCGGGATGATTTCGCCCGTGGTGCCCGCGCGATCATCATCCTGCCCGAACACGGGCTGAACCCGCGTGATGCCGATGCCCGGCTAGCGGAAACCGCCGGGCTGGCTGAGGCAATCGGGCTGGTGGTCGTTGACAAGATCGCCGTGCGCGTTCGCGCGCCCAAGCCAGCTACGCTGATTGGCAGCGGGCAGATTGAAACGATTGCAGCCAGCGTGCGGATGGAGGAGGCGGGGCTGGTCATCTTCGATGCCGCGCTGACGCCTGTTCAGCAGCGCAATCTGGAAAAGGCGCTGGAAGCCAAAGTCATCGACCGCACCGGCCTCATCCTGGAGATTTTTGGCGAACGCGCTGCCACAGCAGAGGGCCGATTGCAGGTGGAACTGGCGCATCTTGATTATCAGGCGGGCCGACTGGTGCGGAGCTGGACCCATCTTGAACGCCAGCGCGGCGGCTTTGGCTTTTTGGGTGGCCCCGGCGAAACCCAGATCGAGGCGGATCGCCGCCTGATCCGCGACCGGATGGCCCGACTGAAACGCGAGCTGGAGGCGGTAACGCGCACGCGTGGGCTTCACCGCGATCGTCGCCAGCGCGCGCCTTGGCCGGTGGTAGCGCTGGTCGGCTATACCAACGCCGGAAAATCGACCTTATTCAACCGGGTAACGGGCGCTGACGTCATGGCGGAAGACTTGCTGTTCGCTACACTTGATCCCACGCTGCGCCAAATATCGCTGCCGGGCATCGACAAGGCGATCCTGTCTGACACGGTCGGTTTCGTCTCCGATCTGCCGACACAGCTTGTCGCCGCGTTCAAGGCGACGCTGGAGGAAGTGGTGTCGGCCGATTTCCTGATCCATGTCCGCGACATCGCCCACCCGGACAGCGCGACACAATGCGCCGATGTTGAAAAAGTGCTCCGCGAAATTGGCGTTGCCGATACGACACCCCGGTTCGAGGCATGGAATAAACTTGACCTACTCGCCGGGGATGCGCGCGCCGATGTGGAGGGCGACGCCAGCCGCCGCGACGATGTAATGCTGATTTCCGCGCTGGAGGGGGAAGGGGTGGCTGATCTGCTCACCCGGGTCGCCGCCCGGCTGACGGAGGCGCACCGCCGTTACACGGTAACGCTGGACGTTGGTGACGGGGCGGGGGCAGCCTGGCTGCACGCGCACGGCGAGGTGCTGGGGCAGCATGTCGACGGAGACCACGCCATTTATGATGTGCGATTGAGCGAACGCGATTGGGACCGGTTCGCGGTGCGCGGGTAAGTCAACCTGGGCGGGATTGAATCTGTTACGTCATTCCGCAGCCTTGGCCTGTTGCCACAACGCCTCCTTGGCCTCCAGGTCGAGCGCTGCAAACGCCTCGCCTGCAATATCCTCCATCGCCCGAAATCGCCGTTCGAACTTAGCGTTGGCGCGCCGCAGGGCCACCTCGGGATCAACACCTTGTTTGCGCGCCCAGTTGACGACGGCGAACAACAGATCTCCAATCTCCTCCGCGCGATGCTGATCATTCGTTGCAGTTTCGACTTCGGCGATTTCCTCGTCGATCTTTGCCCGGGCACCGCTGGCGTCGGGCCAGTCGAAGCCCACGCGGCCAGCGCGCTTTTGCAGCTTTTCTGCGCGCATCAGCGCGGGCAGGCCGCGCGCCACACCGTCAATGGCGCTGGCATGTCCCTTCGCACCCCGCTCGTCGGCCTTGATTTGTTCCCATGAGGCAGGGGAGGTGCCAGCGCGCTGTTCCGGATCACCAAAGTTATGAGGGCCAAAAATATGGGGGTGCCGACGTTCCATCTTATCGCTGATCGCCGCGACCACATCGGGCAGAGCGAAATGGCCAGCTTCTTCGGCCATGCGGCTGTGGAACACGACCTGGAGCAACAGATCGCCAAGCTCATCCTTCAAATCCGCCATATCGCCGCGCTCAATTGCGTCGGCGACTTCATGCGCTTCCTCAATCGTGTACGGCGCGATCGACGCGAAGTCCTGAGCCAAATCCCATGCGCACCCGGCGTCGGGATCACGCAGCCGCGACATGATGGTTACCAGCCTGTCAACCATAGGGGGAGCCCGCCTGCCTCATCAACATTTCGATCCGATAATATACATTATGTTAAATTAATTATCATGATGCCGCGCGCGGCTCCAGGATCATCCGATCCCCCTCAACCCGCCAGCTTTTCAGCCGGGACAGGAAGTTCATTCCGATCATCCCGGTGCCAAAGCTGGGGGCGACGCTGAGCTCGATATCATTGGCGTGGATTGGCCCGACATTGAAGGCCCCAGCAGTTGCCCGCCTGGCGATCATTGGGCCATTGGCCGTGTTCATCATCACGCCAAATGGATCGTTGACCTCCACCCCGGCGGCACGCGCGGTGTCGATGGAGATCGCCGAAGTGGTGGCGCCCGAGTCGATCAGCATGCGCTGCTTGAAACCGTTGATGGACACCTCGGCCCAAAAATGCCCGTCAGGGCTGCGCTGGATGATGAGCATGTTGCCGCTGACCTGCTCGCTCGCTAGCCCGAGTGCAATCGGCACATCGGCCAGCCGAACCCCGTTATGCCGCGCTGCCGTCACCGCGAGCAAGGCGACGGCAAATATCGCCGCCCAGGCCGCCGCCATCTTCAGCGTCGATCCAATCGGCAAACGCCGCGCCAACAACGAGCTGAGTGGCAGGATTAGCATCAACGCCAGCATCGCGGCATAGAAGCCGGTATCGCCGTTCATAAGGTCAGTTCCATGCCGTCAAACCCTGGCTCCACACCATTCGGCAGCGTTCCGATCAGGCTGTCATAGTCCATGGTCTGGTCCATATGGATCAATATTGATCGGGCGGGGCGCAGCAGGGCGATCTGGTCAAGGGTATAATCAAGGTGCGCATGCGAGGGATGCGGTGCACGGCGCAACGCATCAACCACCCATAGGTCGAGCCCGGTATATAGGGCCGCCATGGCTGGGGTCACGGTATGAAAATCAGTAGCATAGCCGATGGCAATGCCACCCGCCGCAAACCGTAACCCGGCACTGGTAATGCCGCCGTGCGGCTGATCGGCCACGGTGACCGCGATATCGCCGATCAAAATTGTATCGGGTAATTCCTCGCCAGCAATCGTCGGTGGATAGCCGGGCCGTCCCGAAAATGCATAGCTGAACCGCGCGCTCAATTGCCGCAACGTTTCGGCCCGTGCCAGCCCCCGCACAGGTTCACCGCGGGCATGATACACTTGCCGAAGGTCATCAATGCCGTGGCAATGATCAGCATGGTCATGCGTCCAGATCACCGCATCAATATGGCTTACACCCGCGCTAAGCAGCTGTTCACGCATATCGGGGCTGGTATCGACCAGTATCCGCGTCGTGGCAGTTTCCACCAGCACCGACGCGCGCATGCGGCGGTTGCGGGGGTTGGTGGGGTCGCACTCGCCCCAATCATTGCCGATACGGGGCACGCCTGATGATGTGCCGCTGCCCAATATCCGCAGCTTCATGGCGTCACTTTGGTAAACAGCCGATGAAAATTGGCGCTGGTCGCGTCTGCCAGCGTCATGACGTCAATGCCGCGCAAGGTCGCCAAAAATCGCGCCGTATCAGCAACAAAGGCGGGCTCGCCAGTCTTGCCGCGATGGGGGACCGGCGCCAGAAACGGCGAATCCGTCTCGATCAGCAGCCGATCAATGGGCACCCGCGCGGCGGTGGCCTGCAAATCCTTGGCGTTCTTGAACGTCACAATGCCGGAGATCGAAATGTAAAACCCCAGCTCCAGCGCGATATCGGCAAAGGCGTCGCTGGCGGTGAAGCAGTGGATGACGCCGGGATAGGCTCCCTTCCCCATTTCATCGCGCAAAATGGCGGCGGTATCTTCTTCAGCATCGCGGGTATGGACGATGATCGGCAACCCGGTTTCCCGCGCGGCGGCGATATGCGCACGAAAGCTGGTTTGCTGCTGGTCGCGGTCGCTATGGTCGTAATAATAATCCAGGCCAGATTCACCGATGCCAACCACACGGGGGTGTTGCGCGCGATTGATCAGCTTGGCGGTGTCGATATGGGCATGGGCATCGGCCTCATGCGGGTGGATGCCCACGGTCGCCCAGATATCATCCTCACGCTCGGCGATGCCGATCACGTCGTCCCATTCGCATTCGCGGGTGGAGATGGTCAGCATCGTGCCCACGCCCGCCGCCCGGGCGCGTTCCAACACTTGCTGCTGTTGTTCAACCAAGCCCTTGTAATTCAAGTGGCAATGGCTGTCGATCAAGGTCATACAGCAACCTCAACGGGCAGCTCAAGCCGGGGGAATAGCGGCACTGGCTGGTCAATCCGGAAATCGCTCTCTGCCAGCGGCGAATACCAGTGGCTCGCAATCGCTTCGGGCGTCCGCAATTCGGGTGCGATCCCCATTGCGTCGAGCAATTTGGCCGCACTGCCGGGGATTACCGGGCTGATCGCCACTGCAAGCTGTGCGATGCAGATGTACAGCGTGGCCAGCACCGTTTCCATCCGCTCAGGATCGGTTTTGCGCAGCGCCCAGGGGGCCTGTTCATCGACATAGGCGTTGCACGCGAACACCGCCTGCACCCAGGCCTCCGTCGCCTGCGACAGCGCCAGATCGGCATAGGCACGCGGCATCGTTTCGCGGATGGCGGTATCCACCAGCGTGAACAGTGCGGCATCGGCGGGCATATGGCCGCGGATCGCCGGCAGATAAGCATCGCAATTCTTGAAAATCTGCGAAAGCGTGCGCTGCGCCAGATTGCCGAAACTATTCGCCAGATCAGCATTGGCCCGCGTTACAATCGCCTCAGGTGAATAGCTGCCATCCTGCCCAAAACTAATGTCACGCAGCAGGAAATAGCGCAGCGCGTCCACGCCATAAGCCTGTGCCAGCGCCAGCGGATCAGCCGCATTGCCCGCTGATTTGCCCATCTTGGCACCATCACGCGCCAGCACGAAACCATGCCCGAACACCGCCTTGGGCAGCGGCAACCCGGCTGACATCAGGAATGCGGGCCAATACACCGCATGAAAGCGCACGATATCCTTACCGATCATGTGCAGATCGGCGGGCCAGCGCTTCGCGAATTCACCGTTCTCATCACCAGGATAACCAAGCCCGGTCAGATAGTTGGTCAGCGCATCGACCCACACATACATCACATGCCCTGGACTGCCCGGCACCGGCACACCCCAATCGAAGCTGGTGCGCGACACCGACAGGTCGGAAAGCCCGCCTTCCACAAACCGCATCGTTTCATTGCGGCGGCTGTCGGGCTGGATAAAATCGGGGTTGGTCGCATAATGATCGAGCAACGGTTGCTGGTATTTTGACAGCTTGAAGAACCAGGTTTCCTCAGCGGTCCAGTCAACAGGCGTGCCTTGTGGGGAAAGCTTGATGCCCCCTTCCCCTTCAACAAGTTCTTTCTCGTCGTAAAACGCTTCGTCACGCACCGAATACCAGCCTTCATACCGATCCAGGTACAGGTCGCCCGCATCGGCCATTGCCTGCCACAACGCTTGGCTGGCGGCATAATGATCTGTATCGGTGGTGCGGATAAAGCGATCATAACTGATGTTCAAAGCATCGGCCATTTCACGGAAATAGCCTGACATTTCGGTCGCCAGAGCCCGCGTTTCCATACCTCGGTCTCTCGCGGTTTGGACCATTTTCAGGCCATGTTCGTCGGTACCGGTCTGGAACCGCACATCGCGACCCGCCTGGCGGTGCGCGCGCGCAATGGTATCTGCGGCAATCGCTTCATAGGCATGGCCAATATGCGGCCGGCCATTGGGGTAATTGATCGCGGTGGTGATGTAATAAGGTTCGGCCATGCGCGTTCCCTAGAGCATCATTGCGCCCAATTGAAGCCTAACGCGCCGCCAGTTTTGCCACCAGTCCCGCCATCTCATATGCTGTCGCCTGCTGATCCAGCGATAGCGCCCGCGCGCTTATTGCCAAGGCACGGGCTGCATCATAGGCATCAAGCGCGGTTTTCAGGGCGTCTCCGGTGCGATCAGCACTTGCCTCGGCGATGAAGCTTGGCACCCGATCAAGAAACGCCTCATATCGCGGCTGCGCGGCCTTCAACGCCAATGCTTTGGAAAGCTTACTTCGCTGGGCATTGGCCCTATCCCCATCACCTGCAATTGCCGTCATGACACGGTCCAGCGCGGCCATATCCAGTCCCGCATAGCCCAGCGCTCGCCCCGGCGATCCGTCGCCCGCGCGGACCAGCGCATCGATTTCGTCGCCGCTCGCCTCAGGCAATTGAGCGCGCAGCACCTGCGCCATCATTGCATCATCCAGTGGATCAAATCGCAACCGGCGGCAGCGCGATCGGATGGTGGGCAGCAACCGGCCCGGCGAATGGCTGATCAGGATGAAGACCGTGCCCGCAGGCGGCTCCTCCAGATTTTTCAGCAGCGCGTTCGACGCGCCCGGCCGCTCCAGATCGTCGACCGAATCGATCAACACCACCCGGCGCGGCGACATTGACGGGGTGGTCGCAAACATGGGTTGCAAGGCGCGGACCTGCGCTATCGAGATCGACCGGGCAAGGTCCTGCCCGGGCTTGTCGGCGTCCTTAGGCAGGCGGGTCAGCTCGCGGTAATCGGGGTGCGAACCCGCGTTGATCAGCGCGCGCGTGCGGTGATCCTCGGGAACATCAAATCCGGTGGGCAGCGTGCCGGGGTTGGCAGCCTCTGCCAGCATCCGCATCGCTGCAATCCGCGCAAAACTTGCCTTCCCCACGCCCTGCGGCCCGGTGAACAGCCATGCGTGATGCAGCGCCTCGCCCGTCATTGCTGCGCGCAAAGCGGCATGAGCATCAGCGTTGCCCGCGGGTAACGCCCCCAAATGCTGGATCATGGCAGCAAATCGGCGAGCTGGTTCAGAATCGCCATGGTTACCGCATCGGGGCTGGCGCCAGCGTCAACCAAGCGGCACCGGTCAGGTTCTTGTTGCGCAATCCGGCGAAAGGCAGTCGCGACATTGGCGTGGAATTCATCACCACGTGCGGCAAACCGATCAGCGGCGGCGCCGTCACGACTGGCGGCGCGTGCGCGGCCCTCATCGACCGGCACTTCCAGAATCAGCGTGCGATCTGGCAGCAATCCGCGCGCGCCGAAGCCGTGGATCGCCAGCACCGCGGCATCGTCAATGCCGCCCGCAACCCCCTGATAGGCCCGTGTACTATCGATAAATCGGTCGCAAATCACCCAATGCCCCGCGCCAAGTGCGGGCCTGATCCGCTTTTCGACATGGTCGGCACGGGCAGCGGCGAACAACAGCGTCTCAACATGCGCGGACCAGCGCTTGACGTCACCCTGCATCAGCAGGCTGCGGATCGCCTCTGCCCCTTCGGTGCCGCCGGGTTCGCGCGTCACCAGCGTTTGAATACCGCGATCGGCCAGCACCGCCGCCAGCCGGGCAACCTGCGTAGATTTGCCGGCTCCCTCGCCGCCCTCCAGCGAAATGAACTTACCGATGGACGTATCCGCGTTCACATGCCGAACAGCGACAGGAACCCGGCCCAAGCACGACCGAAAAAGCCAGCTTCGGCCACATCATTTTCGGCAACAAGTGGTAGCGATTGTGGGGCCATATCGGGCGACATTACCACCAAATCCGCGATGTGCTGGCCCTTTTTGATGGGGGCCTTGATCGGCCCTTGATACACAACCCGCAATTGCAGATCGGGCACTGCGCCGCCCGGCAGTGTCGCCGTCAGATCACGCGGCGCGACCAGATTGACGCGGCTCGATGCTCCCCCCTGAACCTCGGCGCTCTCAACCTTGCGGCCGGCCTTCACGATTGGCTTGGCCTGCCAGGCGCGAAAGCCCCAGTCCATGAAACGCACCGATTCCTCGATCCGCTGATTAAAACTGGTCAGCCCGGCGACCACCATCACCAGCCGGCGACCATTTTGTTCGGCTGACCCGGTAAAACCGTATCCTGCTTCATCGGTATGGCCAGTCTTCAATCCATCTGCCCCGGCGACGCGCCCCAAAATCGGATCGCGATTGGCCTGGGTGATTGCCTGCCCCGAACCCATTGTTTTACCCCAGGTAAAATTAGGCTTGGAGTAAAACTCCTTATAGAGTTTCGGGAATTTCTGGATTGTCGCGGTCGCCAGGGCCGATAAATCGCGCGCCGTGACATAGGTTATGCCACCATCGGGCCAGCCATTGGAGTTACCGAAGTGGCTGTTGCGCAGGCCAAGCTTCTTGGCCTGTTCGTTCATGCGGCTGGCAAAGGCTTCCTCAGTTCCTGAAATCCCTTCGGCCAAGACAACACAAGCATCATTCCCCGATAGCGTGATGATGCCGTACAGCAGGTTGGCGACGCTGACATTTTCATTCACCGACAAGAACATCGTCGATCCCGCCGCCGGGCCGTGCCACCTTTTCCACGTTTCCGGGCGCACGGTGAAGGTCTGGTCCAGCTTCAGTTCGCCCCGGCTGATCATGTCGAACGCGACATAGACCGTCATGATCTTGGCCATCGACGCAGGCGGCATCCGCCGGTCAGCATCCTTGGCATACAGCACCGCGCCACTCGACAAATCCTGCATGAAAGCAACGGGCGCTGGCGTATTGAAGGGCGGCTTGCTTGCTTGTACGGGCGCCGCAAAAATCGAGGTGGCAAGCAGCAGTGCAAAGGCAGTTTTCTTCATGGGAACGCTATTTTCCATCTGGTGGCCGGGAGTCTGGCGCGTCGTTTAGTCTCGAACGATGCGGGCGTCGCCATAGCCGCGTTGGGCAATGTCAGCGCGGGCGCGTTCGGCGCTTGCCGGATCCGCATAGGGGCCGATTCGCACGCGGTAAATCCCGCCGCTCGGCAAAACGCTGCCGCCCAGGCTTTGCGCAAGCGCGGTTGCCCGTTCTGCCGACGATAGAGCTGCAATCTGCACATAGGTGCCCGGTCGCGTTGTTGATGGTGGCGGGGCAGCAGTAATCCGTCCGGGCGCCGGATATGTCGCACCGACAGCTGCCCGTGCAGGCCGCGGCTTGGGATTTGAGACATTTGCCGTCGATGGTGGCGCCGGCAGTTTTTTCCGCAGCGCACGCAGCAGGACTGGCGGTGCGTCAATGCGCTCCGTCGCCGTTCCTCCATTGCGCAGTGAAGCCTGATCGATCCCCGGCGGATCGAGCCGTCGTGCCCGCACGCCTATCGCGCCGCCGCCATTATTCCCCAGCAGTTGCGCCGCGCCAGCGGACAGGTTCAACAACCAGCCATCACGCGGCCGCAAGCCATCTGCAATGATCACGATGATGGTCTTGCCATTATCAAGCGCGGTCAATTCGATAAAACTACCAACCGGCAGGCTGGCATGGGTGGCGCTGATCGCCGGTGCCTGGCCAGAATCAGCGCTTAACACGGCGGCATAGCCAACCATGTCATAGCGCGGCGGCGTTGGCGGGGGCGGCATGTCATCACCAGCCATTGTCTGGGCTGCGTTCGCCAGTGGAAGAGCCGCCGCAATTGATGCGCCCGGCAAGGCGAAACAGGCAGCGAGCAGCAGCGCTGCTACCCACCGCAAAGGCTTTGCGTCAGCGTTCAACGGCATCCGACAACAATCCCACCGAGAGCGCATAAAAATTGGAGCAGTTATAATCAAGGATCACCCGGTAATTGCTCGTCAGCAGATAGCCTGTCTTGCCCGGCCCATCAGGTTCAAGCAACGTTGCCTGCACCTGATCACCCGGCCAAACCTTGTCGAGCGGGATCATGCCAAGCGCGCGCCACTCAGCCATTGATTTCCAGCCGCTATGTCGTTCGAATACGCGCGCACAGCGTGGCGCTGTCGTGCGGTTGCGAATCGCCTCGCGGTCAAGCGTGGCGGGCACCGCGACGGCCAACCCCCAGGGCTGGCCAGCCCGCCAACCGGCATTGACGAAATAATTGGCGATGGATGCCAGGGTATCAGCTTCATTTGTCCAGATATCGGCGCGGCCATCCCCGTCACCGTCCCGCGCCAGCCGGATGTAAACCGATGGCAGGAACTGCGGATTGCCGGTCGCCCCTGCCCAGCTTCCCTTCAACTGCCCGCGCGGCACGCCGCGATCCATCATCTGCAACGTTGCGATAAACTCAGCCGAAAACAGCTCACGCCGCCGCCCGTCATAAGCAAGCGAGGCCAGCGCACGCGGAAGGTCAAAATTGCCCGTAACCGCGCCATAATTGGTTTCATGCCCCCAAATCGCGACCATAATCGACTCAGGAACGCCCGTTTCCCGCTCAATTGCCGACAAACGGGGCCGTAATGACTGATAAGCGACCCGCCCCCGGCTGATCCGTGATGCGTCAACGTGACGTTCTTTATACGGTGCAAAATCAGGCACAGGCGCATTGGCGATGGCCCCAGGCTGAGCACGATCGAGTTCAACAACCCGCGATTGGAAGGTAAGCGTGGGTACCACCGCATCAATCGTCGCCCGCGTCACGCCGCGCGCCTCCGCCTCGGCAACCAAAGTTTGCAGATAGGCTTGGAATCCATCTTCATCCTGCGCCGCCGCATTGCTGCCCAGCGCCAGCCCGGCCAGCACGATGGCAATCGGGGCAGCGATTCGACGGAGAAAAACGTTGGTACCAGTCATCCTATTGGTGTGCCACACCGCCCGCACGACATGAACCCCCCGCGACACCGCTATTGCACAAAAGATGGGACACAGCGTAAGGCGCATCGCTTCCCGCACTCAAGCTAGACGAAACGCTAGGCTTTGCGCATGGGGACAGGTGGCCGAGTGGTTTAAGGCAGCGGTCTTGAAAACCGCCGTGGGTGGAAGCTCACCGTGGGTTCGAATCCCACCCTGTCCGCCAAATTCTATTGATTTAACAGGGTTTTTATCAATGATTGGGCGGGTTCCCATAATCGCTTCCCGATAAGTGCCGCGCTTGACCGTCGCCATCGCTAACTTCGCGGCTCCAGGATTTAGCAATCGACGTCGCGAACGAAATTGCCGCTCTTTGCGTGAACGTTGCGGTGGTGCCCCCGAGTGGAATCGAACCACCGGCCTGCGGTTTAGGAAACCGTCGCTCTATCCTGCTGAGCTACGGGGGCACGCGCGGTTGGCCTAGTGAATGCCGCGATTCCGGTCAACGATGCAGCGATCACTGAGGATGGTTTGGGTAACTCGGCGTAGCGGATCAGTTGCGCGCAGACGGTGGCACTACCCTGAACGGCAGTGGCATGAGCGGTACGCCCTCGTCTGCCAGTTCGGCGGCTTCGGCCGGGCTGGTCTCGCCGTGGATCAGGGCTGCGGGTTCTTCGCCCAGATGCATCGACCGGGCACGATCAGGAAACGAGCGACCCACCCATTCTGAGTTTTCGAGCAACTTGGCTTGCGCCTCTGCCATTCTTGCCAGCGTGGTTTGTTGTGCGCCCTTGGCAGCGGCAGGCATGCGGTTGCCCTTGGCGGCAACATTGGGCGCCATCACTGCCTTGTCGATGCTCGAATCATCGCACACCGGGCACAGCACCAGCGAACGTGCGCGCTGATCCTCATAGGCTGATGACGACGAAAACCATGCCTCAAACACATGGCCGTGGCTGCAGCGCAGATCGAAAACGATCATGCGATTACTGCCACCTCAGGAATCGCCCGGCGGTGCGCAATGACCGGCACGCGCGAGCGCACATCAGCAACACGGGCCGGATCGATGTCAGCAAAGCCAATGCCCGTTGCCTCGCCCATGTCGAGCAGCACCTCGCCCCAGGGATCGATCACCAGCGAATGGCCATAGGTTGCACGGCCATCTTCATGCTCGCCGGTTTGGGCAGCGGCGATCAGAAATGCCCCCGCCTCAATTGCGCGCGCGCGCAGCAGGACGTGCCAATGCGCCTGCCCGGTGGGGCGGGTGAAGGCGGCTGGCACGGTGAGCACGGTTGCCCCTGCATTGCTGAGCGCGCGGTACAGATCGGCAAAGCGCAGATCGTAACAGATTGACAGGCCCATGGCGCCTATCGGGGTGTTGACGACAACCGCCCCATCTCCCGCCGCATAGGCCGCCGATTCGCGCCAGCTTTCGCCGGTGGGCAAGTCGACATCGAAGAGATGAAGCTTGTCATACCGGGCACGGATTGCACCGGTTGAATCAATCACAAAGGCACGGTTGGCAAATTTGCCGTCGCCCCCGTGCAGGGCGATGGAGCCCAGATGCACCCAAATGCCATGCGCCACAGCCCCCGCCTGTGCCGCTGCAAGCACGGGATCGTCCTGCTCGCGACGGATTGATGCCGCCGCCCGTGCCCGGTCCCGGTCGATCAGGTTGGACATTTCAGGCGTGAACAGCATCGCCGCCCCGCCTGCCGCTGCCTGAGCAATCGCCTCGCTGATCGCCAGCGCGTTTTGCGCCGGATCAATCCCGCTCGTCATCTGGAACAGGGCAATCCGCGTCATGCGTTGATCAGCGCGTCGAGCCGGCCTTCATCTTCCAGCGCGGCCAGATCATCCGATCCGCCGATGTGCTTCCCGTCGATAAATATCTGCGGCACCGTGGTGCCACCATTTGCGCGGGCGAGCATTTCAAGGCGACGGGGGCCGCCCATCGTGATGTCATGCTCTTCGATCTCAACATCCTTGGTGCCAAGCAGGCGCAGGGCGCGCGTGCAATAGGGGCAGAACGCCTTGGTATAAATTTCAACCTTCGTCATAACCTGACAATTGTGGATGCAACCCATGATTGTCAATCACTGGCATCGTCCGCCAATACCCGCGCCCAGCAAAGTATCGTCACGCTGCTGGCCCCGGCGCGAAGCAATTGCGCCGTGCAGGCGTCAGTCGTGGCGCCGCTGGTATAAACGTCATCCACGAGCACAATCGCCTTGCCCTTGAAAACCGCGCCATCCTCGGGCCTGATCGCAAATGCCCCTTTCACTGCCTTGGCACGCGCACGCCTGCCAAGGCCCCGCAGCATCGGCGTGGCGCGGGGGCGCTTCAGCAGGTCCACATCGCACCGCTTGCCAGATAACCGGCCCAGTGCCTGCCCGATCAGCGCCGCCTGATTAAACCCGCGCGACCATAGTCGCCAGCGGTGGAGCGGTACCGGCACGATCAGATCGGCATCGGCGGGCATCAACCGGGCGATGTGGCGCGCGGCGGTTTCGGCAAAGGCGGTGCGCCCGCCATATTTCAGGCGCAGGACCACGCTGCGCGCAATATCGCCATATGCCACCGCCGCGCGAATGCCGGCATGGGCGGGCGGATGTGCCAGGCATTCGGCGCAGCGCGCATTCTCGCCGCGGTCAAAGGCAAAGGGCAGATTACACCCGCTGCACCAGGGCGGGGCAAGAAAGCGCAACTGCCCCCAGCATGCCGCACAAAAACGGTGGTCCACCGCCGTCACGGCGCCACACCCGGGGCAGCGCGGCGGCAACGCCAGATCAGCGACATACGCCAGGGGTGCCAGCAACCGCATGTCCAGACTTGTCGCGCAGCGATGCGGGCGGCACAAGCGCGTGCGTGGACAGTCCTGACATCTTTGATCGCGCCGCGCGCCGCCTGCAACGTGATCGGGCTGCCGCCGCTTATCGCAACGCGGATTTTCTGCGCGCGTTCATGCTGGACGGCATCGCTGATCGCCTCAACAGTGTATCGCGCAATTTTGAAAGCGTGCTCGATCTGGGTTGTTTTGATGGCGGATTTATTGCCCCGCCGGGTGCCAGGGTCGCGCGAGTCGATGCCGGTTTCGCCTTTGCCGCTGCCGCTGGCGGCGTGCAGGCCGACGAGGATCGGCTGCCCTTTGCCGATGGCGCGTTTGATCTGGTGGTCTCAGCCGGCGTGCTCGACAGCGTGGGCGACCTGCCCGGTGCGCTGACGTTGGCGCGCCGGGTGCTGCGCCCTGACGGGCTGTTCCTTGCCGCCTTTGCAGGTGCCGGTAGCCTGGGAACGTTGCGACGCGTGCTGCAAGAAGCTGAGGGCGATCGGCCAGCGGCGCGCATCCATCCGCAGGTTGATGTGCGATCAGCGGGCGATCTACTCATGCGTGCCGGCTTCGCCCTGCCCGTCACCGACACCGAGACGCTGACCGTGCGTTATGCCAGCCTGTTTTCGCTGCTGCGTGATCTGCGCGCGATGGGGGCTGCCAATGTGATGCCCGGCCGCGTGCCGCTGCGCCGCGATTTGCTTGCCCGCGCCGCCGCGCTGTTCGCAGAACGTGCCGACGCGGATGGCCGCACCAGCGAAACATTTGAGGTCATCACCATGACCGGCTGGGCCCCTGCCCCATCGCAACCCCAACCGGCCCGGCGCGGCAGTGGCACCACATCGCTCGCACAAGCGCTTCGGCCGCAACCGGAAAAATCCTAAACCAGCGCCTCAATCAGCCCGATCAGCGGGCGATCAGCCGGGGGCATGGGCAGGGCGTGCATCTGCACCGGGCGGACCCAGGTGAGCGCCGATGCCTCGATCGCGCGCGGCGTGCCTTCCCATTTGCGGCACACAAACAGCAGCAGCAACAAATGGCGATCGCCCAGCGGCGCGCTGGCAAAGGTAGCCGGGGCCAGACAGGCGGTGGAGACCGAAATCCCCAATTCTTCGGCCAGTTCGCGGATTAGCGCTGCCTCAGGCGTTTCGCCGGGCTCGATTTTACCGCCAGGAAACTCCCACAGTCCGGCCAAACTCTTACCCGGCGGGCGTTGCTGCAACAAAATTCGCCCGTCGGCATCCACCAGCGCCACCGCGACCACGGGCAACAACCGGTCTGAAAGCGCGGGCGGCGGAGGATTTGGCGCGTTTGTCATTCGTTAACCCTGATTGTTTATCGCTGCATACTTAGGGAAACTCCAAGGCGATGACGACCAATGCTGAAGATGATTCAACGGCTGGCGGCTGATCGCAAGGGGGGCACCGCGATCGAATATGGCCTGATTGCCTCAATCATCGTCGTCACGCTGATCGCATCGTTCACCCAACTCGCGAATACCACCACCGGGATATGGGGTAACATCAATACCAAGATGGAACGGGCCCGGAGCGGCCAATAAGCGAACAATAAAAATGTTCCGCGCGCGTCCCGGCTTAAACCTTTGTCAACCTCACAGCTTTATCTCCGTCATTGCAGGCCGGATTTCCGGTCAGCCGGGTACTAACGCTCAAGACCATTGGAGACCGGAAAATGAAGACCATTCGCAAGTTCATCAAGAACAACAAGGGCGCGACGGCTATTGAATATGGCCTGATCGCAGCACTCATCGCCGTTGCAGCTATTGCTGCGATGCAGGGCCTGGGCAACCAGCTCAAGACCACCTTCGGTAACGTTACGTCGAACATGAAGGCTTCGTAAGCGCGAACAGCGGGACGAATAATTGGGGCGGCCGGGCAATCTGCGCCGCCCCTTTTTAAAGAAAGGACCCATTGCATGGTCAAGTTCATGTTGGGTCTTTTTCAGGATCGTAAAGCGGCAACGGCCATTGAATATGGCCTTATCGCTGCGCTGATTGCAGTGGCGGCCATTGCCGCAATGCAGGGGCTGGGCAATCGCCTGAAAACGACCTTCTCGAATGTTCAAACGAACATGAAAGCTTCGTAAGCTTCTCCCAGCTGCTTACGTGACGAAGGGGCGGTGGATGAACATCCGCCGCCCCTTTTCGTGTTCAGCGCGCAAACTGGCCGATCAAAGCCGTCCGATGTTCAGGAATTTCTGGCGGCGGTCGCTGATCAACTTGGCGCGTGGGGCTTTCGAAAGGTCCGCCAGCGCCACCTCAATCGCAGCACCCAACGTCGCAATCGCGCCTGCCGGATCGCGCTGCGCCCCGCCGAGCGGCTCTGGCACAATCGCATCGATCACACCGAGTGCCTTTAAATCCTGCGCGGTGACCTTCATCGCCTCCGCAGCATCAGCAGCGCGTTCGGATGTCCGCCACAGAATCGATGCACAGCCTTCAGGCGAGATAACCGAGTAAACAGCGTGCTCAAACATCAGCACCCGGTTGCCCGCCGCCAGCGCCACTGCACCGCCAGAGCCTCCCTCACCAACAATGGCACTCACCATGGGTACGCCCAGCGACAGGCAGCGCGCCGTGCTGCGCGCAATAGCCTCTGCCTGGCCGCGCTCTTCGGCCTGAATGCCAGGGAAAGCGCCCGATGTGTCGACCAATGTGATGACCGGCAGGTCGAATCGATCCGCCAAGTCCATCAGCCGGATGGCCTTTCTATAGCCCTCTGGCTTGCCCATCCCGAAATTGTGGCGAAGCCGACTGACGGTATCATCGCCCTTTTCATGCCCCATCACCACGACGCGGCGACCGCGAAAATGCGCCAGGCCACCTAAAATCGCCTGATCATCGCCAAAGGCACGGTCACCCGCCAGCGGCATGAAACCATCGAACAGCCCGGCGACATAATGGTTGAAATGCGGGCGCTCCGCGTGGCGCGCAACCTGCGTTTTCTGCCACGGCGTCAACCGCGCATAGGTATCGCGGAGCAGCTTGTCGGATTTTACCTGTAGCCGCGCGATATCGGCATCAAGGTCAACCGTGCCGCCTGCCGCGGTTTCGCGCAATTCGCCGATCCGCGCCTGCAGTTCGGCGATTGGTTTTTCAAAATCAAGAAAGCTTGCCATCAGAGGGCGCGGGTTAGGCCCGCCGGCCCGGAAGGTCAACGAGCGGATGACGCGCATTGACCAGCGCGACCAGCCTGGCGCTGTCGACATGCGTATAGATTTCGGTCGTCGCGATATCGGCATGGCCCAGCATCAGCTGCAGTGCGCGCAGATCTGCGCCTCCCTCCAACAGGTGCGTTGCAAAGGCGTGGCGCAAGACGTGGGGGCTCACGCGGTCGGGCGGAATTCCTGATTCGATCGCCAATTCCTTCAGCAACTGGTACAATCGAATGCGCGATAAATGTTTTTTGCCGCCGGGAAAAAGCCATTGCGCTTCGGGCGGCACCACGGCGCGCCACACGGCCACTGCTGCGCGTGCGCGATCGGAAATGGGCACAAGCCGCTCACGCCCGCCCTTGCCCCGCAAAATCAAAAAAGGGCGATCAGGCGACACGCCGTTGCGTGGGATCGAGACAAGCTCGCTTGCGCGCAGCCCCGATCCGTACAGCAGCTCCACTAACGCCGCGAGCCGCAGATCGCGCGGATCGGGCGGGTCGCGGTCGATTCGCGCGGCAATGGAAGCAAAAAGGCGATCGATATCGGCATGGTCGAGTGTCTTGGGCAGTGCCCGCACGGCGCCGGGACGCGGCAGCGCATTGCCCGGGTCATCATCGCGGTGCCCTTCTTCCGCCAGGAACACGTAAAAACGCCGCAGCGCCGCCCCTTTTCGCGCCACAGTTGATCTTGCAAGCGCCGCCCAGCTATCACCCAGCCGGGCCAGATCCTCCGTCGACGCCGATGCCAGACCCCGCCCAAGAAAATCCGAAGCGAGTCGTAAATCACTGCGATACGCAGCAATGCTGTTTGCGGCGGCCCCGGTTTGCGCGGCCATCATTTCCAGAAAGCGTTCGATCAAGGGCAGATCATCAACTTCTGTGCTCGCCCTTTTCAAAGCCGCGTGACCGCCTCTACCGCAATCATTCGCGCCTGCCCGTCCAGGCCCACCATCCGGAGCGCTGTCACAATCTCGTACAAAGCCTCAGGTGAAACGCCGCCCCAGTTGGGCGTCTGCATGCCGGCCGCCGCCAGTAACAGCACCGTGCCTGTCTGGCGCGCCTCGGCCGCCCGGCGCAGCGCCCGCGTCCAGCTGTTCGACAGATTAAAGTTAATGGACAACGCATTGCCCAGGCTGGCAGCGTCGCTGGCGCTCATCCGTTGCAGGCCAGCCAGCCCGGCGACCAGCATTTTTACCTTGTTCCCGCTGATATCCACTGCACGACTGCGATAACTATCCACGTCGCTGCGGCTGATCTGGGCGCCGGTATCAACCAGCGCCAGCAAACCCCAGCCATTCGTGCCTCGAATAAGATTTCCCTTCCAGCGCAACGCAGGCGCTTCCAGTCCCGCGCTTAGCATTGACGCGATCAGTCGATCGGTATCGGGCGCGTCGCGGTACGGGGCGATCATGGTCGCTGCCCGCGCGGTAAGAACCAGCCGAGCATATTGCCCCCGCGGCCGTTTCGGTTCGTCCCACAGCGCACGGAGCGCGGTCAGCCGCACATCTCGGTTGGGGTCCGAATAGGCGGCGCGCAGATCCCGCGCGACGCCTAGTTCGGCGGCACCCTGATCACCATCGCTTTCGATTTTGCTGAACAGGTCAACCAGGGCAGCGCTCGACAGAACGCCCTGCGCCGCCGCCAGTTCAGCGGAGGGCGCGCGTGCACTTTCGGTCAACCGGGGCGATTGCGCGCGCCAATATTGCACATGTGGCGCAGCGGTGGCGTACATCGCGGCGGGAATGTCGGCGGCGCTGGCCATTGCCAGCCCGTAACGCCAGATCGTCAGCCGATCGACATTTTCCCATTCGATCGTAACCGCGCCCTGCCCTTTTGAGCCCGTGCCGACGATTTTTTCGGCGAGCAGCAGATCAATACCGCGTGCGGCCCCCTGCCGCCGCGCCGCCTTGATCAGCGGCCCGGCCTCCCCCGGCACACCGGACATTGACGCGCACATCGCCTCGGCAAGGATCCAGGCCCGTTCGCTTGAAACTTTGCGGCCCGCGCTGGCAACCGGACAAATGGTCGCAGGATCACCGCTGGCCAGCGCTGCCTGCATGGCGACCTGAAACTTCTTGGGCGTATAACGATCGGGGTCGACCGCCTCCACCATGGCGCGTGCGACGACCGATTCGCCCATCCGCACCAGCAACCAAGCCCGCTCTGCCGCAAAATCTGCGCCGTTCAGCCCTGCAGGCGTATTAACTTTTGACGCCAGGGCCTGGCGCAGGCTGATCGACATCCAGCGCGATGGCACCGGCGCATTCATTTTGCGCATCAGCGTTTGCAGGAAGCGACCATTGGCTGCGCCGAATGCGCGGGGCCCCAGTCCGCCTTCGGGCGTTCCGACCACACCCACCATCGCCGTTGAACGCCGCGCATAGCTAGGCAGGTTAAACTCCGCGAGCAGCCGCGGATCAACCGGCATGGGGGTGCCCATATCGTCTGGCACGGTGGCATCACTCCCGGCGATCCCGCTCATGATGCTTGGCAATGCTGATGCGGTGGGCGCTGTTGGACGATCCCCCTGCGGCGGTGGCGATGGTGCCGCCGTTGGTGCGGCTACCGGTTCGTTGAAACCGGGCGGCAGAATCGATTCGGGGGTATCTTGGCCAAGCGCCGGAATGCCAATCGCGACCAAGCCAAGCGCAAGTGCGCCTGCACCGACTTTATTTCTGGAGAGACGCAAGCGGGACAACCTTTTCAACACGCGTCAGCGGCTTTTCGCCATTCAAACCTGCAAGCACCGCAGCCCCGCCCAGCAAGGCGACAAGCAACACGGCAATGATGATCAACGGGCGACTCATGACGAAAACCTTATCAGCGAGAGGGGGCACCAAAAAGGGCAGCCAGTGGTGGTGACGACGCGCCTTTTGCCCGAGCGCCACGCCCGTTGTATAGCCCCAGCGATAATGTTGCAAAACCACAGTCACCCATCCGTTTGGCAGGGCCAGCCAATTGTTCTTGTCGGCCTGATGGGCGTCGGCAAATCAACTGTGGGCAGGCGATTGGCCGCGCGGCTCGCCCTGCCCTTTGTTGATGCAGACAGTGAGATTGAGGCTGCCGCAGGGATGACGATAGCTGATATCTTCGAGCGGTTTGGCGAGGAATATTTCCGCGATGGCGAGCGTCGAGTCATCGCGCGATTAATCGATGGCCAGGCCAAAGTGATTGCAACCGGTGGGGGCGCGTTCATCAACCCGGAAACGCGCGCGCTGATTCTCGATCAGGCCGTGGCGGTTTGGCTGGACGCAAACCCACGGATATTGGCAGAACGCGTCAAGCGACGAGATACACGACCATTGCTGCGAGGGCGTGACCCAGCCAAGGTGCTGACCGCGCTGGCAGAGGCGCGAAACCCCTTTTATGCGCTTGCCCCAATCCATGTTTCCAGCCAGCAGGCGCCGCATGAAACCACCGTGGCCGCTATCATCAAGGCATTGGGCCTCATGCCGCCGGGCGACCCCAAATCTGCAGAAAGCGATTAATGTGTGATTGAGATAACCGTCCAGCTGGGTGCCCGCACCTATCCCGTCTTCATTGAAGCGGGGCTGATCAATCGTGCTGCCGCGCACCTGGCACCACTGGCGCGGGGCCGAGCGATGGCGATCGTGACTGATTCCAATCTTCGCACCCAACGCGCCCAGCTCGAATCGTCGCTAAATGCCGCGGGCATTGCCACCGCCGTCATCGAATTGTCGCCTGGAGAGGGCACCAAGAGCTGGACTTCCCTTGAAAAGCTCACCGACGATCTCCTCAATTTGGGGATTGAGCGCGGCGATCATGTTATTGCGCTCGGCGGTGGCGTGATCGGCGATCTGGTTGGTTTTGCCTGTTCTATCCTGAAGCGTGGTTGCCATTTCGTGCAGGTGCCGACCACGCTGCTCGCGCAGGTCGACAGCTCGGTAGGCGGCAAGACGGCGATTAACGCGCGCGCTGGCAAAAACCTGATCGGCGCATTTCACCAGCCATCAATGGTGCTGATTGACCCCGAAACGCTGGCGACCTTGCCGTCGCGCGAGTTGCGGGCGGGCTATGCAGAGGTCGTCAAATACGGGTTGATCGACGATCCCGCTTTTTTTGATTGGTGCGAGCAAAACGGTCCCGCGCTAATTGGCGGCGATATCGATCTGCGCACGCACGCAATTGCGCACAGCATCGCCGCAAAGGCGCGCATCGTTGCCGAAGACGAGCGAGAAATCACCGGCAAGCGGGCGCTACTCAATTTGGGGCACACATTTGGCCACGCTCTGGAGGCTGAGACGGGGTTTTCTGAAGCGCTGCTACACGGCGAAGGCGTAGCGGCAGGCATGGCGCTTGCGTTTGGCTATTCGGCCGATCGCGGGCTGTGCAAAACCGAAGACGCAGTGCGTGTAGCCGCCCATCTGCAGTCGGTCGGCCTTCCTGACGGTCTGGCTGCCGCTGGCATTACCGCCGGCGGTGCCAAGCTGGTTGATCATATGCGCCATGATAAGAAAATGGCGGCAGGCACCCTACCCTTTCTGCTCGCGCGCGGGATTGGGCAGACCTATGTCGATAGCGCGGTTGATCTGGTCGACGTCGCCCGTTTCCTTGATCCCCAGCCGCGCTGATGCCGCGCGGCATTGCCAAATCTGATCTGCCGACCAAGATTTGCGTGGTCTGTCAGCGACCTTTTTCATGGCGGAAAAAATGGGCGCGCGATTGGGACAGCGTTCGCTACTGCTCCGACAAATGCCGGATGACGAAGGGCAAAGCCGCATAATCAAGTGCCCCATTGCGAGAAGTACGGTTCGCGCCCTCGCTGTTTTTTTCGTTGCCATACGCATAGACCTGAGGCCCAATCCGGTGCACAATCACCGACGATGCAAGTCACCGGGCGTGTATTGGCCCGCGTATAAGATCAAGGGGGGCGGTTATGCAGGTACGGTTCTGGGGAACCCGCGGGTCAATGGCAAAGCCAGGCCCTGATACGATCCGCTATGGCGGCAACACGTCATGCGTGCAGGTGACATCCGATGCGGGCACGTTGCTCGTCATCGATTGCGGCACCGGTGCCCACGGCCTTGGCCAGATGCTGATGAAAGAGGGACCAAAGCCCACCCGCGGCCATGTGCTTATCAGCCACACCCATTGGGATCATATTCAGGGTATCCCTTTCTTCACCCCCTTTTTCATCCCCGGCAATAAATGGGATTTCTATGCCCCCAAGGGGTTTGGCGAATCGCTGCGCGAAACGCTGGCTGGTCAGATGGAATATACGTATTTCCCGATCACGCCTGAGGCATTTGGTGCTGAGCTCAACTATAACAACCTATCGGAAGGCGTGTTCCGGATTGATGATGTCGTCATCCGGACGCGCTATTTGAACCATCCCGCCCTGACGATCGCTTTCCGCATCGAGGTGGACGGTGCCGTGGTCGTTTATGCCTGTGATCATGAGCCACATTCCCACGAAGCAGCCGATGGCGTTGGCGCACTTGATGGGCAGGATCTGGCCCATGCCGAATTCCTGCGCGACGCCGATCTGGTCATCCATGATGCGCAATATCTCGCGTCCGAATATGCTGGAAAAGTGGGTTGGGGACACAGCACGGTCGAGTATTCGCTGCAGGTTTGCCAAACCGTTGGCGTCAAGCAGCTGGCGATCACCCACCACGATCCCTTGCGGACCGATGATGCAATTGACGCGGTGGTCGCAAAGATGCGCGAATCGATCACGCCCGCCGGCGCAATAGAAGTTTTTGGCGCAGCCGAAGGGATGATCCTCGATTATCGCGGCACCAGAACGGCCTCCACTGATGTAGACACGGCAACCATGGACCAAGCGATAGCAACGCGCGAGGCGGTTGTCCTGCTGATCACCCAGAGTGAGGCGCTGCGTGAGAAAATGCGTCTGGCGGTGTCTGATGAGCCCGTCACGCTGAAAACCAGCGAAAGCGCCATCATCGCGGCCCTGCGTGATGATCAACCGACGACCGGGATGATCCTGATCGACGGCGCGATCGAATCAGGTGCGCTCGCGATGGCGAAATCAATCCGCGCCCGACCCGATATGGCGACTACGCCGATTCTGTTTCTGGGCGGCGCTGACACCGGTTTTGGCAATTTTGGCGAACATTCCGAATGGCTGCGCACACCTTTTTCGGTTGAATATGCCCGTTCACGCATTCGCACCTGGACGATGCGCAGCGCATTTCGCTGGCTGAGCGCCAGTATCCCGGAGAATGAAACGGAACGGATGCAGGCACTGCGCGCGCTGAACCTGGTGGAAGCGGGCGGGGATGAACGGTTTGATCGATATACGCGCATTGCCGCCGCGCTGTTCGACGTGCCTTACGCGTTGGTGTCAATTGTTGATGATGATCGGCAATGGTTCAAATCAACCTATGGCACCGATATCACGCAAACGCCGCGCGAGGTATCCTTCTGTGCCCATGCGATCCACCATCCCGACGTGATGGTGGTTCATGACGCGATCAAAGATTCCCGTTTCGGCGACAACCCTATCGTAGTCGGCGTACCCAATGTGCGCTTTTATGCTGGGACACCGTTGATCCTACCAAGTGGTTTTGCGATCGGCACATTATGCATTCTTGATGTACGCCCGCGCGAGTTTTCTGAAACCGATCGCGCACGGCTGGCCGATT
The DNA here is from genome assembly GCA_021732465.1 of Sphingomonas sp. Taxonomy (GTDB): domain Bacteria; phylum Pseudomonadota; class Alphaproteobacteria; order Sphingomonadales; family Sphingomonadaceae; genus Sphingomonas. The sequence goes on from JAKFUX010000008.1 coordinate 40,195, forward strand.
TGGGTGGACTGCTCGAACAGGAACTGGCGCGGGTCGCGGCCTGATCGGGTGATTTAATCAGTTCGACTTGGTGGTGGCCAGCGTGACGGCGAGCCACAACCAGCCGATGATCAGCATTGCGCCGCCAATCGGGGTGATCGCTCCCAGCCAGCGCGGCAGACCCAGCGCCATCAGGTAAAGCGTGCCTGCAAAAATTGCGGCGCCAATCACGAACAGCCAACCGGGCCCGCGCGCGCCCATTTGCGCTGCCACCAACGCGGCCACAGCGTGGAGCAATTGATATTGCGCCCCGGTTTTCAGCCAGTCAGCGGGATCCCCCGACGCGCCGTGCGCGCCGAAAGCACCTGCTCCGACGGCGATTGCGCCCGATAGCGCAGCAAACACCAAAACCATGTTCATCCGGCTTCCTCCACCGGGGTCAGCCGCCCCCTGATCAAATGACTGTCGCCCGCATGCATATCTCCATCGACTGCCTGCGCCTTCAACCGGTCGAGATCGCGCGTTCGATATGCGGCTTCGGTGCGGGCGATTTCCTCACTATCAACGCCTACATCACTTAGTGCCTGGCGCGCCATCGCCACTGCAGATTCGAGCGTTTCGCGCACAGATCCTGCCATTGGCGCGCCCTTTAGCTTGACGATGCTCCGCCGATCATAAACCCGCACGAACACCGATGCCGCCGGGAATGCCTCTTTTACCGCGTGGAGCAGGGGTGCGTCGACCTGGTCCTGATCAACGCAGAACAAAAGCAGCTGAACATTTGCTGCGCCCGCCTGCCGAAGGAGATCAAGCCGCGTCCCGTCGCCATAATAAACCTTCGCGCCAAAACTGCCCGCCGTCTCGATCATCTCAGGATCGCGGTCGATCAGCGAAACGCTGATGCCCTGGCTGACCAGCATTTGCGTCACGGTCTGCCCGAACCGGCCATAACCGATCACCAGCGCGCTCGCGCCGTCGCTCTGTGGGGTTTCCAACCCCTCTGCGCTTACCGCTGGTTCAGCGCGAAACCGCCTTGTGAACATCATCAGGAACGGCGTTGTCGCCATGGACAGCGTCACCACTGCCCCAAACAGGCTCGCCGCTTCTGGTTCGATCAGCAACGCGTCCTTTGCCTGCGCAAACAGCACAAAGCCGAATTCGCCGCCTTGGCTAAGCAACAGGCCCATCGCCAGCGCGGGTCGCCAGTTCATTTTGAACAGCATCGCGATGCCCATCATAATGCCTGTTTTGGCGATGATCAGCAGCGCGGCCATGCCGATCACGAATAACGGGCGTTCGGCAATCGCGTTCAGATCGAGCATCATCCCGACGCTGAGGAAGAACAGCCCCAGTAAAATCGCGCGAAACGGATCGACATCAGCCTCCAGCTCATGCCGGTACGGGCTGTCCGCAAGCATCACCCCGGCGATGAAAGCACCAAGCGCCGTCGACAGCCCCAGCGCCTCCATTACCGCTGAACTGGCGATAACCGTGAACAACGCCGCGAACACGAACATCTCGCGCTCGCCCAACACCCCGAACAGCCGGAACATCGGCCGCAGCAGGAAACGCCCGGCTGCGACCAGCCCAACAATCGCCAGTACGGTGTATAGCCCCAACAGCCAGCCCGGCGGCGCGTTGGGCGCAGCAGGCGCGCGGGACAAGGCGGCGACGATGGTGATCATCGGCACAATCGACAGATCCTGAAACAACAGAATCGCAAAGGTTCGTTCGCCAAACGGCGTTTTCATCCGCCCCGCCGATTGCAGCATCGGCAGCACCTGAGCGGTGGATGACAGCGCCAGCGGCAGGCCGACCGCGAGGGCAGCAGCGGGCGAAAAACCGGCGATTATCCAAACGATACCCGCCACCGCCGCACCGCACAAAGCAACCTGCAACGCGCCCAGCGCAAAAATATCCTGCTTCATTTGCCAAAGCCGCGTGGGATTCAACTCCAGCCCGACCAGGAACAGCAGCAGGGTGATGCCCAGTTCGGCAATCCCCATTTTCTGTTCTGCATCACCCACCAGCCCCAGCACTTGAGGCCCCACCACGGCCCCTGCCACCAAGAACCCCAATGTCGCGCCAAGGCCAAGCCGTCGGAACAGCAACACAAACACCAGCGCAAAGCCGAGCAGGATCACGCCATCACGCAAGGTCGACCCGATCATGCCCCATCGCCTTTCCGGTTGGCGGCAAGCGACGCCGCTTCCGCTGCGGCTTCAAAAGCCAACCTTATGGAGGCGTGTCGCGCGCTGTGCGGACGCGCGGGCAGAAAAATATCGAGTCCCGGCCAATCAGGTGCAGCTTCAGCCCCGGCTAACCAGCCGGCAAGCGCGACATGTGTTGCCGCAAAATCTTTAGCCTGCTTGCCAATCGCATGTGCAGCCATCAACGATGCAGACGCCTGCCCCAGCGCGCAGGCGCGCACCTGCATGCCAATCTGCGTAACCCGGCCCTCTGCATCAACATTTACATCAACAGTTACCCGGCTGCCGCAAACAGGCGAGCGCTTCTCAACGCTCCCCATGGGCGCCAGCAGCCGATTGGCGAACGGAATAGCCGCCGCCAGCCGTAATATTTCGGTATTATAAAGCGGCGCGTTCACTTTGCGGCATCGCCTTCATTACCGGCGGGGGCGCTGACATTGTCCGACGCTGCTGCAGCCTCCCCCTTGCGGCGCTTGTCAACGAAGTCGGCAATGCCAGCACTGGTGATCGACAGCACCGGATAAGTCCGCGATTTGGTGATCCATGCAGGGCGCCGATTTGGCCCGCCGCCAATCGTATCTGTGACCAGCACGATTAGCAGGAATCCCAGGCTCGCCAAAATCAGCCCCTTCAGCGCGCCAAAACCAAATCCCAAAGCACGATCAAGTGGACCAAGAATTGAGGTTCGCGTCCGCTCACCCACCATGTTCGCCACCAGTCGTCCGCCAAAATACACGGCACCCGCGATTACCGCAAACGCCAACACGGCAGCGCCCGCCGACGTACCGACCACATCAGTCAGCATCGTGGTGACGGGCGCGTGCAGAAACTTCAGCGCAAAGACGATGAAAACCCACACCATCAGCGACAGCACTTCAGTCACAAAGCCGCGCATCAACCCGAGCACGGCACCCCCGCCCACGAGCAGGATCACGACGATATCGAGTGCGGTCAGTCCCATCTGGCTATCCCCTGTGCCCCGAAACGGGGTTTACCAGCACAAGAAATGGTGTGCCGATTGCCAGATCGCTAGCCACGCCCGAGCATATGGTCAACGAAACTGGCTAGGTTCTTGAAACCAGATAGTTTCAGGGGCTGATTTTCACCCACCAAAGCGGCAGGTACCAGCGCGCGTTCAAAGCCCAGCTTGCCAGCTTCCTTCAAGCGCAGAGCCCCATGGGCCACCGGCCTGATTTCTCCCGATAGCGCGACCTCACCAAACGCCACTGAATCAATCGGCACCGGACGTTCGCTGAGCGCGGAGATAAGCGCGGCGGCAACCGCCAAATCAGCAGCAGGATCCTGCACGCGGTATCCGCCTGCGATGTTCAGATACACTTCAGAGCTTGAAAAACTAAGCCCACACCGCGCCTCCAGCACCGCAAGGATCATCGCTAGCCGCCCCGAATCCCAGCCGACCACCGCGCGGCGCGGGGTCGCCCCGCTCGCCAGTCGCACCACCAGCGCCTGAATTTCGACGAGCACCGGCCGCGTGCCCTCCAGCGCGGGAAACACCGTCGTCCCCGTTACGCCTTCGTCGCGCTGGGTAAGGAACAGCGCAGACGGGTTGGACACCTCAGCCAGCCCGGCTTCCACCATCGCGAACACGCCAATTTCATCTGTACCGCCAAACCGGTTCTTGATCGCGCGCAGAATGCGGTATTGGTGGCTGCGCTCGCCCTCAAAGCTCAGCACTGTATCGACCATGTGTTCGAGCACGCGTGGCCCGGCGATACTGCCATCCTTCGTCACATGCCCCACCAGCACCACCGCTGTGCCGCGTTCTTTGGCGAACCGGATCAGTTCCTGCGCCGACGCGCGTACCTGGCTGACGGTGCCCGGTGCCCCCTCAATCAAGTCGGAATGCATCGTCTGTATCGAATCGATCACCAACATCGCAGGGGGCTTGCCCATGCCCAACGTTGTCAGGATGTCGCGCGTTGAGGTCGCCGCCGCAAGCTGCACCGGCGCATTGCCCAACCCCAGCCGCCGTGCGCGCAACCGTACCTGGTCTGCCGCTTCTTCACCTGAAACATAGGCAACACTGTGCCCAGCCAGCGCTAGCTTGGCGGCGGCTTGCAGCAACAGGGTCGATTTGCCGATTCCAGGGTCGCCGCCAATAAGCGTTGCTGATCCTTCGACAAATCCGCCGCCTAGCGCGCGGTCAAGCTCGGCAATGCCGGTTGGCAAACGCTCGGGCAGCGCAATCTCGCTATCAAGGCTCACCAGTTGCATCGTCCGTCCGCCAGATTGCAGATGATGCTTGGCCGCAAACGGCGTCACCGCGGCTCCCGCCTCCTCCACCAGCGTATTCCATTCGCTGCAGTCACCACATTGCCCCGCCCAGCGAGGCGAGACTGATCCGCAGGATTGGCAGACATAACGTTTCTGGGGTTTGGCCATGCCGATTTTCTGGCAGGAACACACCAAGAACGCAAGGTTGGAACGCAATTCGCATGGGGCAAGGCTTGTCAACCACCATGGCGGGGTTCAAACACATTGAGCAAACGAAAAAATTGGCGGAGATGCGAGGGAATGGCGGAACAACCGCATGGTCGCACTGGGCATGGCTCTACGGCAAAAAAAGGCTTGCCGGGCATAAGGCAGTTGAATGACCGGATGTCGCGCGTCTGGCTTGGCTGGGGTTCGAAATTCCTGCCCTTTGCCGATGTGGCGACCGTTGATCTGCCGCTTAGCCGGCTGTTACGGCTGTCACTGATCCAGGTATCGGTGGGCATGTCGCTTGTGTTGCTGGTCGGCACGCTGAATCGGGTGATGATCGTTGAGCTTGGTGTCCCGGCATCACTGGTGGGCATCATGTTATCGCTGCCGCTGCTGTTCGCCCCGTTTCGCGCCCTGATCGGCTTCAAATCAGATACGCATGTGTCGGCAATTGGCTGGCGGCGGGTACCCTATCTGTTTCAAGGCACGATGCTGCAATTTGGCGGGTTGGCGATCATGCCCTTTGCATTGCTGGTGCTGGCGGGCGCGGGCCAGTCAGGCGATGCGCCGAAGTGGATCGGGCAGGCTGCGGCGGCGCTTGCTTTCCTGTTGGTCGGCGCTGGCATCAACATAACCCAAACCGTTGGCCTCGCGCTGGCGACTGATCTGGCGCCGGAGGACCAACAGCCCAATGTGGTTGGGTTGATGTATGTCATGCTGTTGATCGGGTCGATCGTCAGCGCGCTGGTATTTGGCGCGACGTTGGTAAATTTCACATCGGGGCGGCTGATCCAGGTGATCCAGGGGTCGGCGATGGTTACCGTGCTGCTCAATTTCGCAGCGCTGTGGAAACAGGAGAGTTTTCAGCCCGGCCATTTGCGCACTCGGTCGGCGGCACCCCAGCCCAGCTTCAGCGATTCGTGGAAGCGGTACATCGCCGAACCGCATGCGATGCGTCGCCTGATAGCGGTGGGATTTGGCACGCTGGCGTTCAGCATGGAGGATATTCTGCTAGAACCATATGGCGGCCAGGTGCTTTTGCTGGGCGTGGGCGCGACGACAAAGCTTACCGCAGCGTTCGCCGGGGGCAGCCTGATCGGGTTTGCGCTCGCCTCGCGCGTGCTAAGCCGGGGTGCTGATCCGTTTCGTATGGCAAGCATTGGCGCGCTGGTGGGGATACCGGCATTCCTGATGGTCATCGGTGCCGCGCCGATCCGTTCAGCCGAGCTGTTCACCGTCGGCGTGATGATGATCGGATTCGGGGCGGGCCTGTTCGGCCACGGCACGCTGACCGCGACGATGCAGTTTGCGCCAAAGGATCAGATCGGGCTGGCGCTGGGCAGTTGGGGTGCTGTGCAGGCGACTGCGGCAGGCCTTGGCGCAGCGCTGGGCGGCGTGATCCGTGATTTGGTATCGCGCGCGCCCTTTCCGGGGCCGTGGCAGCCTCAGGCATCTGGGTATATTGCGGTATACGGTCTTGAAGTGGCGTTGCTGGTTGCAACCATCGTGACGATGGTGCCGCTCCTGCGCAAGCGCCTGGAGAGTTAGGCTGCCTTTAGCAATCTGATCTGCAAATGCCCTCGTTGGAGCCTGATGACTGTACTTTGACCCGTTCGTTTCGAGCGAAATCGAGAAATATGCCATGAGCCCCGCGCGGTGTGTCTCGATTTCAGCCTCAAGGTCGAAGCCTGTCCAGAGCGGCTGGCTTGCCAGTCAGTCGATGCGCCCGACCCGAACGGTTTGAAAAGTGAGTCAACCTAAAGTCATCCTGCTTTAGGGCGCTTCATTGGCAGGCGCCTGCTCGTCCGGGCTGCGGCATGCCGGTCAGGCCAGCGAGAATTGCACGACGAAAAAAGGGGCCGAACCGGATAGGCTCGACCCCCAATTAGTTTTCACACCGATTATACCGTAGCGGCCAACCGGACGGACAATTACGGCGTGGTGTTGGTTTCCATCGCTGGTGCGGCATTTGCTTCCATTGCTGGTGCAGCCTCCATAGCAGCTGCCGGGGCAGCCGCCGGGGCAGCTTCTGGCGCTGCCTGTGCAGCTACTGCTCCGCCCTGAAAAAACGCCGCGAACCATGTTGTATTGTACAGGATCGACGCATGCACCAGCAGCGATGCTGCTACAAATGCGAGGAAAAAGACCGGGATTCCGATCGTTGGCTTCACGTAAAGCCAGATACGTCCTTCGTTCATAACCTAGCCCTTTCTTACGAATGCAGCCACGGCGTCAGCATGAACGCAAGCACGTGCGCGCATACTGCGATCCCAGCATAAATTCGGGTGCCCCACATGAGGCCCTGCTGGATTTCGTTCGCCTGTTCCAGGGTCAACCCGGATGGGTAAACCTGAGTATCATCAGCCAAGACACTTCTCCTTTCGACACTCGCGTCCGTTACCATGCCCTCCCCTTGCCCGGATGACATGGCACGAAAGACCCACCCCCTCGGCGGACCTTCTCGCGTTCAACACGAGTATCGAGACAACACCTTAGCCAATAACACCGGCACCGGACGCAGCCGACTCGTCTCGTATCAGTGTAACCCTAGCTTAACACATCGAAGTGTCAATTCGAGATGACAGTTCAAAGTCGATACGGCCTTTGGTCGGGGGGTTAGCCACGCGCCGGAATGGTCAATCCGCGCTGGACGGCAGGGCGTGCCAACGCACGGCCAAGCCAGGCATTCACTTTCACAAAATCACCAAAGCCGACAAACTCCGCAGCACCGTAGAAATTGGGGATTGCGTTTATCCAGCCGATCATTGCGACGTCGGCGATCGTGTAATCTTCGCCCATAAACCAGTCCCGATCTGCAAGAACACGGTCCATAACGCTCAAAATGCGTCGTACTTCAGCGACAAAACGGTCACGCGGGCGCTTGTCTTCCCATTCTTTGCCCGCAAATTTGACGAAAAACCCCATCTGCCCGGTCATCGGCCCGAGTCCGCCCATTTGGAACATCACCCATTGGATCGCCTGGTACCTTGCGACCGGATCACTCGGCAGCAAACGGCCAGTTTTTTCGGCCAAATAGATCAAGATCGCACCACTTTCGAACAGCGCAAACGGCAACCCACCCGGCCCCTCTGGATCTATGATCGCGGGAATTTTGCCATTGGGATTTAGGCTGCGGAACGCATCCAATTGGCTGTCCCCAGCCATGATGTCGATCATATGTGCTTCATAAGGCAGGCCAAGTTCTTCCAGCATGATCGATATCTTCACGCCATTGGGCGTGGGGAATGAATAGAGCTGAAGCCGGTCAGGATGCTGTGCAGGCCAGCGAGCGCAAATCGGAAAAGCGGAAAGATCGGCCATCGGGCTACTCCCAAAGAAAAATTAGATGGAGAATTGGTGATGCGCAGAGATAGTCACGCCCCGGCGCGCGCGCTATGGCAGCGGTCGATGAAAGCGACCGAACTCCGCATTGCCCTGTTCAGTGGCAACTATAATTATGTGCGCGATGGGCCGACACAGGCGCTCAACCGCCTTGTCGGCTATCTTTTGGCGCAGGGCGCTGCAGTGCGCGTTTATGCACCGACCGTGGCAAACCCAGCCTTTGCGCCGACGGGCGATCTGGTGAGCGCGCCTTCGTTTGCGCTGCCCGGTCGCAGCGAATACCGGGTTGCCATGGGGCTACCGGGTGTGTTGCGGCGCGACCTTGCGGCGTTTGCGCCCAATCTTGTGCATGTGTCGGCCCCCGATTTTCTGGGCCACCGTGCCGTCACCTGGGCGCGCAACCATGACTTACCCGTGGTTGCGTCGGTCCACACCCGTTTTGAAACCTATTTGCGTTACTATGGCGGGGCTTTTCTGGAGCCTGCGGCTGTCGCAATTCTCCGGCGGTTTTATCGGCGCTGCGATGCCATTCTGCCGCCATCACAGTCGATGGTGGATTTGCTGCGTGAGCAGCGCATGAATGATGACATTGGCATCTGGTCACGTGGCGTGGATCGCACGATCTTTACGCCTGCCGCCCGCGACATGGCGTGGCGGCGCGACCTGGGCATTGGCGACACAGAATTCGTCATCGGCTTTCTGGGGCGCCTCGTTCTTGAAAAGGGTCTTGACGTGTTTGCGTCGGTCATCGCCGAGCTTGAACGGCGCGGCGTCGCCCACCGGGTGTTGGTGATCGGCGAAGGCCCGGCGCGTGGCTGGTTTGCAAGCCAGGTGCCGACGGCGGTGTTTGGCGGCTTTCAGGAGGGCAAGGATCTTGGCCGCGCCGTCGCCTCGATGGATGTGCTGTTCAACCCGAGCGTCACCGAGACATTTGGCAATGTAACCTTGGAGGCGATGGCGTGCGCGGTTCCCGTAGTGGCAGCGATTGCGACGGGGGCGACCAGCCTGATCGACGACGGCGTCAACGGACGACTCGTCGACCCGAGTAACATCGCGGGATATGCGGACGCACTCCAAGCCTATGCGCAAGACCGTGATCTGGCTGATGATCAAGGGCTGGCCGGTGAATCGCTCAGCGCGGCTTATGGCTGGGATGCGATCAACCAAAAGGTGGTCGACAAATATCTTGCGGTACTGGCGCGGCGGGGGCGGTAACGCACCCCGCCGCCGTTCTGGTCAATCAAGCCGTTCGATCTTCTGTGCGGTATCGTCAATCATCGCGACGATTTTATGCAGCGTTTCGGTATTCATCTCGCCGCGCGAGAAACGATGCATCAGCACTGATCGCAGATTGCCCATTGCCCGCCGAATTGAAGCGCTATCGGTTCGTTGACGTTCTGCGCCCAGATCGGTGAGCCGCGCGAACAGCGCTGTGATTTCGTCTGCCCGCTCAACAAGGTGAACCCTGCCCGCTTCCGTCGCGGCAAACTGCTTTTTTGCACCCTCGGCCTTTTGCTCCTCGATCAGCCCCATATCGTCGAGCAGGGTGATGGTGGGATAAACGACGCCGGGGCTTGGCGCATAGGCACCACCGGTCAGCTCTTCGATCTCGCGGATCAGATCATAGCCGTGGCGCGGCTGATCGGCGATCAGCTTGAGCAGAATGAGTCGCAACTCGCTGCCATCAAACATCCGGCCGCGACGACCGCGCCCGCCCATGTCGGCACTTTCTACCTCCCACGTGACCGCAAAAGGACCCCAGCGCCGCGAACCACGCGGCCCGCAGTGGCGATTCCCGTGCATATGAAACATTCTCATTCCTTTTCTTCATTTCAAGTTATCGCTAAGATATATCTTGAACGCGCTTTAACAAGGGTTGCTGCAAATTTTTCTCATGCGTCTATCTTGGCCTGTATGGCTGACCTTTTCCCCCCCGCCGACCAACCATCTCCCGCGCCGCCTGCCGATGCTCCACTGGCAGATCGCCTGCGCCCAACGCGGCTGGAAGATGTGGTAGGGCAAGGTCACCTGACCGGGCCTGAAGGGGCGATTGGCCGGATGGTGGCGGCAGGAAGATTGTCGTCAATCATCCTGTGGGGACCGCCGGGTACCGGCAAAACCACGATCGCGCGGTTGCTGGCTGATGCAGTCGGGCTTCGATTTGCGGTTATCTCAGCGGTTTTCTCAGGCGTAGCTGACCTCAAGAGGATTTTCGCCGAAGCGCGCGAGCATGCCCGGCTCGGCAAGCGCACTTTGTTGTTTGTGGATGAAATTCACCGCTTCAATCGCGCACAGCAGGATAGTTTTCTGCCCTATGTGGAGGATGGCACGGTTATTCTGGTCGGTGCTACGACCGAAAACCCATCGTTTGAACTGAACGCGGCGCTGCTGAGCCGGGCGCAGGTACTGGTGCTAAACCGACTTGATCCCGACGCCCTTGGCCAGCTTCTCGATCGGGCATCGGCCATCGAAGGCCGCCCTCTCCCGCTCACACCCGATGCGCGCGCGGCATTAATTTCAGGGGCAGACGGCGATGGGAGGTTCCTGCTCAATCAGTCTGAAACACTGTTTGGCGTCAACCTGCCCGAATTGCTCGATCCGTCGGCGCTGTCCACTTTCCTGCAGCGCAGAATGGCGGTGTATGACAAAGATCGCGACGGGCATTATAATCTCATTTCCGCCCTCCACAAATCAATGCGCGGGTCCGATGCGCAAGCAGCGCTATATTACCTCGCCAGAATGCTGACAGCGGGCGAGGAGCCACTCTACGTTTTGCGACGGATCACGCGTTTTGCCAGCGAGGATATTGGCCTGGCCGATCCGCAAGCGCTGGTGCAGTGTCTTGCCGCCAAAGATGCCTATGATTTTTTGGGTTCGCCCGAGGGGGAACTCGCGATTGCACAGGCTTGCCTTTATTGCGCCACCGCCCCCAAATCGAATGCAGTCTACAAAGCACAAAAGGCGGCCTGGAAATCAGCGCGCGAGACCGGATCATTCATGCCCCCGCAAAACATCTTGAATGCACCAACCAAGCTGATGAAGGATATCGGCTATGGAAAGGATTATGCCTATGATCATGATACGGATGCGGGCTTTTCAGGAGCGAATTACTGGCCAACGGAAATGAAGGCGCAGGAATTTTATCGCCCCGGCGACCGAGGGTTTGAAAAGCGCATTGCCGAGCGCATTGCCTATTGGGAAGGGTTGAAACATGCGGCTGACGCATAGTTTTGTGTGGCTGACCTTGTGCGCCACCGCGCTGCCGGTGAGCGCACAGCAGGCGCGTCAACCAAGCGCCTACGAACTCGCGCTCGCCGCAGGATACAAAGCAACAATCACCTGCGGCGCTGTGTTTATTGCCGGAAGGACAGAAGCGCAGATTGCAGCAGATGAACTTTACGGCATTTACCCGGAATTCGACTCTTCCGTCGCCAAACTGGCAGCAACGATCAATCAGCGCGCCAAGGCAGTAACGGTGGCCTTTGCTGCCGACATGCCCCCACGCATTGCTTTGTGGTCGGCAGCAACCGGCTGCACCACCCTGCCGGTGGGCGCATCGACGCAACTCATTCCGGCGACGGTCGCTGCCACCACCGGCCCTGCCGGTCCGGCAAAAGCCGCATGGCCGCGCGGTGATACGGTCGCACCAAAGTCGATTCAGGCGCTTGAACCGGTCGGTCGCGCTTTCGACGCAAACAGCTATGGCAAGGGCACCAAAACCACTGGCGTGGTGGTTGTAAAAGCCAACCAGATGATCGCCGAGCAATATGCATCCGGATTTGGGCCGTTTGTTGCCAATCGAACTTGGTCAGTAGCCAAAAGCATTACCGGTACGTTGGTCGGCATGGCGGTGAAGGCCGGAGCAGTTAAGGTCGATCAACCCGCGCAGATCGCCGCCTGGGCCGATCCACGTGATCCGCGCCATATGATCACGCTCGATAATCTGCTCCGTATGGCGAGCGGTTTGCACAGCGACACAGCAGGCAACCGCACCGACGCGATTTACTTTGGCGGTAGTGGTGTCCAGGAAAATGTGGCGCAATGGCCACTGGAGGCACGGCCTGGCACCCGGTTTCGTTACGCCAACAACGATATTCTGCTCGCCATGATGTCGCTTCGCACCGGGCTAGGCGAGGCGCGCTACCGTCTATTCCCGCAATCCGCTCTATTTGCGAAGCTGGGGATGCGACACAGCGTGGCTGAGGCCGATTTGCGGGGTGATTATATCCTGTCCAGCCGAATGTGGACCACCGCGCGTGATCTGGCCCGGTTCGGGCAGTTTTACCTTAACGATGGCGTGTGGAACGGCGAACGGCTGCTACCCACCGGTTGGGTGAAGTATGTAACGACCCCAAGCGGGCCGCAACCTCCCGGCGCCTTTGGCTATGGCGCAACATTCTGGCTGATCAACAAATCGCCGGGCGTTCCCGCCGACACCTTTTCCGCCAATGGCAGCCGTGGGCAGTATGTGGTGATGGTGCCCAGCCGCGACATCGTGATTGTTCGGCGCGGCGAAGATCCGGGCAATGCCAGCTTTGATATCGCCAAATTTACAGCAGACGTGCTTGGGGTAGTGAAGTGACGGGCGCGGTGATCGGCAATTGGGAGGACGTCGTCGCCTTCGCGCTCGGGCTGGCGGATACCCATGTCGCGCCGTTTTATGGAAAGCCAGCGGTCAAGATCGTCAGCAATGGCCGAGCCCTTTTATCGGGCAGCCGGGAGCCCGACTCGTTCGTTTTGCAGATCGACCTCGATACCAAGGAAGTGCTGATCGAAACTGATCCCGACACATTTTGGGAAACGCCGCATTATCATGGCTGGCCTGCATTGCTGGTCCGCTATGGCAGCGCCGATCCTGATCGGGTGAGGACGATGATCGAGCGCGCGCGCGATCAGGCCGCGAGCCGTCCCGCTGCCCGCCCGCGCAAGAAGAAGTGAATCAGTTCAAGCATTTCGCTGCAATCGATTGGTCAGGCGCAAAGGGCAGCCGTCACCGGGGCATTGCGCTCGCTATGTGCGGTACGGGGGATGACGCGCCTCGGCTGATTGATCCCCCATCGGGTATCTGGTCGCGCACGGCGATCCTCGATTGGCTGCGCGCGCACAAAAGCGATCGGTTGCTCGTTGGGTTCGATTTCAGCTTTGCGCCACCTTTTGTCCAACGCGGTGCCTATTTGCCCGGAGAACCAACGCCACATAACGCCCGCCCGTTTTGGGCCTATGTCGATGCGGCGTGCAGCGATGCCGATTTGGGGGCAGCATCATTTTTGGAAACCCGGCGGGGCCGCCATTTTTATCTGGGCGCGGCGGATGGCCCCAAGGCAAATTTCATGCATTTCCGCCGGTGCGAAGCGCATTTCAACGCCAGCGGCGGGGGCAAGCCATCAACGGTTTATGATGCTATCGGAGCGGCGCAGGTCGCCAAGGCAAGCTTTGCGGGCATGCGCCTGCTCCACCATCTTGGCCCAGACGTGCCCGTTTGGCCAATCGATCCAGTGCCAGACACCGGCGCGCTAGTGGTTGAAATCTACACAACAATCGCCGCACGGGCCGCCGGGTTGCGCAAGGGCATCAGCAAAATGCGCGGTCCGCGCGCGCTGGATGCCGCGCTTACCCACCCCGCGATTGGCAGCCGCCCGCACGTACCGCTGGACCGCTATGACGATCATGCCACCGACGCGATCCTGACCGCTGCATGGTTGCGCGCTACTGCGGGCGATGTGTCCATATGGGCGCCAAAAGCCCTAAACCGCGAAATTGCTGCAACCGAGGGCTGGACCTTCGGCGTCGTCTGACGCAAGGAGCGAAATTGGATGCCGGCTTAGCTCAGTTGGTAGAGCGCCAGTTTTGTAAACTGGATGTCGCGGGTTCGATTCCTGCAGCCGGCACCATCCCCTTCCCGCCCGTATTCCCGCCGAATCGCAATCCGCTTGCACAGGCGCGTCCGTGCCGCCGATAAGGGCCGACATGATTACCGTTGCCAGCTATAACATTCATAAAGCAATCGGCGCTGATCGGCAGCGTAATCCCGACCGGATTTTGGGCGTGCTGGCAGAAATCGGAGCCGATATTGTCACGCTGCAAGAGGCTGACCGACGGTTTGGCGCGCGGGCCGCAGTATTGCCGCACGCGATGCTCCATCGCGCTGGCTGGCACCCCATCACCTTTGGCGTACGAAGCAAAAGCATGGGGTGGCATGGCAACATGATCCTTATCCGCCACGGCGCATCTGTGCTGGGCGCAAGCAGCATTGATTTGCCTCGGTTGGAGCCGCGTGGCGCGGTCATGGCTGATATCCAGATGCCAGATGGACTAGCTCTGCGCATTTTCGGCATGCATCTTGATCTTTCCGGCCTTCGCAGGCGAAAACAGGCGCTGGCGATCATCGCGGAGGCGCAGGGCGCGCGACCGGCCCTCCCCACCTTGTTGATGGGCGACCTGAACGAATGGAGCGCGACCATGGGGTGCCTGCATGAATTTGCCCGACCATTCCGCATCGCGGAAACGCCAGCGAGTTTCCCCGCCCGCGCCCCTATCGCGCGGCTTGACCGGATCATGATGACGCGCGACCTGCGGGCGGTAGCATGCGGCGTTCACGCCAGCCCGCTGGCACGAAGGGCATCCGATCACCTGCCGGTCTGGGCGCGCATAGAGGGGGTGGCATGATCCGCGAGAAAGAGCTGAGGCTGGCGCTGGTTTGCTATGGCGGCATCAGCCTTGCAGTCTATATGCACGGTATTTCCAAGGAAATCTGGCGATTGGCCCGGGCAAGCTGTGCGTTTCTGGAGGGGCAAGTCCCGGTCAGCGGTAGCGAGGGTGTATACCGCGCACTGTTGCAAGAGATTGAAAAAGAACACGGGCTGCGCCTGCGCGTCCTGGTGGACATTATTGCTGGTGCAAGTGCGGGCGGCATCAATGGCGTGTTTTTGGGCCAGGCTATTTCGACCGGGCAATCGCTCGAGCCGCTGACTGACCTATGGCTGGACAGCGCCGATATCGAGGCGCTGATCGATCCCAAACAAGGTCCTAAACATCGGCTGGCCAAGATTTGGGCATTGCCGCTGGTATGGCTGGCGCAGCGCCGGTCCGGTGACAGCGTCGACGCGCTCGTAGAAGCCGGTGCGCGCGACGAAGTACGGGCCAAATTGTCGCGATTTGTGCGATCCAGGTGGTTTGAACCGCCCTTTGGCGGTGAAATGTTCAGTCATTTGATGCTTGATGCATTTGACGCAATGGCGAAGGCACCGAAGGGGCCTCGGCTGCTGCCAAAGGAACAACCGCTCGACCTGTTCGTCACCGTCACTGATTTCGCCGGCCATCCCGAATTGCTGGCGCTGAATTCACCCCCCGAAGTGATTGAAACCGAACACCGACTGATCTTTTCCTTTTCGGATCACGGCCTTGCCACCGAAACGCTGGCCCACCCCGGCGAGCTCACTTTCGCAGCACGCGCCACATCAAGCTTTCCAGGCGCATTCCCCCCCTGCACCGTTGGTGAGCTTGACAAGGTATTGGCAGCGCGGGACGTATCGTGGCCGGAGCGCGAGGATTTCCTGAGCCGCAACCTGCCACGCCAATATGCCGCCAATTGTGCCGATCAAGCAGTACTGATCGACGGATCGGTGCTCGCCAATGCACCTTTTCGGCCGGCGATTGAGGCACTGCGCGAGCGCCCGGCGCGGCGACAGGTCGACCGGCGGTTCGTTTATATTGATCCATTCCCCGGCGCAAAGCTCAACCTTGGTGGCCGCAAGGGCGGGGTACCGGGCTTTTTCCAGACGATCATCGGCGCGGTATCAGAACTGCCCCGACAACAGCCAATCCGCGACAATCTTGAGGCTATTGCCGACCGGTCCCACCGGATTGAGCGGATGAGCGAAATTATCGCGGGGATTCGTCCCGAAGTTGAAAAACAGGTTGAAGCGCTATTCGGCTATACCTTGTTCCTTGACCGGCCGACTGTCGCGCGGCTGGGCACCTGGCGTCGGCGAGCACAGGTCTCGGCCGCAACCAAGGCTGGCTATGGCTATGCGGCTTACGGCCATTTGAAGCTTGCCGGGGTGATCGAACATATTTCCCAATTGCTGCACAGCGTTGGCGGAGAACCCGGGCAGGACCGGCTGGATCAGATACGTCGCCTTGTTGCCGCAACTGTAAGGGCGCAGGGCATGGACGATATGGGACCAACTTTTGCAGGAGGTGCCAATCCGGCGATGATCGCGTTTCTGCGTTCTTATGATCTGGGATTTCGCATCCGTCGGCTGCGCATGATGGCACGCCGTTTGGGTGAGGTAGAAAGCGGATTTGCCGAAGATGATCTCGCAGCGCTGCGCGGGGCAATCTACACCTCGCTCGCCACCTATATCGAGTGCAAGCGTTCCGAGCCTCATCTGGCCTTGCAGCGCGATGTGCTGGCGTTGCGCAGCGATGCCGGGCCGTTACTTGAACGATTGGCTGAAACTCTAAACCTGAAGCCACTTGATGACGAAACGGAAGTGCGACTTTCTGCCGCGCTCGCGCTCTCGTCTCGAGAGGTTCGGCGGCCAATGCTGCTCGCTTATCTGGGCTTTCCCTATTTCGATGTCGCCACCTTGCCGCTGTTGCAAGGCGAAGGAATTGATGAATTCGACGCAATCAAAGTCGACCGGATTGCGCCCGATGACGCGACATCAATCCGTGCAGGCGGCGCGGAGGCAACGCTGAAAGGGATTCAGTTCAACAGTTTCGGCGCATTCTTCAGCCGTGCCTATCGTGAAAATGATTATTTATGGGGGCGGCTGCACGGGGCGGAACGCCTGATCGACATCGTCGTGTCTGCACTGCCCCCCACGATTCGAATGAAACCCGGTCGGATCGCCACGATCAAGCGTGATGCCTTTCTGGCGATTCTGGATGAGGAAGAGCCAAAGCTGACCCAGATCGCCGCGCTCATCGCATCGTTGCGCACCGAGATTGGGTAAGGCAGTTGGTTGGAAAAACCGGGCAGGCTGGCAAAACCATGATCATCGTCCTACACCGCTGCTTGGTGGAACGGAGCATCCAATGCAGTTTTTGAAAACGCTCTTCTGGTTCTTGCTCGCGGTTTCCGTGGCGGTATTCTCGATTGGCAACTGGACGACGGTGCCGATCAAACTGTGGGCTGGATTGATCGCTGAAGTGAACCTGCCACTTCTCCTTGTGCTGACGTTCCTGGCCGGGCTGTTCCCCGTGTTGTTGTTCCATCATGCGGTGAAGTGGCGGATGAGCCAGAAGCTGTCGACCGCAGAGCGCGCCGTCGCTGATCTGCGCGCAGCCGCTCAGGCATCACTCCCGCCCGCGCCAACGCCCTTGGCAACCCCGGATGGACCAATAATCCCAAGCGATCCGGCCTGATGAGGAGGGCTCTATGAGAACCAAGCTCTATGTCGCCCTTGATACGCCGGATATTGATCGCGCTCGGGCGCTGGTGGCAAAGGTTAGGCACCATGTTGGCGGTATCAAGCTGGGCCTGGAATTCTTCGTTGCCAATGGCCGCCACGGTGTGCGGGATATGGCCGAGTTTGGCCTGCCGATCTTCCTAGACTTAAAGCTGCACGACATACCGAACACCGTCGCCAAGGCAATTCAGGCACTTGCCGGGTTGGAGCCAGCGATCCTGACCGTTCATGCAGCCGGTGGGCGTGCCATGCTGGAAGATGCCAAGGCGGCAGCGCCTGCGGGGACGAAAGTTGTCGCTGTCACGACGCTCACCAGCCTTGACAGCGAGGACCTGGCGTCAATTGGCGTTGACGGCAGCCCGCATGATCAGGTGATGCGATTAACCGACCTGGCAATGGCGGCGGGGGTGGACGGAATTGTCTGTTCTGGCGCGGAAGTTGGCGCCGTGCATAAAAAATGGCCGCGTGGTTTCCTTGTCGTGCCTGGCCTGCGCCTTGCGGATGGCGTTGCAGGCGACCAGAAGCGCGTTGTTACGCCACGCGCTGCGCTGGATGCCGGCGCGTCAATCCTGGTGATCGGTCGGCCCATTACCGCCGCTATAGACCCTGATCTAGCCGCGCGCGCAATTGAGGCAACGCTGTAACTGGATCATCAAGGGGGATCAGCCAACGAGGCACCTCACAGACCAATCATATTTACGTCATCTAACGCTGGGCGGCCGACCACATCGGTTATGGCATATCCTGATTTTCCGCTCAGAATAACCGGGCCAGATCGCATCAAAACTTCGGGCGTTATCAATATTTGGCGCGCGGCAAGTTAAGCTAAATGCAACCAGCGTTGCCGTAATGACGAAACTCATTCTTCGCATTTTAGCAATGAGTTCGCCTTGTCCATGAACACGCCCCCCTCACCATCCGCCCTTGCCAGGGTCAGGCAAGGGATCGCAGGGCGTTCTCCTGCGCAATTGGTGCAGGCCAGCGTCAAAACGATCGCCGCCATCATCAAGCAGGCAATGCCGAAAGCTCGCGCGGCAGTGCGGGCGGACCAGGCCTTTGATCGGCAATGGGGTACAGATACCAGCCGCCAGATCGGCATGAATGCGCTCGATTTTCCGACATCACTCAAAAAAGGCAGCTTTCATTACCAGCCTAGCGGCGCGCACATTCTGGATGAAGCGATAGCGCTGGCTGAGATTATCCCCGCCGAGCATGTCTTCATCGATTATGGCTGTGGTAAGGGCCGCGTCGTCCTGCTGGCCGCTGCCAAGCCCTTTGCCCGCGCAATCGGCGTAGAATATTCAGCGGTGCTTACATCGATTGCCCAAACCAACAGCATGACCTTCACGGAGCGCGGCGGCGCGAAGGTGACGCCGGAGTTTTGGCAGGGCAATGCCGCGGACTATGTGCCGCCGGCCGGGCCGTTATTTTGCTACCTCTATAACTCTTTCGGCGAAGAGATTTTGGCCGGATGCCTCGATCAACTTGAGGCGGCAAAGGCGCGTGATCGATCACGCCCGATTCTGCTCGCCTATGTCAATCCGCAGTTCGGCGATGCCGTCGCCGCGCGCGCTGCGTGGAACGAGCGCGCATCCGCAAACGATATACGTCTATTCGAATGCGTGGGGGCTTAGGAGCCCGCTATACCGGTCGCCACATTGACCAGAAGCGCGGCCCGCCGCGCGGTACTGTCCACTCATCAGTCACCGCAAAGCCCATCGACTGGTAAAAGCCAATATTCTTCTCCAGCG
Organism: Sphingomonas sp.; assembly: GCA_021732465.1. GTDB lineage: Bacteria > Pseudomonadota > Alphaproteobacteria > Sphingomonadales > Sphingomonadaceae > Sphingomonas. The sequence continues at coordinate 59,335 of JAKFUX010000008.1, forward strand.
GCGTTTCGAGATAAGCCGGGAAACGGCCATCGACCGCGCGTTCCAGCCCGGCACGCACGACCGCCGCCCCGATCCCTTTGCCCTGATGGATCGGATCGCACCCGGCGATATGGAGATACCAGAAATCGCCTGCGGGCATATGCGCTTCGATTGCATCGCCAACCGCCATGCCCCGACCGATGGCAGTGCCAAAACAATTCAGCATCGGCAGCAAATGGACCAGCGTTTCGAACAGTCCGGTCTGCGACTGCCCCGGCGCACGCCAAAAGGTTGCCGCCTCACCCCGCTCTGTAACGAGCCGCATGCCCTTATCTGCATCCGAATCGAACAAAAGCATGAACAGCTTCGGCAGCCGTTTTGACCGTTCCAGCCGATCAGGGAAAATCCAGCCAATCGCCGGATCATCAAAAAAGGCACGCGCCAGCATTGCTGCGATCGTCCTGCGCTGGTCTTTGCGGGCGAGATGAACGTTCATGCGTCAACCGGCTCAAAGGCGAAGGTCAAGATCGGATGGCCGTGTTTGGGGTGGATGCCGGGTCCAACAAGGCTCATGCCCGCCTTTGCATAGAAGGCGGCAGCGCCAAAATTGTCGGCGTGCGTCCATAATGACGAACCATTCGGCATATCGGCGCGCGCAAGCGTCAGCAGCGCAAGGCCAATCCCCTGACGGTGATGTTCGGGTGCCACGAATAGCTGCTCGACCACCCCGGCCGCAGGGCTGATTGCCACGAAGCCGGCAATTTCACCGTCAACCACCGCCACGGTAATTTGCCAACGCCCCGACACAGTTTCGCGTTCGATGCGAGCACGCAGTGTTAAAAACGTGGGCTGCTCAGCGAGCGGAATGCCGGTGGAAAGCCAACCATTGAGCCACACCCTCGCGACGCAGTCCAGATCACCTGCCGCGACGGGCCGATAGCCGATCAGCGGGGCTAATGGTTCATCGGTTGGGAACATCATCGCCGCCTTTTTGTGTCCGGCGGCGATGATCAGGCAGCGTCGCCGGTCTTTTCTTTCTTGGTGTACACGCGGATCGGCTCTTTGCGGCCCTCGATAACGTCCTTGTCGATCATCACCTCATCGACACCGTCCATGCCGGGAAGATCGAACATCGTATCGAGCAATATGCCCTCCAGAATCGACCTGAGACCGCGGGCGCCGGTTTTGCGATCAATCGCCTTGCGGGCCACCGTCACCAGCGCATCATCGGTGAAATCGAGCTGGACATTTTCCATATCGAACAGCTTTTGATACTGCTTCACCAGCGCGTTTTTCGGCTCGGTCAAGATTGTCACCAGCGCCGGAACGTCCAAATCCTCAAGCGTCGCGATAACGGGCAAGCGACCGACGAATTCTGGGATCAGCCCAAACTTCAGCAAATCCTCAGGTTCAACCGACTTCAGCACTTCACCCGTGCGGCGTTCTTCCGAGGCCGCGACATAGGCACCAAAGCCAATTGACTTGCCCTGCAAGCGATCGCCGATGATCTTTTCAAGCCCCGAAAACGCCCCGCCGCAGATGAACAGGATGTTCGTGGTGTCGACCTGCAGGAACTCCTGCTGCGGGTGCTTGCGACCGCCCTGGGGCGGTACGCTGGCGGTGGTGCCTTCCATCAGCTTCAGCAACGCCTGCTGCACGCCCTCGCCACTCACGTCGCGGGTGATGGACGGGTTTTCGGCCTTGCGGCTAATCTTGTCGATTTCGTCGATATAAACGATGCCACGCTGCGCCCGCTCGACGTTGTAATCAGATGCCTGGAGCAGCTTCAGAATGATGTTTTCAACATCCTCGCCAACATAGCCGGCTTCGGTCAACGTTGTGGCATCCGCCATCGTAAACGGCACATCCAGGATGCGCGCCAGCGTTTGCGCTAGCAGCGTCTTGCCGCAGCCGGTGGGCCCAACGAGCAGAATGTTCGATTTGGCCAGCTCAACATCTGCCCCCTTCTGGCCGTGGTTCAAGCGCTTGTAATGATTATGGACCGCGACCGACAGCACACGTTTGGCGCGCTTTTGACCGATCACATAATCGTCGAGCACGTCGCAGATTTCCTGCGGCGTCGGCACGCCTCCGTCCTTCTTGCTGACAAGCGCGGACTTGGTTTCTTCACGGATGATGTCGTTGCACAGTTCCACGCACTCATCGCAGATGAACACCGTGGGGCCAGCGATCAGCTTCCTCACCTCGTGCTGCGATTTTCCGCAGAACGAGCAATAGAGCGTACTCTTCGAATCGCCGCCGCTAAGCTTCGTCATTCATTCCATCCTTCGCGCGATGCGCGCGCACTCGTGGGACGATCATACTAGACCGCCCCGCTTCAATCGTACAATCACCAAAATCACGTTAGGATTTGGTGTCTCAGGCGGCAACCGTCGATGCATCCTCGGTCGGCATAGGCCGCTTTTCAATCACTTCGTCAATCAGACCAAACGCCTTTGCTTCCTCAGCACTCAGGAATTTATCGCGATCCATTGCATGTTCGATCGCATCAAGCGGCTGGCCGGTATACTTCGCATAAAGCTGGTTAAGATTATGCCGGATCCGCAGAATTTCTTTGGCCTGAATCTCGATATCGGTCGCCATGCCCTGGGCACCGCCCGATGGCTGATGGATCATGATACGCGCATTGGTAAGCGCAACCCGCATGCCGGGTTCGCCAGCCGAGAGCAGGAAGCTGCCCATTGATGCGGCCTGACCAATGCAGAACGTGCCCACGCGTGGCCGAATATATTGCATCGTATCATGGATCGCCATGCCAGCAGTAACGACACCGCCGGGCGAGTTGATATACATGTAAATGTCCTTTTTCGGATTCTCCGATTCAAGGAACAGCAACTGGGCGGTGATCACCGATGCCATGTGATCCTCCACCTGCCCGGTCACAAAGATGATGCGTTCGCGCAACAATCGCGAATAAATGTCAAAGCTGCGTTCGCCCCGATTGGATTGTTCGATGACGATGGGGACCAGGCCGCCGGTCTCTGGGTTGGTGAAGCTGCCGGTTTCGAATGGATTGTGCATGGGGTCTCGCTGGTCCTTGTCCGCTGAACTGCCTACATCGGCCTTGAGCGCAGCGAGTTCAAGACCCTTCGCGCAGCGAGTTCAAGACCCTTCGCGCAGCGAGCTCACGGCCCTTTGCCCAGCGAGTTCACGGCCCGGCATAGCGCCATCACTTGCCCGCGAGCAAACGGCCTTCAAACGCCGTTGCGCCCCGACGGGCCCGGCGCGGCAAATGCAAGATAGGCTAACCGCCGCACTTCGCGCCGCCCGCGCACCACCGTATCCAGGATCAGCCCGGTAAAGGCGCACAAAGCCGCCAAAATCATCAACCCCGTCACCAGAACCGCTGTCGGCAGGCGCGGAACGAGCCCGGTTTGAAGATAGGTGGACACCAACGGAATACTGAGCACTACGCCCCCCAACGCCAGCAGCGCCCCGATGGCACCGAAGAACAGCATTGGCCGTTCGATGCGGTACAAGGTGATGATGGTGCGCAGGATGCGGAAGCCGTCGCGATAGGTGCTGAGCTTTGACGTCGATCCCTCGGGTCGCGCAAAATAGGGAGTCGCAATCTCCGCGACCGGCATTTTCAGCTCCAGCGCGTGAACGCTGATCTCGGTTTCAATTTCAAAACCGCCGGTCAGCACGGGAAAGCTCTTCACAAACCGTCGAGAAAACACCCGGTAACCTGACAATATGTCAGTAAAGCTTCGGCCAAAAAGCTGGGTCAACATGCCCGTCAATACCGCATTGCCCAGCTGATGACCGGCGCGATATGCCGCCTCTGCCTGCGTAACGCGCGCGCCGACCACCATATCGAGCTGTTCTTCGACCATACGCGCGACCAGCGCGGGCGCAGATGGCGCATCATAGGTCGCGTCGCCGTCCGCCATCACATAGATATCAGCATCAATGTCCGCGAACATGCGGCGCACGACATTGCCCTTGCCCTGCATCCGTTCGCTCCGCACCACAGCCCCGGCGGCGCGCGCCACCGCAATGGTGCGATCACTGCTGTTGTTATCAAACACATAGACGGTCGCACCGGGCAACGCCGCCCGGAACCCCGCGACGGTCTGCGCAATCGCTGCTTCTTCGTTATAACACGGAAGCAGAACCGCAATTACCGGTTGGTCCGTCACTGCTGCCCCCAATGCCCTGCCCGCTTCACGCAGCACCGATTCAGCTACCAGTTCGTTCATTTCCGCCCATCCCGATCATGATTGATCGGTAATAGGCGGAAAAGAAGAATAAGTGGTGATCAGTCATCAGCCTTTTTTGCAGCGGCCTTTTTGGCGGCCGGCTTTTTCGCGGGCGTCGGCTCTGATGCAGGCTCATCTGCAGCTTCAACGGCTTTTTTTGCCTTTTTCGCAGCAGGCTTAGCAGCCACTTCAGCCGCCGGTTCCGGCGCCGGTTCTGGCGCATCCGCCGCCACGGCTTTTTTCGGCGCTGACTTTTTGGTCTTGGCAGCGGGCTTATGATCATGGTCGTGATCATGGCCACACCCTGGGCCATGAACATGGCTATCGTCGCTCTCAATAGCCGCTTCGATTTCCTCGCGCGTCACTTCACGCTCAGTGATTTCGGCCTTTTCGAACAGCCAGTCGACAACTTTATCCTCGTACAGCGGCGCACGGAGCTGCGCAGCCGCCATCGGCTCCTGGCGAACATACTCGATAAAGCGCGTACGCTCTTCCGGGCTGTATTGCTGGGCGGCCTGTGCGATCAACCGGTTCATTTCCTGCTGAGTCACCTCAACGCCGTTCTTCTGGCCAATTTCGGACAGCAGCAAGCCAAGGCGAACGCGGCGTTCGGCAATGGCAAGGTAATCCCCGCGTTCGGCTTCCATTTCGGCAATTGCGCTGGCCGGATCAGCTTCCTGGCTAGCTTCCTGCTGCAACTGCGCCCAGATCTGCTGGAATTCGGCCTCCACCATTGATGGCGGCACCTCGAAATCATGGCCAACCGCCAGCTGATCCAGCAGTTTGCGCTTCATGTGCGTCCGAGTCAGGCCGTTATGCTCCTGCTCGATCTGCCCCTTCAACAGGCCGCGCAGCTGCTCCAGACTTTCCAGCCCGAGCGAGGTCGCGAGTTCCTCGTCAATTGCCGCTTCCTTGGCAACGCGAACGTCCTTGATCAACAGATCAAAAGTTGCGGCCGCCCCCTTCAGATTCTCAGCAGCATAATCATCAGGGAAAGTGACATTAATCGTCAGCGCCGCGCCATTTTTTACGCCGATAAGCTGATCTTCAAACCCCGGAATCAAGCGACCGGTGCCAATCTCGACCGACATGTCCTCGCCCGTGCCGCCATCAAACGGCACGCCGTCTACCTTGCCGACAAAATCCATCACAACGAGATCGCCAGTTTTGGCCTTGTGCGCCTTAGGGGCATCCTCAAACCGCTTTTGCTGGTCGGCAAAGCGCTGAAGCTGCGCGTCAACCACTGCGTCATCAACCGGGATCACGAGGCGTTCAAGCGTCAGCTTGTCAATCGCTGGCGTTGGCACGTCGGGCAGCACTTCAAGCGTGACCGTGATGTCGGCATCCTTGCCGATCTCGTAACCGTCATCGAGCGCCACGGAGGGCTGCATCGCCGGGCGAAGCTGCTTCTCGCTGATCAACTGTTGAATGCCGGCCTGAATCGAGGTGTTCAGCGCATCCTGGGTAAGCGCTGGACCGTGCATTTTGCGGACCAGGTTAGCGGGCACTTTGCCGGGACGGAAACCGGGCATACGGATTTGCGGGGCGACCTTTTTGATCTCCGCATCTACCCGCGACTCGATATCCTTGGCGGTGATCTTGAGCGAATAAGCGCGCTTCAGGCCTTCGTTCAACGTCTCAACAGTCTGCATTTTGGCTCTTTTCGTCAGCTAATTCGTAGAAAGGTCAGTCTCGGTGCCAGAGCGGCGAGACTGGTGCGGGCGAAGGGACTCGAACCCCCACATCTTGCGATGGCAGGACCTAAACCTGCTGCGTCTACCAGTTCCGCCACGCCCGCCCCGATGTCTTTGGGACACTATCGGTCGGCGAGGTTCTATAGCAGCGATGCACGCCGGGGCAAGCGTGCGATCATGTCTGCGACAATAGCTTTCATCAGAGCGCCCCGTGGCACTGTTTATACTTCTTGCCAGAACCACAAGGGCACGGTGCGTTGCGGCTCACCCGGCCTTCCCATTGGGCGGGATCATTGCCGAATTCGCCGCCATCAAGGCGTGGCAGCGCCAACGGCGCTATCCGCGTGGTGACCAACCCCAGATCATTGCCGCTGCCAAAATCGTTGCTGTCGTCCAGCCCGGTGAATGGATCGAAATGCGACGTAATGAAATCGGGCAGGTCAGGCAGCCCCTGCGGCTGCTCCAACTGGAATTGCGCGTGCGAGATCGTTTTGGTTACGTCCTCGCGGATTGTGCCCAACATCCGCTCGAACAACGCAAACGCCTCCTGCTTATACTCGTTGATTGGCGTTTTCTGGGCATAAGCGCGCAGATGGACAACCTGGCGCAGCGCATCAAGCGTCGAAAGATGTTCTTTCCAGTGGTGATCCAGATTCTGGAGCAGAATTGATTTTTCGACCTGCGTCCAGGTTTCAGGATCAAGCGATGCCGCCTTGGCCGCAATATGCGCATCGGCGGCGTCGCGCACGCGCTCCTCCACCAGTTCCGGGTCAATCGCCTCCTCGGCCAGCCAGGCGTCGAACGGCGGATCAATGCCCAGCATCTCCTGCACCCCTGCCCGCAACCCATCAATATCCCATTGTTCAGGATAGCTGTTGGGCGGGCAGGCGGAGCCAACCAGCGTGTTCACGGTTTCCGATCGCATGTCTGACACAACATCACCGACGGTATCGGCGTCCATGATGTCGCTGCGCTGTTCATAGATCACCTTGCGCTGATCATTCATCACGTCATCATATTCGACCACCTGTTTGCGCTGATCATAATTGCGGGCTTCCACCTTGCGCTGGGCGGTTTCGATGGCCTTGCTGAGCCATTTCGATCCGATCGCCTCACCATCGGCGATGTTTGATCGCATCATCTTGGCAAACATCGTGTCCGGACCAAAAATACGCAGCAGGTCATCGTCAAGCGACAGATAGAAACGGCTCAACCCCGGATCGCCCTGACGGCCCGATCGGCCGCGCAACTGATTATCGATACGACGGCTTTCGTGTCGTTCGGTGCCCAGCACGAACAGCCCGCCGGCCGCCAGCACTTCGGCCTTTTCGGCGGCAACCTCTGCCTTAATCCGGGCAATCGCCGCATCCCGATCCGGCCCCTCGGCAAGCCCGGCCAGCTCGTCATTGATGCGAAATTCCACGTTCCCGCCCAACTGGATGTCGGTGCCGCGACCGGCCATATTGGTGGCAATCGTCACCACGCTCTTGCGGCCCGCCTGCGCCACGATATGCGCCTCGCGCTCATGCTGGCGGGCGTTCAGCACTTCATGCACCACGCCTTCCTTGACCAGAAAATCGCTCAGCAATTCTGACTTTTCGATGGAGACCGTGCCGACCAGCACGGGCTGGCCGCCTTCTGCATGATGCTTGATCTTCTTGGCGATGGCCTGAAACTTGTCCTGCGTGTTCTTGTAGAACTCATCCTCCTCATCGACACGCTTCACGGCCACGTTGGTGGGAATAGTGACGACATTCATCTTGTAGATGTCGAAAAACTCGGCTGCCTCGGTCGATGCCGTGCCGGTCATGCCGCTCAGCACAGGATACATACGGAAATAATTCTGAAAGGTGATCGACGCCATCGTCTGGTTCTCCGGCTCAATCGGCACGCCTTCCTTGGCTTCCACTGCCTGATGAAGCCCATCAGACCAGCGCCGCCCGTCCATCATCCGGCCAGTGAATTCATCGATGATGATCACCTTGTCGTCTTTCACGATGTAATCAGTGTCGAGCTTGAACATCTTGTTCGCCCGCAGCGACTGGTTAACGTGGTGGACAACCTGGGTGTTTTCAAAATCATACAGGTTGGTGCCTTCCAGCAGCCCCGCCTCTTCCAGCATCCGCTCGGTCCGCTCGGTGCCCGACTCGGTCAGGATGATCGATTTTTGCTTTTCGTCCAGCTCATAGGTCGTTTCATCGAGCTGCTTCACGATGGCATCGACACGCAGATAAAGGTCGGTCTTGTCGTCGGTTGGGCCGGAAATGATCAGCGGAGTGCGCGCTTCGTCAATCAGGATCGAATCGACTTCATCGACGATGGCGAAGTTGAACTTGCGCTGCACCATCGATTCGCGATCATATTTCATATTGTCGCGCAGGTAATCAAAGCCGAGCTCGTTGTTGGTCGCATAGGTGATGTCGGCGTTATAGGCATCACGGCGCTGCTGATCGGTGATGTTGGGCACGATCACGCCTGTCGTCATCCCCAAAAAGCGGTAAACGTTGCTCATCCATTCGGCGTCGCGCGCGGCGAGATAGTCATTCACGGTCACCACATGAACGCCCGTGCCGGGAAGTGCGTTCAAATAGCTGGCGAGCGTGGCGACCAACGTCTTGCCCTCACCCGTGCGCATTTCCGCGATTTCGCCGCGGTGGAGCACAATGCCGCCGATCAGCTGCACATCATAATGGCGCTGGCCCAAAGTCCGCTTGGCCGCCTCACGCACCGTGGCAAAGGCTTCGGGCAGCAAATCGTCCAGCGTCGCGCCTTTGGCCAGGCGTTCACGAAATACCGCCGTTTGCGCCGACAGGGCATCATCGCTCAGCGCGGAAATTTGTGGCTCAAAGGCGTTGATCTTGGCGACGATCCCGCCAAGCGATTTGACGTAACGATCGTTTGACGATCCGAAAATGGATTTGGCGAGGCCACCGAGCATGATTCAATCCTGTATTTTGGGAATCGCGTGGCTGACCGATCCGGCCATCACGCAGAAAATTGGTTTCACCTATGGGTCCGACACCGAAGTGCTCAGTCGACCGGGCTGCGCTCTATTCGCGGCGGCGCGCCATATAGAGCGGCGACTGTACCGGCACGTCAACAGCAGCGAGAACCGGTGCGGCAGCAACATGACGACGCTCAATGAGTGCTGGTGCCGCGTGATGACCCTTGCGGCTGGTAGTTAAGCTATCGTCGACCGATTCCAGCCGCATGCTGGCTGCTGCCTGATGCAGTCGCACCTCTGGCGCCCGACCGCTCGCCACTGCGCCCGTCAGGGCACTCAGCAATGCAGAAAGGATGAGCAGAAGTTCCAAGCGATACGTCCATCTTAAGAGCAGCAAGCGTAACGACATCGCACATAGGGAGTCGCATGCCCAACGTCCATCTTTGATGAAAGTCGCATCACCGCCCCAAAACGGTGGCGGCGAAGTGCGGGCTATTCCTTGGCCGCGTCGGCATCAGCCAACTGCCAGCGCATCGCCGATTTCCAGGTGCCGGGCATTGGCTTTCCACTCGTGTCGAGCGCTGGCGTGAACTGGCCATTGAGGATCAACTGGCTGCAGGTGGTGGAATCCAGCAGCTCGGAACCGCTGGATTCGACAATGTTGCAGCCGGTAATCCGTCCCGCTGCATCGATATCGAGCGAGAATAGCGTTCGGCCTTCCTGCGACGCTGCGCGGGCCTCGGGCGGGTAAGAATCGATCGGAAACCAATCGCCGGGGCTGCCGATCGGTTTCACGCCCGTCGCAATACCGTCCGTCGCCACAGGTGCGGGGGGTGGAGACGTAACTGTTTTGGGCCGGCTTTTCGCCGCGGGTTGACCAGCCTGCGCCGAGCTGCCCGCAAATCCGGTGGAGAGTCCGGTCGCGAGCAGCGCCGCAAGCAGCACGGGCCGAACGATTGAAGCCTTGCCTTCGATTGTACGCACTTTAACACCCCCTGCATCAGCCAACCATTCTAGGCACAGAGTTACCCCATGTCATCCCGTTCCCCGCTGGCCCCCGATTGTTTCCCCGATTTGCCGGTGATTGCAGGCGTTACGCCGCGCGTCGCACGGGCTGGATACAAGCCGTGGGACAGGTGCGACCTGACGCTGATCACGTTGGATCCGGGGACGAGCGTTGCCGGCGTGACGACAACCAGCAAGTGCCCCTCCCCCGAAGTGGAATGGTGCCGCGCCGCGCTGACGTTGGGGTCAGCACGCGCGCTGGTGGTGAACGCCGGCAATGCGAATGCCTTTACCGGAAACCGGGGCCGCGCCGCAGTGGAGGCAATCAGCGCGCGCGTTGCCGCCGCGCTACACTGCCAGCCATCCGATGTTTTCGTCGCGTCCACCGGGGTAATTGGCGTGCCCTTGCCCATCGACAAGGCAGAGGCTGGGCTGGATGCAGCGCTCGCCGCCGCGCCATGCCGTTGGGAAGAGGCCGCAACCACAATCGGCACCACCGATACCTTTGCCAAGGGCGCGGTGACGACGGCAATCGTCGATGGCCGGACGGTGACGCTGGTCGGGATCATCAAAGGATCGGGGATGATTGCCCCCGATATGGCGACCATGCTGGGGTTTATTTTTACGGATGCAGCGGTGGCACCGGCCTTTTTACAGGCCGCGCTGAGCGATGCGAACCGGAGCAGCTTTTCGTGCATTACGGTCGACAGTGACACCTCCACGAGCGACACAGTGCTCGCTTTTGCGACAGGAAAGGCCGGAAATGCGCCAATAATTGACGCAAATTCGCCAGGATCGGACGCATTTTGCGCGGCTTTGCGCGATTTGTGCCTGCAATTGGCGCATTTGGTCGTGCGCGACGGCGAAGGCGCGACAAAGTTCATCACCATCGACGTCACCGGCGCGCAAAGCGACCAGAGCGCGCACCGGATCGCTCTTTCCATCGCCAATTCCCCGCTCGTCAAAACGGCCATTGCTGGCGAGGATGCGAATTGGGGCCGGATCGTCATGGCGGTGGGCAAGGCGGGTGAGCCGGCAGAGCGCGACCTGCTGTCGATCCGGTTTGGCACCACCCAGGTCGCGCGCGAGGGGCTGGCGGTGGAGGGCTATGACGAAGCCCCCGTGGCCGCCCATCTGAAGGGGCAGAATATCGACATTGGCGTCGATATCGGGCTGGGTTCGGGCCGCGCGACGGTGTGGACCTGCGATCTGACGCATGGCTATATCTCGATCAACGCCGATTACCGGAGCTGACCGCGATGCTCACCATCTGGGGCCGGCTGAATTCGCACAATGTGAAGAAGGTGGCGTGGTTCGCTGACGAGTTGGGCATTGCATCCGTGCGCCACGATGTGGGCGGCGCGTTTGGCATGACCGCGGCCTATCGCGCGCTGAACCCCAATGCGCTGATCCCCACCATCGACGATGACGGCTTTGTCCTGTGGGAGTCCAATGCCATCCTGCGCTATCTGGCGGCGCGGCACGGCGGTGACCGTTTCTGGCCAGCAGACCCCGCCGCCAGAGCGCTGGCTGACCGCTGGATGGACTGGCAATTTGGGTATGCCGACGCGCAGCGCGGTGCTTTTGTCAATCTGGTGCGCCGATCAGCAGCGGACCGTGATCCCGTTGCGGTGGCGCAATCGGCGGCACACTGTGCCACGCAAATGGCCATCCTAGATGCCGCGTTGCAACAATCCCCTTGGCTGTCAGGTGACGCTTTTGGGATCGGCGATGTGCCGATGGGGGTCTATGCCCATACATGGTTCAGCCTGGCGATTGATCGGCCGCGGCTGGCGGCGGTGGAGGACTGGTATCAGCGGCTTGTCCGCCGCCCGGCATTTGCCGCCCAGGTCATGATTCCCCTTACATGAACAACAACAGGAGCCGACATGGCTGATATCATTCTGCACCATTATCCCCGCTCACCCTATGCCGAGCTGGTCCGCCGCGCGCTGGGCATCAAGGGCGCACGCTGGCATTCGGTGATCATCCCCAACATGGCCCCAAAGCCCGAACTGACGCCGCTGACCGGCGGCTATCGCAAAACGCCGGTCGTGCAGATTGGCGCAGACATTTATTGCGACACCGCCATCGCCATTGACGCGATTGAAGCGCACCAGCCAACGCCAACGCTGTTCCCCGAACCGCTGGGCCGGCTGGGTGCGCTGGTGGCGATGCAGGCGGGTGGGGTGACATTTAGCAACGCCGTCGGCTCCGCGATGGCCGTCGTCGCCGACCAGATTGACGATGCGTTTTTCGAAGATCGCAAAGCCCTGTTCGGCATGGACCGCGAGCGCATGAAAAAGGCCGCGCCGCACCAGACCGCGCAGTTCAACGGTTGGCTTGCCCGGTTGGAAGATGCGCTGGCGGATGGCCGCGCGTTTCTGGGGGGTGACGCGCCGGGCTATGCCGATTGCGCGGTGGGCATGAATGTGTGGTTTCAGGCCGGGTTTGGGCTGCAAGCGGCACGCCTGGCCCCCTTCCCCCATGTCGCCGCCTGGATCGCGCGCGGCGACGCCATCGGCCACGGTGAGCGCATCGACATGACAGCGCAGGCGGCGTTGGACGTCGCCCTTGCCGCCACGCCAACCGCCGCCGCGCAAATTGATGACGGATGCGGTTTTGAAGCTGGCCAGAGCGTGGCAATCCGCACCGAAGACCCCGGCGCAGACACCGTCACCGGCACCTTGCTGCGCTGCACCGCCCGCGACATCGTGCTGCTGCGCGACGATCCGCGGGTTGGCACGGTCGCGGTGCATTTCCCCCGGATTGGGCAGATTTTGCGGGCGGGCTAGAGTGGTGGAATCGAAGTCCGTTTCATAAAATTGTCGTCACCCTGAACTTGTTTCAGGGTCCACCATGCCGCCTTTCCGATCGCCAATGGGGCAAGGTGGATGCTGAAACAAGTTCAGCATGACGGATAAGAGATGTGATGAATTTCATTTCCACCCCATTAGGTCGTGAACCCATAAACGACCGCGTTCGGCACGAGGGCTAGACGACCGAAACTGGGTGGGTATCGGAATGGCGGCTTTCAATTCGCGCATAGAAAAAAGCTGCCGTTATCCAGAATTGGAGTGGAAGGCTTCCCATGCTTCTGCCTCAAGAGTGCCATCGCCCGCCGAGACGACATTCCCGAGTTCATCGCGCAACGTGTAAATCTGTTGAGTGTCTCCGAGCGACGCAGCACCGTCTAACGCCAAGAGAAATGTGTAGAATGAATCGGTCAGAGCGGTGTCCAGTGCTGCAAGAATTAGTTGCCTCTGTTCGCTCGTTAGCGATGCACGCTGTATGACGGCGGCAACCTCATTCCTGCTGTTTGGGTCTGAATATGATGCGAACATTGAGTCGCGCGTTTGTCTGCACCCCTGAGCAAAAGTTTTCGCGTTCACGCCTCACCTCGCTTCCTTAATCATATTTAGCGAGAGCGTCAGCTTTTAGGCAAATCGATGCGGTTTATGGACGTCCGCAACTGGGGCGATAGCCGACAGGCCGCATTGTATGAGTCTACCGCCTAACCGGCAGGCTCACCACTGCGCCCGTCCGCGCCACCCACACCATTTCCTCGCAATATGGTCGCTTACGCCAGCGCACCCTCAAGCCAGGCCTTCAGCTTGCTCTTGGGGGCTGCACCGCTGAAGCGGGCGATTTCTGCGCCGCCCTTGAACAACACAAGGTTCGGGATCGCGCGCACGCCAAAGCGGGCTGCCATTTCTTCCGCATCATCCAGATTGGCCTTTGCGATGGTCACCTGACCCGCCATCTCGTCCGACAATTCTTCAAGGCTGGGGCCGATCACCTTGCACGGGCCGCACCATTCCGCCCAGAAATCAACCAGCACGGGCTGATCGGACTGAAGCACATCGGCTTCAAAACTTGCATCGCTAACCTTGGTCGTCGCCATAATGTCTATCTCCTGATCGGGTACAGATAGGACGGGTGCGGGATTGTCTCAAGCCACCAGCCCCAAGCTTTCATGCGCGGCACCAAAGCGCTGCTTGTGCGCACCCAGCAGAGCGGGCGGCAGCACGAACAGCGCCGGCGTCGCGGTATAGAGCAACGCGGCCTCTATCGTCCGACCGGGGAAAATCACCGCGAGTGCATCGACATAGGCTGCCATTTGTCGCAGATGATAGGGCGGGATATCATCCAGCGTGGCGGGAGCGCGGCGGCCGGTTTTGAAGTCGATGACACGGACATTGGTATCGCTCACCAGCAACCGGTCGACCGTGCCCGACACCACGAACCCGCCAGCGACCACCGCAGCAATCGGCGCCTCGGCCAGCGCATCTGCGCTGAACAGCGCGGCGAAACGCTGATCCTCAAGCACCGCGCAAACCTGCTCGATTATTTCCGCCCGCGTCCCGGCATCAGCGACGCCGCCTGCCGATTGCAACCAACGTTCCGCCGCCGCCCGGCGTTTTTCAGCCGAAACGGCAGGCAAGCGCTCAAACAACGCATGGATCAGCCGTCCGCGCTCAGCAGCGGCGCGCATTGCGGCGTCTGGCGGGGGATCGGCCACCCCGTCCAGCCCCAGTGATGACGGCGCGAGCGGGCGCGGCGGGCGCGCCTCCACAGGGGCCGGTGCCTTGGCCCAATCGGGGAGCGCAGGTCGGTCAGCAGCCGGTTCGGCATCGCCCCTGCGCCGATCAACCGGACGCGCCGGCGCATTGCCGGCAAAGTGACGCTCACCCTCCGCCGGGTTAACCCCCAGCACCGCCAGCGCGCGGTCAGCAGCGGCATACCAGCTTGCGGCAGGCGGCACGCCCTTGGCGCGCGGGCCCAGTGCACCGGCGATCACCAGCCGCTCCTCAGCGCGTGTTGCCGCCACGTAGAACAGCCGCCAATGTTCGGCCAGTTCGCGCGCCTGAACATTGGCGACCAGTTCGGCAAGCGGCCCTCCGCGCTCGGCGGCACGGGGCCGGAAAATGGGAATGGGGTCATTAATCGCTTCGGGTGCCCATTTCAGCACCGATCGCGGTGCCAGCCCCGGATCAACGGTTGCGTCGGCCAGAATGACGAGCGGTGCCTGCAATCCCTTTGCACCGTGCACCGTCATCACCCGCACCGCATCAAGCGGCGCAGACGGATCGCGCACAATTTCCACATCGCCGCGATCAAACCAGTCGAGAAACCCCTGGAGCGAGGGCGTACCCAGCGTTTCAAATTCCAATGCCGCGCTCAGCAATTCCTCAATCGGGTCGCGCGCTTCCTGCCCCAGCCGGTTGATGAGCTTGCGGCGACCATCGAGGGAGCCGGACAGCATTTCTTCAAGCAACTGATAGGGCGTGGCAATGTCTGCGCGGGCGAGCAGATCGAACAGCGGCTGCAGGCGATCATCCGGTTGCTGCGCGCGCAGTTGCCGCCACAGGCTGCCCGCAACGCGCGGCGCGGCGGCAGCGAGCAGATCCACTTGCGTCCATCCCAGCAGGGGCGAGACGAGCAGGCTCGCCAGCGACAGATCATCATCAGGCTGCAAGGCAAAGCGGATCGCGGCCAGCAAATCCTGCACCGCCAGCGGCGCGTTCAACCGCAGCCGATCGACCCCCGCCACCGGCACCCCCTCGGCATAAAGCCGCGCGACGATGAGCGAGGCGAGCTCGCCGCGCCGCTTGACCAATATCATCACATCCTCAGGCCGCAGCGCGCGCCCTTTGCTCTCCAGGATCAGCGGATCGGCGGGGTTGAGCCAGGCCTTTAATTGCCGCGCAATCTGCTTGGCGATCGCGCGGGTGGCGTCGTCAATCCATTCTTCCTCGTCGGCATCGCTGCTGCCCGCCAGCGTCGGCGGCCACAAGCTGACCAGCCCCGGCCCGGCGACTTCGCTGGCATGCGCCTCCAAATCGCCGATCTGGCCTAAATCAGGGGCGCCTGTGCCAGTGATCGCTGCATCAACAAATTCAAGAATTGGTTTGGTCGAGCGGAAACTATGCGTGAGCGACAATTGGTTGAAGGCCGTCGCCTCCGCCGATGGATCATCAAGCAGGGCATCAGCTTTGCGTCGGAAACGCCGTTCGGCCGCCGCGAATTGCAGCGGATCAGTGCCCTGGAACCCGAAAATTGCCTGTTTGTGGTCGCCGACCACGAAAAGCGTGCGGGTGCGATCGCCATGCGCGCCCAGCCCCGAAAAAAACTCGTGCGCCATGGCGTCAATGATCTGCCACTGGCGCAGATTGGTGTCCTGCGCCTCGTCCACCAAAATATGCTCGGTGGTCTGGTCAAGCTTGTAGCGCACCCATTCGCCAATGCCGGGCTGGCGGAGCAGATCGACAACATGGCCGATCAGATCGTCAAAATCGACCGCGCCAATCCGCCGTTTCGCGCGCGCATAGGCATCGGCATATACCCGCCCAGCGCCAAGCGCTGCGGACAGCAGATCGCCATAAGCCGCCCGCTGCACCAGCCCGAGCAGTAGCGCGCAACGCTCGCCCAGCGCGGTGGCAAGTTCGGCATAATCGAAATCGGCCTCGATCAGCTTTTTTTGATAAGCGCGCGGTGCGCCCTCTTTGGTGAAAACCGTGAACTGCAGGTCGGCCAGCATCGTCGCACGCTGCGCCGGGGTTGCCGCCAACCAGCATTCGGCGACATCGGCCTGATCGCCGCCCGTTTTGGTGCCCCAGGCGCGGTTGGCAGCGGCGATGCGGCGCACGCCTTCGACATCGAATTCATCATCGTCGCACAGATCGGCGATCACATCGGCAATGTCGCCGATCGGCAAATCCAGCGCGCGGCGGATGAACGGCGCGATGCCGCTGGGCAGTGCAGCCATAGCGGCAGGCGCGCGGGCGCAGGCGTGGAGGAACTCCTCCGCCCCGCCCTCGCCCAAGCGAAGGCTTAGCGCGCCGATGGCGTCGATGATGCCAAGCTGCCCGTTCGCCTCTGCATCCACCAGCACCCCGGCGAGCGTTTCGCGAAGCAGCACCGCCTCCTCACGCGCCTCAATCGGGCGGAAACCGGGGGCGAGGCCCGCCTCAACCGGAAAGCTGGCGAGCAGGCCCTGGCAAAAGCCGTGGATCGTCTGAATGCGGATGCCGCCGCCGGGTGCATCGAGCAGCTTTGCAAACAGCGTGCGGGCGCGGGCGATAATCTGCGGATCAAGATGCGCCTCGCCCAGCGCAAACAAATCCTTGCGCAGCGCGGGTTCGGGCATTCGCACCCATGCGGCCAGCCGCGCGCTGATCCGCCCGGCCATTTCCGCCGCCCCCGCCTTGGTAAAGGTAATGCACAGGATCGCCGCCGGATCCGTACCGCGCAGCAACAGGCGGAATACGCGCGCGGCCAGCACCTGCGTCTTGCCGGTGCCCGCCGAAGCCGACAGCCAGACATGCGCGTCGGGCGCGCTGGCGCGGGCCTGATTGCCCAGCAATTGCGGCAGATTGGCGGGGCTATCGCGCATCGCGGCCATACCATTCGTCGCGGCGCATCAGCTGATCGTAATCGGCATAGGGCGCATATTCGGGGGCGAGCTTGGCCTTGAATGGCTCATCGCCAGTCAGCCATCTTGCCACTGCATCGTCAAAGGCCGCGGCGGCAATCGCGGTGAAATCAGCGGTGGGAATGCGGTCACGCTTGCCCTCTGGGTCGACGGGGCTGCTGATCTTGCCGAAACTGTCGCCGCTGCGCGCCATTGACCAATATTCGAATGCGCCTGCGGTACCGGTGATGCCGGAAAACCCGCCCCGCTCCGCAATCAGGCCCAGCAGCCCGAGTTGCAGGCTGTACCCCGCGCGCACAGCGGCGGTGGAGGGTGGCTTGCCGGTCTTGTAATCGACGATGCCCAACCTGCCATCCACCAGCCGGTCAATCCGGTCCGCTGTGCCGCGCAGTTCAACGCCGGATATGCTGATCAACCCGGTCTGCTCAGCGGTCAGCACCTTGCGGCCTTTATCGACCTGCTGGTCCATTTCGGCGACGATCCAGGTAATCGCCTCGATCAGCCGGGGTTGCCAGAATGCGCGCATCATCGGGTGGGTGCGGGCATCGGCCAGCATCGCCACCGCGCGGGCGTGGAGCTTGTCGGGCGCGCAATCATCTTCCTTTGCCCACGCCTCCAATATCGCGTGAACCGCCGTGCCGCGCCACGCCGCGCTGGGATCGGCATCGACCGGATCGAGCGGGGATAGCCCCAGCACACGCCTAGCGTAAAAGGCGAAAGGATCCGCCTTCAGCCGATCAACCTCGGTCACTGAAATACGTTTGGGGCGCAGATCGGCGGGTACAACGGGTGCGGGGCGATCGGCGGGATCATAGGTCGCGGGGGTATCGAGCGCGGTTGCCCAGCCTTCCAGGTCGCGCGCGCGCGGCAAGCCGCCCGACATCGCCTCAAGCCGAAGCCAGAAGCGCGACGGGATGGCGGGGGAACGTGCGTCGCGACGGGCGCGCGTGATCAGCACCTCTGGCGCGCCCAACGCGGCGGCAAGATCATGCGCGGACAGCCCAATCCGGCGATCAAGCCCCGGCAGCCCCAATTCGGTGCGGATGCGCGGCGCAAGCCACGGGTCGGGCGCTGGCTGGCCGGGCCACACGCCCTCGTTCAGCCCGCCCAATATCATCAGATCGGCGGTCTGCAGCCGTGCCTCGATCAGGCCGTAAATTGCCAGCCGGGGGTGGCCGCCCTGGGGCGGGCGGACGGCGATGTCGTCCATCAGCGTGCGCAGCAGCGGGGCAAGGCTTTTGGGCTCCACCAGCGCGGGGCCGGATGCCGCCTGCCCCTCGATATCATTCAACAGTTCCGCCGCCGCGCGCCCCGCCACCCCGCTCCACATCGCATCGCCGCACAACGCCTGCGCGCTTTCACGCAGCGCGCCGATCAACCGGTCAAGCGGCTGCGCGCCACCGGCAAACACCACCGCCAGTGGCGCAAGCAATGCGGCGGCTTGCGGCCACCACGCGGCAGCGGCGCGGCGGATGTGCGCGGTGCGCTTGTCGCCGTCACGCAGATGCGCTGCAATCCCGTCCAACCCCGTCACCGGGCGCGGCCCGCGCAGCGCCAGATCAAGCGCGCGCACCCCCTCCAGCCACGCCAATCTGCCCTCACCAAACGCCACCAGCGGGTGCTTGAGCAGCGCCAACAGCGCCAGCGGCGCAAAATCCTGTGCCGCTGCCTCGGCCAGCACGGTGAGCAGTGTGCCCGATGGCAGGATCGACAATGGCCGCCCCGCGCTGTCATCAATCGCGATGCCCCAGCGCGCACAGTGCGCCGCGACCCGCCGGGCGAGCGCGCGATCTGGCGTGACGAGCGCGGCGGTTTTGCCCGGGGTCTCCAGCGCCTCGCGCAGGGCCAGCGCGATTGCCTGTGCCTCTGCCGCCGGGGTCGCCAGTTCGGCGGTGCGCACATCGCTCAGCCGCCGGGCTTCAGCGGGCAGTGTCGTCCATTTGCCGGTGAAATCGGCAGGCGCCAGCGCATTGGCCACGGCCCGCCCCCGCACCGCCCCCG
>JAKFUX010000030.1:0-75848 GCA_021732465.1 Sphingomonas sp.
CACCTCGCCACACTGGCTACTGGATTAGTGTCCCACTGGACCCTGCCACAAGTTCAGGGAGACGGGCCTTGTGTTGAGAATTTCGATTCCACCCCACTGGTTGTGCTCCCGCGAAGGCGGGAGCCCAGCCCGCCCGCCCACGCCTTCGCGCGGGGGATAATCTGCGGGAAGTAAGGGGCTTGATTGGCCCCCGGCACTTGGCGCGGATCATATCAAAAGGGAATCGTGGTGCCGCTATCCGCGCTGCACCCCACCCCTATTCCACCGCCTCACCCAGATCCTCGATCAGCGGCAGCGCATCGCCGTACCGGGCGAGCGCCTCCACCGGGGGCACTTCTTCAATGTCGCGTGCGCCGGCCTCTATGTTCAGGTCGCGGAATTTGCGTGCCGTTACCAGCGCGCGGCTTTCAAAGCTTGAGACGAAGCTGTTGTAGTTATTCACCGCGCTGGTCAGCCCGCCGCCCACCTTGCGCAAATCGCCCGCAGCCTTGGCCAGCCGATCATACAGCTCCTTACCCAGTTCGCCGATCTGGCGCGCTTCCTTGGCCAGTTTTTCCTGCCGCCACACCGCCGATACGGTGCGCGCGATGGCGATCAAATTGGTGGGGGTAGCCAGCAGCACGCGTTTTTCAAACGCGAAATCCCACAGCGTGGGATCATGCTCCAGCGCCGCCGACAGGAAATGCTCGCCCGGCACGAACATGATCACATAATCCGGCGCATCGGCGAACTGGCTCCAATAGGCCTTATTACCCAAGCCATTCACATGCGCCCGCATCGATGCAGCGTGGAGCGCCAGCCCCTTCAGTCGCTCTGCTTCATCCACCGCGCCAAACGCATCCTGATAGGCGTTAAGCGACACCTTCGCGTCGATCACCAGCGCCCGACCGCCCGGCACGCGCACGATGGCGTCGGGGCGCAGCCGCCCGCCTTCATCATCGCCGCCCGCAACGCTCACTTCGGTCTGGAAGTCGGTATGTTCAGCCAGCCCGCACGTCTCCAGCACGTTTTTCAACTGCTGCTCGCCCCAACGCCCGCGCGATTTCGGCGCGTTGCGCAGCGAATTGACCAGCTTTGCCGCCTCGCTCGACACTTTCTCCTGGCCGATCCGCAGCCCCTCCAGCTGGCCCTTCAACTGATCAAACGCACTGCTGCGATCAACCTCAACCTGCTTCACCGTTTCCTCATAGCGCGTCAGCCGGTCGCTGACGGGTTGCAGCATCGACCGCAGATTTTGCCCGGCTGTCTCCTCCGATTGCTTGAAGCGTTCATCGGCGCGCTTCAGGAAATTTTCCTGCGCCTCGCTGAGCAGCCGATTGGAGACATCGGCAAATTGCGCGGCCATCATCTCCTTGGCCTCGCGCAGTTCGGCCAGCCGCTGCTCGAAAGCCCCCGCCTGCGCCTTCAGCGTGGCAAGATCGGTTCGTGCGGCATCGCGCTCCTCGCGCACCTGTTCCAGCGATGCGGCCAGACTGGCGACGCCCTTGGCGCGCTCCTCTGCGCCGGCCAGATCGGTGATGGCGCGCCGAAACTCCTCGGTACGGGTATCCCGCTCAGCCCGCGCCTGCGCCGCGCCGCGCCCGCCCAGCACCCAGCCGATTCCCAGCCCCAGGACCAGCGACACCAACACAAAGACGATTACCAACGGGTCCACAGCCAGCCTTTCAACGGAACGAAGCGCGAACCTAATCGCCGCAAGCCGTGCGAGCAAGCACAGACGCGCGGGCATGCAACGGCCAACGCCGCGTGCGGGAAGGCTGCACGCCGCTTACCAGCCGGGTGATTGAAGCATCGTGCCGTAATTCAGGATCACCCGTCATTGCGAGCGCAGCGAAGCAATCCAGCCTATCCGCGAGCACGCCGCTGGATTGCTTCGCTGCGCTCGCAATGACGATTCATATTTCAAACACGATGCTCTAAAATATGTTCGGCAAAGCATAGCGCCATGCGCATGCCGCCAGATTCACGGGGTCATTTAACCGAAAAACTAATCTTCCCGGTCATCCGGCGGCCATCCGCGCCCGCCGCCTGCCACCGCAAGTCATAGGAGCCGATCACCAACGGCTGGCGCAGCGTGAGCGTGATGGTGCGATTCTCGTTCGACCATGCCGATTGAAAATTGCGGATCGTCATCGGCGGGTGATCAGCCATGCCGGGCATCGCGGTCATTACAATGCTGGTCGCCACGCTCGGCGGCACCATCGCTTCGCTGAATGTTAGGGCGACGGTGCGCGGCCGCGCGACTATGGCTCCCTCAGCCGGGGTGGAGGCGACAACGCGCGCCTGCGCAACAGCCGCTGTTGGTGCCAAAAGAGCAGACAGCGCCGCCGCAATCAGGGTGGCGAACGGAAAATGTGAACGCATGTAATCGCTCCTTTCAAAACATACCGGAATCAAAGCCATAACCGCACGCCGATAATGAACCTGGTTGCGCTGGGGCCATCCCCGGCGGCGCGCGCATAGCCTGCCCCGCGGCCAGTGCGCCATCGCTGTTCCACACCGACATAGGGTGCGAATTCCCGAACAATTTCATAGCGGAGCCGAACCCCGATCTCGATGCTGTCGAGCCCCGCACCAATGCCGAGTTGCGGCACGTCTTGCGCCGAAAGGTTAAGCTCGGCACGCGGCTGCACGATCAGGCGCTGGGTGATCCGCTGGTCAAGCTCGGCCTCCACGCGGGCGGTAAGGTCCCCGCGGTGCGACAAGAACAGGGCGGCGTCGAGTTCAAACATATAGGGCGCAAGGCCCTGTATCCCAAGCACGGCATAGGTCGTGTCCGGTCCGGCAACGTCCTGCCGCAATCCTGCCTGCACATCAAAGAACGGCGCAATCGCCTGCGCGTAAAGCACTTGAAACTCGGCATCGTCGATCGGCTTACCGAACCCTCCCTCGCCTTCGCTCTTGAACCAGAAACGATTTGTCGGGCCGCCATAATAACCCTGCACGTCCCACAGATAGCCGTCAGCGCCATCGCCGATTTGCGTTTCAAAGCGATCGGCCTGAAGCCAGAGAAGCGGGTAATCCCCGTGCATTTGCTGCAACGCGCGACGCGAAGGGCGCATCGCACCTGCACCCCAAATCGCATCAGCCGCGCGGGGTGGCCCGCTGCCCGTCTCAGACGGCGGCGGGGTTTCCATTTCTGGGCCTGGGGACGGCGCAGCGGCTTGGCCATGATCCATAGCCGTCATGGCATCGGCGTTGGCAGATACCGGCGCTTGCGCGGCTGGCATGACATGGCCCGCATGCGGATCAGCAGCGGGAGCCGCCGCAGCCGGGTTCGCCGGCTTTGGCGCCCCGTGCGCCCCGTGCGCCAAGTGCCCGCCATGATCCTGCGCCCGTACAGGCGCTGTAAACGACACCGCAACCGCCGTTGCGATACCCCAACCCCAAAAGGCCGTGCGCATTATGTCGCTGCTCCAGGACCAACAACGGTCACCGTCTGCATCATCCCGCCGTGCATGTGGTAGAGAAGATGGCAATGAAATGCCCAGTCGCCGGGTTCGTTCGCGGTCAGATCAAACTGCGCGCTGGCACCCGGTTGAACGATCATGGTGTTTTTGCGGGGCTGCGACGCGGCGGGCTGGCCATTGACCATTTCAAAGAACATGCCGTGCAGATGGATGGGATGCGCCATCATCGTATTGTTGATGAGCTTTACCCGGACGCGTTCGTTCCAGGCGAAACGAATGGGGATATCGCTGACCGCCGAATACATGCGCCCGTCAAACGACCACATATAGCGTTCCATATTGCCGGTCAGATGAAGCTCCAGCAGCCGCGAAGGCTCGCGCACCTCGGTATGCGGATCGCGCGCGGCCAGCATGGCGTAGTTCAAAACCCGGTGCTGCACGTCGCGCAACCCCAGGCCCGGATCGTCCATTTTATCGACCGGTGCCATCGATACCATGTCGATGCCCGGCCCGATCGCGACATCGGGTGGCAACAGCGTGGTATCGCGCATCTTCATGCCGTCCATGCTCATCGCCATATCCGGACTGGCTTTGGCCGAAGGCGCCCTGCCATGGTCCATTGCGCCATGGTCCATTGCGCCATGGTCCATTGCGCCATGGTCCATTGCGCCGTTATTCATACTACCGCCGTGATTCATCCCCATGTCACCCATGGTGAGAACGGGCGGTGCCCGCAGCGCAGGCACGGCTGCGCGCGCGCCCGGCGCGCTGGCCAGCGTCGCCAGCGCCATGCCCGAGCGCTCCATCGATTCCGCGACGATGCTATAGGCCGCCGTCGCGCCCACGCCGGCGCCGGGCTCGACAATCACGTCATAGGTTTCGGCCGTGCCGATCTGGAATTCATCAACCTCAACCGGGCGCACCGCCTGACCATCACTTGCCACCACCGTCATCGACAGGCCGGGAATGCGGACATTGAAAAAACTTTGCGACGATCCGTTGATGATGCGCAGCCGCACCCGTTCACCCGGGCGAAACAGATACTCCATCCCCTCAGACGGCCCGCGCCCGTTGGCGAGGAAACGATAGGTGGGCGCGCCAATATCCGCGATATCGGTGGGCATCATCCGCATTTTGCCCCACATCCGCCGTTCCTCGGCTGACATCGGATAGTCATCGGTCAGCGTGTTCTGGCGATAGTTGAAATAGCCCCCGCCAG
Source organism: Sphingomonas sp. (assembly GCA_021732465.1). Classification (GTDB taxonomy): domain Bacteria; phylum Pseudomonadota; class Alphaproteobacteria; order Sphingomonadales; family Sphingomonadaceae; genus Sphingomonas. The sequence goes on from JAKFUX010000030.1 coordinate 4,630, forward strand.
TGCGCAGCCGTTTCATGATAAAATGCGGGTCGAGCGTGGTGAATTCGCTGAGCAGCAGGATATAGTCGCGGTCGACGCGGACCTTGTCTCCGCCACGCGGCTCGATGATCATCGGCCCATAGTGCCCGGATTGCTCCTGCAGCCCGGAATGGCTGTGATACCAATAGGTGCCGGATTGCCGGACCGCAAATTCGTAAGCAAATGTCTGGCCGGGGGAAATGCCGGGAAAACTAATGCCCGGAACGCCATCATATTGGAACGGCACCAACAGCCCGTGCCAGTGAACCGAGCTATCCACATCAAGCGTGTTGATGACGTTCAGGCGGACATTTTGCCCTTCCCTCAGCCGGATCAGCGGACCCGGCACGCTGCCGTTCACCGCAACGCCGGGGCCACGCCGCCCCTCGATGATCCGGTGGCCGGCACCGATGCTGAGATTGATCACATCGCCAGACACTTCATCGAAACCCGCCGGGATCAGCTTCTTGCCCCCGCCCCCGCCGCCAAGTCTCCCGTGTCCCCCGTGCCCGGCATGCATATTCTGGCCAAGCGCCCATGCCGGTGTGGCGAGCAGTGATGCCCCAAGTCCAAGACTGCCAAGGACGCTTCGCCGAGAGATGTCACGCTTCATGATGTTGCCGATCCTTCCGGCGCCTGATACTATACCCCCCATGGGTATTCAAGCCGGGGACTGCGCACGATGGGAAAGCACAAGGGCGACATCGTCAACCGCCTGAAACGGATCGAGGGGCAAGTGCGCGGAGTCGCGCAGATGGTATCGGAGGATCGCTATTGCATCGACATTCTGCATCAGGTGCAAGCCGTGAAGGCGGCGTTGGTAAAGGCAGAGAGCGAAATCCTGAAGGATCACGCAGCATGCTGTGTGGCAGAGGCGATCGCATCGGGCGACGCAACCGAGCAGCGCGCGAAGTTCAGCGAACTCATCGACCTGTTCGAGAAGGTCAAACGCTGACGGGCACCGTGCCCAGCTATATTCTATCGCGATCGAAGCCGAACTGGTCTTCAAGCGCCGCCACGATCACGAACATCGTGATCTCAGGCGCCGCCCCCCCCCAATCGCCCCTGCCATCATCAGTGCAGGGTCACGGCGGCCAAACAGCCACGCTCCGATCAACGCATGCGCCTGGGCCTGCACCTCAGCAGCCGGGTGATGCGATCATTCTCTTTTTTTCATGCCAGCGACAGGCAATGTCAAAGCAAAGTGGCGCCGGGTGGCGTGGCATAGGGGCTTGCCCGGCAGCCACTTCGAGCTGGCCATTCCCGCCAGCGTGCCGGTGTGCGCTATTTGACGATCTTGTGCCGCAGGTCAGACGGGAGCAGGCACCGCCTGAATTCAGTGAAATAACCGGGGAAGCAGGGCTTTTTCTTGGGGCGGATATAGATGTGGATGATGCAGGTCTGGCGAAATATCTCGATGCATGTCAGTCCGTTACGCTTCGTGCCACTGGCATTGATGGATAATGTACCGCCCTGATTATAGGTCAATCCGGTGCTGACCACGCCACCCTCGGTCCCGATGTTAGTCTGCGATCTGACGCCGGTTGATTCAGTGATCGTGTTTTTGGCTGAAACGCTGGTGTTGCCACCCCCGCTGTCGCGCGCGCCGATATTCGTTTCGGCATTGCCCGCATTCGATATCGTCACGACGTTTTTCGCGCTCGCATCGATCCGGGCGCTCCCCGTGCCGCCGCCCCGGGTGCCGATATTGGTCGCGGCGGTGCCGCCATTCGCGGTCGTCGCAATGTTGTCAGCCGATGCGTTGACGGTTGTCGACCCGATCCGCACCCCGCCGGTTGGTCCGCCACCGCTCGGCCCGCCACGCCCGGGCGAGGATGCGCTGCGCGATGTCCGGCTGCGGCTGGCCGCACTTGTGGACAACGAGGCGGTATTGCTGCTGGCGCGCACACCGGTAGCCGCTAGACCGGTTTGGGAGGCATTGGCCGGTGACGGCGCGGCGGCGGCCCATTCGCTCTCCACCGTCAGCCAAGCCGAGTCGGTTGCCCTGTCGGCACTCGTGCCTGTCGCGGCTGGCGACCGCACTAGGCGACGCATTGATTCCATGAATTGATCAAGCGCGTCGGCACGGGCCTTTCCCACGGTGGAGGTGGATTGCGCCTGCGCGACCGACACTGTCATCAGTGCCGCGATTACGCCGGCAAAAAGGGCCTGTCCTCGCAGCGTCAACGCCCGAACGCTCCGGTGCCAAGCGCCGTCAGGCGATAGACGGGCTCGCTGCGATCGCCGGCGATCGCCATCAGCACCAGCGCGCGGGGCGATGTGGGCGCAGCGGCGGCCACGAGCCAGCTGTCCCCCGCACGAATTGCGGCAACCGGCAACAGGCCGATACGATCCGCCAGCGGCGCAACCGCTATCGACCCAAATGCCTGGCGCGCCTGCGCCGACAGGATGGCGGGCGGCGTCGGTTCGTTCGCAGTGAGCGCCGTCGACACCGCACCATAGGCTGCAAAGGCGGCTTCATCCTGCCCGAACGCATCAATCTGCGCCGCGACCCGGGCAGTTCGCGACATGAAATCGGGAAAGCCCGGGCCAGCGGCGGCGCGCACAAAGCCCCGGGGCCCGGTGGCGCCCTGCAACGCCACTTCCGATCGCAGATCATCGCGTGCATCAAGCGCAGCGCGGCGGAGCGACTCGATCATCGTCCGCTTCTGTCCGCGCGAATCGACCAGCAACTGCCACGGCGCGCGCCCGGCAACGGGGATGAACAGCGGCGCTGCCTGCAATGTGGCCGCACTGATGGCGGCACTCCCCTGCCATTGGCTGAGCCACCAGCCATCGACGATCGGATTGTAGAAACCGACAATCGGTGCCGCACTGGCCACATTGCCTAGCATGATCTGCGATCCGGCGAAAAACAGGCTGAAAGCATCGTCGGCAGCCACGCCGCCGGGCAGCGCCAGCGCCATCATGGCCGTTTCGGTCACTAGGCCCGAGCCACGCAGCGCACCGATTGATGCGCAGGCCAATTGCTTGACCCTTACAGCAGCCGCGAGCAATGCAGCCTGCTCGTCGGGCGGCAGCGCTGCCGCTGGGGCGGCTGATAGCGTTGCCAGCAGCACGGCAATGCTGGCCAGGGCATCCCGCCGGTTCATCGCGGCGGTCGGCACCCGCGCCGCGTGCCGACCTTGCCGATCGTCACACAGGCTTCACTATCGGGCGTATTAGGACGATCAACTGTTACTGAATCGACGCTGACGACGGTGATTTTTGGTTGAACCACCGGCTGGATATTGGGCATCCGTCCGACTTGCAGATTTTCGACTGCGTCCCGGCGGATCCGTTCGGCTTCGGCTTCAACAACAGGATCAACGACCAGGCCAGACGTGGCGGCGGGACCGTTGGTCTGCACCACCACCTTATCGTCGACGATCACCGTCGTTTCGACAACCGTATCCGGCGCATCCTGGGCAAACGCTGCCGGCGTCTCAAACAGGACGATCGCAATCGCCAGCGCCGCGGCCATCAGCCGTATCACCGGGATTCTGCCCGTTGCCGGACGGTGATTTCGCGGATTTGCACGGTTGAGATCAGGCCATATTTGTCGCGCTTCTGATGATCGTTGATCACCAGATCGAGCCCGGACAGGGACCGATATCCCTTGATCGGCGACAGCGCCGGGCCGGAAACGGATGCCGGTGGCGCATCATAGCGTGCCTCGCGCGCGATGCAGGCCACCCGGTCGACGCCAACGTCGCTCATCTGGATGGAAAACTCGCTGTCGTCATCGGGGATGCGCAGCGTGGTTCCCGCCAGGGTAAGGGGTTGCTCACCCGTCGTGGCGCTGGGATAAATTCGATAGGCCAGCGGATCGGTTTTGCCGCCGATATAGCAATAAAAATAACTGTCCTTTGACGGTGTGAGGTTCACGCGCAGATTGCTGCCAACGTCGATGACATCGTCGGTGTCCATCTTGAAAGTCAGCCCCGTATCGAGCGGCGCGGCGGCGAGCAGCGGTTGTCTGTTGCCCTTTGATCCGGCCCGGTCGCCATCGGCGACGAGTTCCTTCGCCAGAAAGCTGAAATACAACTCGAAATCGACATTGGGGCTGACGGCAAGGTTGTTTTCCACCCGGTAGCGGGTGATCGCGGCGGCGAGCGCTGGCGACATCTGGCCATCGATCGGGCCGCGGAACAGGGGCTCGCCGCTGGGTACGCTCGACAATGCCGTCTGGGCGGCGCTGATTTGCTCGTCGGGGCGCATCCGCGAGAAATATTCCTCCGCGCTATGGCGTGCAGCTGGATCACTGGTCGGCAATGACAGGCATCGCCAATACGGCACCTTGGTGAATTTGCCGATCAGTTCGATTAGGCTCAGCTCAATCAGCGTCCGCACCGTCTGATGCGATCCCTGCACCTTATCCTGCCGCACTTCGAACAATACCGATGCAAAGGGCAAAAGCCCGCCGACATCAGCACTGGAACCAGATCGCACCAATTGCATGGTATTTTGTGTCCGCACACCGCGGATCAACGTCCGTTCCCGAACATTATACATGCCAAGCTCGATCGCGATGTTCGATATCGAGCGATCCTTGGCCACGCCAACCGACAGAAATTCGAACGCGACACCGGCCTTTTTACCGCCGGATATGACGTCCTGATCGATCTGGCTGATGGACCCCTTGATGTAATAATCAGCTGGCTGGATTGACCCATTAACCGCGCTTTGCATCAACGCGGTATTCTTGTCCTCGAGATCAGCATCGACATATTTGAACGCACCGCTGCGCAGCGACATCGCGTCGAGCGCAGAGATCACCATGTCGCGCGTTCCGACCTTCAGGGTCTCGGTTGCGTCCGGCACGCCATCGCTGATGATGGCGATATCGCGCTTGCCATATTGTAGCAGCAACGCGTCCATGCAGCTGAGCGCGTCGGCAAAACTGGTCACCGTGCGCGTGGCGCGGACGCTTGGTCCGGCGGCAACGGCGGCACGGCGCGGATCCCGCCTGCCCGTTTGCGCTCGTGCCGACTGCTCAATAATCGGCAGTAGCGCCAAGTGCAGCACAATCAGCACGGCGATAATAGATCGCATCCAGCCGGGGTGGCTTGTGACTAGCAACGGCAACCCAACACCCCTCCCCATACGCCCCTTTTGCCAAGCGGGGACGTGCGCCATCAACGACAGATGTTCACCGTGTCTCGCGCCACAGTGACGTTTTCGTTTCGCAATGTCTGGTTCTGCAACAACGACGTGGGCCGCGGCTGATCAGTGGCAGCCTGGGTGCCACCGACCTGAACATTTCCACAGCTTTTCGTTGCCGTCAGCTGTTCGCTCTTCAGCGAGCTACCCCCCTGCTGCTTGGCCTGAAGCTCTGCCCGCGCAACAATGCGCGACACCTTCGATTCAGCCGATGGTGGCGCAGCTTTGCGCTTGCCGAGCTGCTGGGCACTGGCCGGCATCGCCATCATGGCCATCATGGCCAGACAAACAACCATCGCGGCGGGGGCGACATAGATCACCCCCGCCCGGCCACCGTCGCGCATTATTTCTTGCACGGGTTCTTGCCGATCGCGCCGACCCGCGTCGATGCACAGGCACCCTTGCCCGCAGCGATGGTCGCCGTGTTTTCAGTGGTCGCGTTGATGGTGGTGTTGCCGGTGATCTGGGCACCATTGATCGCGCCAACTTCCGTAACGGCGGTGGAGTCCGTGCCACCTGCCAGCGTCAGCGTGTTTTCAGCGGCGGCATTGATCGTGGTATTTCCCTTGATCTTTGATCCACTGATCGTGCCAATGTCAGTTCTTGCCGTCGCACCATTGCCTAAGGCTGATGTAGCAGTGTTCTTGGCACTTGCATTGATGTTTGTGTTACCTTCGATCGTCGTATCAGACGCCGAATCCGGTGCATCTTGGGCACAAGCAGGAGCAGCCACGAAAAAGGCGGCTGCTGCAACAATACCGAAACAAATCTTTTTCATGCGATTCCCCTGTCACGATTAGTCGACTCATGATCGAGTCGCTGATGTTTTGTTTTACCGGTGACTCACGATACCGCTCTTCACGATAAAATATCAACTACGGAGTTGCTATTTGATATCGATAATGTGTTCTGTGCTTTGCAAGTCGGTTACTGCAGTTGATCGATATCGTCTGAAACAGACTGAATTTTCAGCCCATTATGTCAATGCCGACAGCCGACCTGCCGATGTAAGTTTATGAAGATGAAGCAAGTAGCCTGCTTAAATTGCTGGTTCTCTCTGAACGCTGTCGTTCACTCTTCGATCAGCGGGTACGTTGACCTCACCCCCTGGCAGCCGATCAGGGCGCTAGTGGTGGGAATCTAGGCCTTGAACCCATAAACGGGATTCTCAAGGCGGCGATGGCATGATCCAGCGTTGCGGCATGAGCCGCTCTGATTTGACCGATGTCGAGTGGCGCGGGATCGCGCCGTTGTTGCCGAACAAACCAAGCGGAGTGCCGCGCGTCGATGACCTGCGGGTGCTGAACAGCATTTTCTGGGTGCTGCGGTCCGGTACGCCCGGCGCGACCTACCTGAGCGCTATGAACCGAGGACGAGCTGCTACAATCGCCCTTCGACTTCGCCCAGGAGAGCCCTCGTGCGCTGGCGAAAAGCGGGCGTATGGGACCGGCGGATAGACGCGATCACCCAGGCATATGACGGCGACATCCGGATGATCGACAGCAGTTCTGTCCGCGCGCACCAACAGGCTGCGACGGCAACGCCATACGCGACCTGATCGAAGCAGAAGGAGCAGTGCCAAACATCCCGGCCAAGTCGAACCGCAAGTGGCGACGCTGCTTCTCAACGATGCTCTGTCGCAAGCGCCATCAGGTCGAGCGCTTCTTTAGCAAACTCAACCACTTCCGCCGCATCGGCACCCGTTACGGCGAACTCGCTGACGGCATCCTCGCCATCGTCAAACTCGCCCAACAGCGCCTGTGGCTCCGCACTTACGAGTCTACTACCCCGTCCCGACAGCGCAAAAACCGCCCGGCTTACCCCGGAATCTCATCGACTGTGCGATACCAGACCATGTCGATGTGCCAGTCGCCGGCCTTTGCGGCTGCTGCGATCTTCGCTGTCCAGTCGGCCCCGCGCTCGGCGGGTTTCAGCGTCAGCAGCGTGGTGTCTTCAGCGCTTAGCGCGGCACGCGATTCCACACGCAGGATGCCGGATAAGCCGGCATGGTCTGTGCCGAGCTTTGCGCGATAGCTATTATCAACGCGTTGAAAAACATCCGGGTAGCTCGAGGCCAACTTGTCCAACGCCGCGCGGTTTACTAACCCGTTGATCGTGTCGATCTCACCGGTCGGTTTCATACCGAAGATCGCAATTTCACTCGCGCCACTGCCGAGATCTATGGTGATCATCGGGTCTGCGACGATTTTGCCTTGAGCCGGGTCCATGGCGAGTTCGAACTTGGGTTGATCGACGGTCAGCACCTCTGCGTTAGGGTCGCGAAAGGGGCGGAGCGCGTCAAGCGCCATGCACATGTCGGCGGGGGCCAGCGCAACATCCTTGAAATCGATCGATTTCGGCGAAATGCCAACGTCAGACAACGCTCGAGAGATAACACCCTGCGCGCTTGCCGGATCACGGGCCGCGCCGCGCATTATAACATCGACATCAGCGCCGTCAGGCTTCAGATCGGCGACATCAATCCAGGCGCAGGGAATGCCCGGCAATGCCGCCGCAAGCGCTGCCGGTGCCGTCGTCGCCAGCGCCCCATCAGCCCCCGCAACATCGCTTGATGAGCCACGCCCGCCCAGCCCACCCAGGGCCAGCCACGCCGCGACGGCCAGCACCACCAATGCCGCCACGCCGCCGATAATCAGCTTCATCTGGTTGCCGCCCCCGTCTGCGCGCGCGGCGCTGGCAGCTTTGGGTTTGCTGGCAGCCGGCGGCGGCGCTGGCGGGGGGGACGGGGTTGCAGGTGGCGCGCCAACGCTGCGATCAAGCGCCTCGATCACCGCATCCATCGATCGCAGCCGTTTGGCTGGATCAGGCACCAGCATCGCGGCAATCACCGGGCGCATATCGCCGGGCACCGGCGACAAATCAGGCCCCGCGCGGCGACGATCAACGGCGTCCACCAGCGTCGCCCCCATATCGGTATCGCGCCCTTGCGACACCGCAAGCAACACCAGGCCAAGGCTGTACACATCGCTCCACGGGCCGACCTCGCGCCCGAAATCGCCCAGCTGCTCGGGAGCGACATAGTTGAGCTTGCCGGCAAAACCATCGCCGACAATCGTCTTGGCGGTGACATCAAGATCCTTGGCGATCCCGAAATCGATGATCTTTGCCTGATCCAGCTTGCCACCTTCCAGCAGCACATTGTCCGGTGAAATGTCGCGGTGGATGGCATCAAGCGCGTGTGCCGCCTTCAGCCCGTTGGCCAGCCGCCGCGCAAGGCCGCGCAATTCGCTGGCCGATACCTTTATCTGACCGAGGATGTCGGACAGGTTGGTGCCATCGATATATTCGGTGACGATATACAGCACACCAAGCTGCGGCTCCTGCGCCAGCACCCGGTATTGCACCAGCGCCGGATGGGCCAGCCGCGTCAGCGTCTTGGCTTCCTTGCGGAACATCGCCTGCACGTTGGGATCGGCGGCAAGCGAGGGCAGCATCACCTTGATCGCGACGCGCTCATCAGAGGAAACGTTGATGCCTTCAAACACTTCGCCCATGCCACCGCGGGCGATGAAGCGCTTCACCTCGAAGATGCTGTTCAACACATCGCCGACTGCAATCGACCGGCCATCACCGCGCGGCGCGCGCGGGATGAAGGTGCGATCGGCACCGATCAACCCGTCGGGGGCCGGCGTGGCGTCCATTGCTGCTGCGGGTTCTGGGGCGGGCTCTGGGGCCGGTTCGGGTGTCGGTGCCGCTACCGCCTCGACGGGCGGGGTGGATATGCGCGGTGCGCCCCAGGCTGGCTGATCATCCGCCACAGCATCCCCTGTGCCGCCCGCATCGGCGGCAGGCGGCGCGCCCGGGGCTGCCGCGCCCGGTCCGGGGCTGAAGATCGTGCGCGGCTCATCGTCCCCGGGCTTTTCATGTTCGCTCATCGCAAGGATCCCGCCGGTTCGCCGATCGTCAACCGTGTCGCCTCGCGCGCATCGACCAGCGCGATGGTAACATTATCCGGTGCACCGCCCGCCAGTGTCCGCTCGATCAGCCGATCGGCAACGCTGGTGATGGAGCCTGTGCCCAGCAGCGTCTGCAGCTCTGCGGGCTTGATCACCCCACTCAGCCCGTCGCTGCACAGCAGATAGCGATCGCCCGTCAGCACGTCATCGGTAATCGCATCAATCGACACCGTTTCCATCACCCCAATCGCGCGCGCCAGCAAATGCCCCATCGGGTGGCTATGCGCCTCGCCCGGCTGCAACAGCCCCAGATCGAGCAGCCGCTGCACCTCGGTATGATCGATCGTGAGCTGGTGGAGCACACCGTGCCGCAGCACATAGGCTCGGCTGTCCCCCGCCCACAGCACGCCGAACCGCCCGGCATGAAGCAGCAGCGCAACCACCGTCGTGCCAAACCTGGCCTTACGGACCGTTCCCTCGGTATAGATGCGCCGGTTTGCGGCATGGATCGCGCCCGATACCAGCGCGAGCCGCTTGTCAAAATCGTCGTCCGCGCCGAATTGAACGGCGGCGATGGCCTCCGTGACCACGGCGGATGCCCATTCGCCACGTTCATGGCCGCCCATCCCGTCGGCCACCACCCACAGCCCGTCTTTGGGCCGGCACAGCAGGCTGTCCTCATTATGGTCGCGCACGCGGCCCGTGTCGGATCGCCCCTCGCTCTCAAAGCGCAGCATCAGGCCCATTCCCGCTCTCCCCGTGGCGTCAGCATCGTCGCGATCAGGTCAGCCGGTCGATCACCGTCGAGCGATGCGGGCGCGAAATCATCATTGCCCTCGGTCCACCACCGCGAGCTGACAGGCGCATTGGCGGAATCCGTCGGTATCGCCTTGATCGCATCATGCAGCGTATCGACGCTCCACTGCTCCACGAGCGCCGCATAAAGCTGATCCTCGCACGCCAACGCAGCCTGATTGTCACCCGCGACAACCCCCGCGATCACGGGATAGCGGCGACCAATCCGGTCCGTGGAGGGGGACATTGCACCCGACCAGCCCGATGCGCCCTGCGCCCAGGCGAACCGCCACACCGGCGCGTGATCGAAAAGCCGCTCAAACGCCGCGCCGTGCACTGTCCGCGCCCGCGCCATTTCCTGCGCGAGCCAGCCGTCAATCTCGGCCTGGACATCAGGCGCGATTCCCCGCGCCACGAAATCGCCGTGCGCGGGAAGCTTGCCGAACACCATCGCCGTCACAGCTTCACCGGGCAGCAACACGCCCAGCTTGAAGGTTGGATAAGGCCGAGCAGGGCGATGTTCCCCGTCATCCGCGCAGCTTTGCTGCAACAAAAGGATCGGGGCGATCAACGAGCGACAGATCAGGGGAGGCTTCGCGCGCGGCGTCGATCAACGCCCCGTCGATCGGGGCCTGGCGCTTGGGCCAATCCACCGTCAAGTCGTCATCCTCCAGCAGTGCATCGAGATGCTCGGCCAGTTCCTTGCGCATCACCGCGTTATCCGTGCCTGGAAACTGCACATTGGCCCAATGCGCAAGCGCCCAGCTGCGCACTGCCTTTTTGTCAACGGGATCCTGACCGCCCAGCATCAGATAGGCGTTCAGCGGCTCATTCACGGGCTGCCCATTGGCCAGCTTGCTGCGCATTTCGCTTTCCAGCGCCAGCAACAGGCGTGGCAGCATGACCCGGCGCAGCCCGCGCCGATAGGCTTCTTCCGCGCGCGCAGACAGGGCCGATTCGAACAACCCGAAACGCATCGTCAGCGGTGCGCCGCCCGCCTGCCGATCAGCATAACCCTGCGGCAAGGTGCGCAGCGCCCGCAACAGGCCCAGCGTCTTGTCCAGCCCGGGGTCGCGCTCACGCACCTGGATCAGGTTGATGCCGCTTTCCTTTTGAACGCGCTCGGCCGCCTGCGCCTTTTCGACCAAGGCCGACTGGAAATTGCGATTGCCAACAAAGCTGCTGGTCCACGCCAGCACGATGAGCGCCGCGACCACGCCGATCCCCGCAATCGCCCCAATCAGCTGCGCCCGCTGGCGCAGCCGGGCCTGCGGGTTCAGCATCACCAGTCCCGCTTCGGGGAATGTCACCTGCGCCAGCAACCGGTTGAGGAAATAGGCGCGCCCGGTGCCCGCCGCTTCCTGATGGGGCTGATCATAGGCATCGGCCATCGTCGACACCATCCGGTCCAGCGGCGTGCCCTGCTGGACGCCGCTGGTCAGGTAAAAGCCGCGCAGCGTACCGCCGGGCGCATCACCCGCCACGAACACGCCGTCCAGAAAACGAACCAACCGCGCGCGGAGTCGGTTGATCTGCCCCGGAAAGCCCAAAATCAGCGCGCGGCGGGTCGCGTCGGGTTCATTGGCCAGGCGAGTGGCGCGGCGCTGCTCAATGGCGCGTGCCATGGTGTCGAACGCATCAGCGATAACGGCACTTTCAGGACGCTGGCGGCTGAACGGCAGGGTATGCCCCAGCACCGCACGTCGCCCCTCCACATCCAGATCGTCATAATATTCGACAAAGCCCGACAGGAGATCCGCCTTGGTGATCAGCACATAGACCGGCACGTCGATTTCCAGCGTGCGCCGCACTTCGGCCAGCCGCCGCCGCACGGTGGTGGCGTGCAGATCGATCGACTGGCGGTCGCCTGCCACCAGTTCGTCCACGCCGATCGCGACAATAATCCCGTTGATTGGCTGCAGCGGGCGGTGGCGGCGCAGCAGCGACAAAAACCCGTCCCAGCCGCGCGCATCAACCGCCGCGTCCGAATCCTGGCTGGTATAGCGGCCCGCCGTATCGACCATCACCGCTTCATCGGCGAACATGAATTCCAGGTTGCGGGTACCGCCAACCCCCAACAGCGTGTAAATCGAATAGGGGAAGCGCAGCCCGGAATTGACCAACGCAGTGGTCTTGCCAGCACCCGGCGGGCCGATGATGACATACCAGGGGCGGCTGTACAGATAGTCGCGGCGCTGGCCGCCATTGGCGGTCTGCAGCGTTTTGAGCGCTTCGGCCATGCTGTTGGACAGCGCGGCGGTTTCGGCATCCCCATCGCTACTCGCCGACAATTCGGCCGCAATCGCCGCTGATGCGCGTCCCCCTTTCCGACGGCGCAGGAACCACAACGCCGCCCATAGCAGGGCAATGCCCAGGCCGATCAACATCCGCAGCCACACTGGCCGCAACGCCCCCACAAATGTCGGCAGCCCGACGCACAAAAACAGGATGGCGAGCACCGCGGTGCTGATCGATACGAACCACCAATTCGTCAGAATGCGCTGCATTGCCCGCCGATCCTTCTAGTTGGTCCGTGGGATGACAATTTCGACACGCCGGTTTTCGGCCTTGCCCGCATCGGTATAGTTGGACGCGATCGGGCGGGTATCGCCAAAGCCCTTGGTCGTCACCCGCGCAGGCTCAGATAGCTGCTGGCGGATCAGCGCGGCGACAGTATCCGCCCGCGCTTTTGACAGCGCAACATTATCAGGAAAGCTCAAGCTCGAACCCAGATTGCCGTCCGCATGCCCTTCCACCGTGATGGGCCCGTTTTCCTGGTCCGCCGCCGTGCCGATCGCCAGGAACAAACCGTCCCGGTTCGGCATCAGCTGATCCGATCCTGATTGGAATAGCGACCCAATCGTGGTGCGCACCCGCACGCTGGAGCCATCCTGCTCCACCACGACCAGCCCCTCCTTCACTTCATTTTCAAGGAAGCTCTTCAACCGCAGGAAAACATCGCTTGGCGCCGCATCAGGCGGGGGCGTCGCGGCGCGCGCCAGTCGCAGGGCCTTGTTCGGGCTGAGCGCGGCCAGCGCAGCGCTGGTCGGCTCGCCCGATGTCATGAGCGAAAGCCGCAGCGCGATATAGATCGCCATCAGCACCACCGCCGTTACCGCACCGGCCAGCAGCACATAGCTCCAGAAACCCACTTTGCGCAGCGGGGCGTGCTCGCCGCGCCAGCGATCGACCAAATGGACGGTGGACAGGCCACGCGGGTGCTCAAGCGCCGAAAACAGCGCCTTCATCTCATCCGCCAGGCCGCGCGCGCCGTTGGGCGCGCCGCGATATTTCCCCTCAAGCCCGGCGGCCAGGCAGGCATGATAAAATTCGATCAACTCGGCGTTCTGGGCGGCATTGGCGACAAGACTGCGCGCCTGCTCCCAGAACCGGGATTCGCCGATGTTGTCCTTCAGAAAGGTGACGACCATGGATCGTTTCGCCCATTCGGCCTCGTCCGTGCCGATGCCGGGCAGGTTCTGAACGATATCGTCAATCGTCAGGCACAGCGCATATAGCGCGTGGTTGCGGGCGGCCTCGGCAACGTCTGGCGTTATCGCGCGCTCAAACTCAGCGATAGCGCTGGTGACCTGACGGTGCAGATCGGGAATGGCAATGCGTACCCGTCCCGTGCGCACCCCGGCGGTGAGCGCGAGCACCGGTGCTGCGGCGGCAACCAGCCGGTTGGTGACGATCTGCTTGGCGGCGGGCGCTGGCACATCGTCATTGCGCAACCGGCTGGGGGGCGAAGGCGCATCGGCGAACGGCGACGCTGCGTCATTGGGAGCACCCCATGCTGGCGCTGCCGCCTCGGCGCGCGGCGCACCCCATTCAAGCTGCGTTGCGGCTCGATCAGTGGCAGGCTGGGCCGCCCCGCGTTGTTGCAGCGGCGATGGCCGAAACACCGTCCGGTTGGCATCGATGCCATTGTCGTCGGGATCACTCATCACGCGCCCCTAGTCCCGCCATAGCGATGTGGCTGGCGTTGGTCGTCACCCTGCCACGCGGAGCCACGGATGCACGCATGGTGTCGCTGTCGACGAAACGCATACGCATGTTTAGCGCGCCGTTGCTGGCCCGTTTATGGTGTTCGAGATATCGAGGACGGAAATACTGGCCCCCACGCGACGTAACCCGGCCTAGGTGAGCCATCGACCGCCTCCCCCTGCGCTACGATTGATCCTGTTAAAGCACAGCTTCGATGAGTCCGGAAGCGGCTTTATGCGTGGTTTTACCGGGGCGCGCACCGCCAATTCCGGGTCCGGGCGCGCATGGGCTGCGCCCGGCGGCTGCATCCCCACCGGCGCATCCCCCCCTTGCATCGGGCGACACATCAAGGCGGCATAAGGTTTAATGGCGTGCTGCACCGTCAATGGCGGGCGGCGCGATGGGCGCGGGTCGCCATAGCAGCAGCGGCAGTATGAGGGCGATCAATACCAGCGACGTCGCGATGCTGCCGTTTAGTCCAGCGGCAGACCCGCCCCATATCGCCGCGCCGCGCATGTCGAGATCGATCAGCGACCCAAATTCGCCCACGCCCGGGTTGGGCGACAGGCCAAACACCAGCGTTTCGGCGCAATTCCATGCCCAGTGCGCCGCAATGGGCGCAACCACGCCGCCCGTGCGCAGCGCGAGTATGCCAAACAATCCACCGGCAAGGAACAGATTGACGATCTCAATCGCGCCGCGCGGTTCGCCCACCAGATGCAGCGCCATGAACACCAAAGATGCCGCAACCAGCGCCGCCCATTGGCCCCAGTGGCGCGCCAGGGACGGTTGCAGAAAGCCGCGCAACAGCAACTCCTCTGCCCCAGCCTGCAGCAACGTCACCGTCGCCCCGGCCAGCAGCAGCAGCGCCGGACCGGGGGGCAATTCGCCCTGCCCAATCGTTTGTGAAAAACCGGCAAGGCTGGCGGACAGAACAAGCCCGCAGCCGCCAATGGCGATGCCCGTCAGCATCCAGCCCAGCGGCTTGCGCCCGGTGCTGATCACGCCGCCCGGCACCAACCGCGCGGCCGCCACGGCGGCAATCGCGATCGGCGCGAAGATCAACAACGTGTAAAGGCTCGCCAGCATCGGCGGCGTGGGATCGCTGCCTGCCAGCGGCTCGACCAGAATTGGTGCCACCGCCAGCCCACCAAAGATGCTCACAGCCCCAATGCCGCCGGCCAGCAGCACCAGCATCACCCCGGCCAGCAATCGTCTGAACAACGCAGCACCGCCTTCGGTGGGGCGCTCAGTCTTGGCCACGCGACGCCATGCCGGGTTGGCCGTGCATTACCGTGAGGCCAGCTTTTCGCCGCCTGACAGCATCGTCTTGCTCTCATCGCCCACCATGAAATAGGCACCCCAATAATAGGGATGGCTATAGCGCGGCTGATCGATCAGCGTCGTCTGCGCAGCCTGCAATGCGCCGCCAATCGATTTCGTCCGCCCATTGGCATAGAAGGCGCGGAACAATTGATCGGTCTCTCCCTCGCCCGACACTTCCCAATAGGTCGCCACAACGGCACGGGCATTGGCGGCAAGGAAAGCGCGGACCAGCCCGTCCAGCGCACGTCCGGTATCTTCCTGGCCACCGCGACGGCCGCTCTGCAGCGATGTCGACGCTGATGTATCACAGGCTGACAACACGACGAGGTTGGCGTTCAGCTTCAATCCGGCAACTTCCGAAAAGCTGAGAAAGCCGTCCGAACCTTCACCGCCAATGGTCGTCAGCAGCGACGGCGGGATCGAGGCGCAGCCATATTGCCGCTGGGGCAGGCCGTGGGTCGCAAAATGCACGACTTGAAACTGGTCGAGATCAGTCCGCCCGGTGAGTGCCAGATCGGTAAAGTCAGCCCCGGTAATTTCCGGCGCGCCAACCGCACCAAAGGCCGTGGCAGCCTCGGTCAGCTTGGCGGCGCTGATCGGCGGATTGGCCTGCGAAAAGCCGACCAGTTCGGTGCGGCTCAGATAACAATTCGCCCCGAACTGCAGCTGCGCATTGGCGGGAAGCGCCACTGACGGGGCCGAATGTTCACCGATACCCAGGAACGGGCGAGTCGCCACCGATTGTTTCAGGCCACGCACATCGATGAAGGATCGTGGCGACAGCGCGGTGGCAATCTCCGCTTGCTTCGCCAGGAAGCCGAGCTTGCTATAGTCATTCAGCACGTCACGCGTCTGCACCCGGCGCGTTTTCTGCAGATAATTGATCACGCTTTCGCGGTCCGCGATCAGCACGCCAAGCGGCAAAATGCTCATCGGCCCGCTCGGATCGAACACGATCTGCTTTGCGGTCTGCAATTGCTTACGGGTATCGTCAGGGCCGGCAATCAGCTGGAACAGCGATGCCGACCGGGCCACTTCAAACACCGGCAGTTCAGCCGCGTTTTCGCGGATCGATGCGCGCACTGTGTTTACCAGTGCTGTCAGCGCCGTAAGATTGGCGTCGATCCGGTAAATCCGCGCCTTATCGTGCGACACAACCATCCCGTAAGAATAGCCGCGCACCTCGATCAGCTTGAAATACACCTCGTCCGCCAGCAGCGTTTTCTGCAGCTTGTCGATCGTGACCGGGGTATCATCGACTGCATTCAGCTTGCCGCTGGACACCAGCTGCTCGCTCAACGCTTCAAGGCGCTTGAGCTTTGCATCACGCACGCTCGTCAGTTGCTGGCGCTCAGCGCTGTTCGCATCGCTGTTGCCCAGTGCCTCGATCTGATAGCGGAGCGCGGGAATTTCGCGGTTCAGGTCGGCACGTTCGCGCAGCAACGGGGCCGAGCCCGCATCCGCGCTGACAACCGACTGGAGCTGCGACAGCTGGCGCGCGATACCTGGCTCGCCCACGGCCTGGACGGCGCGGAAAAACGCCTCGACATTGGCCCCGCTGGCGGCCTTGTCGTCGCTGTCCGCGAGCAAATTGAGATAGGTTTCCAGTCCCGACGGGGCCAGCGATCCAGCACGGCCCGAACTGATCAGCGTATCGATACCGTCGGCAAAATCCTTGCCGGTCTCACTTAGCCCGGCACCCGCCGCCACACGCAGCGCCGCGCGCTCGATCTGCGTTTCGGCGGCTACCGGTGAGATGCCGCCGGTGGCACGCGCTAACCGGGCGCGGCCCGCCTGGCTCAATTGCACGGCACAGGCGGCAGGATCGGGCGCTGCCTGCCCCAGCAACGCCGACAAGCCACAATCAAACTGGCCGATCGCCCGCTTATAGGCCTGCGCGCGCGCCTCCCCCGTCAGCCCCTCGGCACGTCGCGCCGAAATCCGGCCGGCCTGGCGCTCCACCACCGCGACCAAATAGGTCAGCGGCGCGGGATCGATATTGCTGTTGAGCACCGCCTGGAGCACGCCGGTGCTCTCCGCGAGCGCGGCCTCTGCCGCATCGGCACCCCGGTTCTGCGCCAGCAACGCTACGCTGCGCGCCCAGCCCAATTGCGCGTTCAACGACGCGTTCTGAATCAGATCGGTCTTGGAGCCGCCGATGGAGCCGGCCAGCCTGGTCTGTGCGGAGTCGCTCGCGCGATCGGTGCGGTTGAGTTCAGCCAGCAGCACCGGGCTTTCCAGCGGCTGGTTCGGATCGACCACGGCATCGCGCGGGGTGGCCGCTGCGGCCCGCAGCGCACCCTGATAATCACGACGGTTGAGCGAATCGAGCGCAGCATAAGCGGCGCGCTTGCGCTGCAAAAATGCCGCCCCCGCCATTGTCGCATTGCGATCAAGCAACGCCGCCGCCGCATCGAAATGTTCCTTTGCGGCATCGGCAAAGCGGATGTTCGAATCGGCCAGCCCTGCTTCCAGCAGCAGGTCGACCGCCACTTCGGGACGCGTTGTCGCGTCGGTGCCGCTCAGGCCGTCATTCAGCAGCCGTGATGCCTCGACATAACGGCCCTGCCGGTTCAGCGAAATGCCTTCGCGGAGCACCAGTGCGGGATCGATCGTGCTTGCCAGGCTGACCGTGCCCTGCGGTGCGGGAGCGAGCCCATCGAGCTTGATCTGCGCGCTGCTGCCGGCGCTGTCATCGCTTGGCGCGGTGCCGTTGACGAGGGCGGCCAGCGCATTTTCCAGCGGCCCAAGCGCAGAAGCAATCGCCGCCCCGCGATAGCTTTTGCCGCCGCGCGCAAAGCTGACCACAACCGCCGACGCCTTCAGCACCGGATCGTTGCAGCGTCGCACATCCACCGCGCCAACCCCGCGCAGTTCAGCAGCGCCCGCAGCCCCGCAGCCGGTGCTGTCCACGCTTGGCTGCGACGCCACTGGCACGACCGAGACGATTGCTTGTGCGCGGCTGGCGGCAACGCCCCCGCAATTGACGATATAGCCGATATCCTGCGGGCTGGTGACGCCTGCCCCTTTCCAGGTGCGGATTGCCGTACAGCGGCTGCCATCGCTGTCGCGACCAGCCGTGAACCGGTCTGGCAGGCTCGACTGGGTGGTGGCACACCCCGCCGTCGCCAATGGGCCGGCAATCGTGAACGCGCGCAGGGCGAGGCGTAAAATCGACTGGTTCTTCATTACTGGTCCTTCTTGCCGGTGGCGGCTTCGTCGGCTTCGGGCGCATCATTTTCGGGTTTCGGCGGGGCCTGCGTTTCATCCGTCAGGATGTCGGCAGTGCCCAGATCAGCGAACAGCGATTCGTTGTTGGTGCCGATCAAGGGATCGAACGAGATCGCCAGATCATCGACGGCTTGCAGGATGGTTGATACCCGCACGTCGAACACCGTCGATGTCGGGATCGAGATCGCTGAAATCAGGCACCCGCCGCCGCCCGATGCGATCAGGCAGCCATTGATCCGCGACTGGGCGAGATTGAGCCCGGTGATGCCGATCGCCGAGGGGCCGAGCAAGGCGCTTGCCGAGCCCGTCGTGCCGTTGACCGACCCGAACAGCGCAAAGCCATTCTGAGCGGATGCGCCCGTGCTCGTCAGCCCCAACAGTCGCGGTGCGCTGAGCGAACCCACCGTCACGCCCAATGTTTGCGTGCCGAAGCCGGTGTTCTGGAACAGGGCAAAGTCGGTATAGGCCACACTAAGGTTGCGCGCGATGATCAGATCGAACGCGGTATAGGGCACCCCGCCCGCCAGCTGTGCAGAATAGAGCGACGAGTTCGAATTGGCGACATACCGCGTCGCGACATCCTGCGCCGACAGGGTCGACAGCTCACTGATAAACCCAACATCCTGGCCCACCGCGACCCGCCCGGCATTCAGGACAAGATCACCGTCGGTCAGGTTGATGCGGCCACCGGCACCGGCGGTCGAGAAAACCGAGACGCTGCTGGTGGCAGACGGCGTGGCAGCCAGATCACCAATCCGCAGCGTGCGGTTCGCCCCCGTCAGCGTGACCAGCCCGTCGAGCCTGATCGCTGCCGTGGAGCGAATGTCGATCCGCTGGGTGCCAATACCGGCATTGAACCCGACGGCACCGACCGCGATATTCCTGCCCACCGCGTCAAACACAACGCGTGCCGCCTGGATGCGATTAATCTCGTTCAGGTCGAGCACAAATCCGCCCGTGCCATTGGCATTCGTACCAAGCCGCAATGCGCCCGTGCCGCTACCATAGGTGATCGTGACATCAGGCGCCGTCACGCTGCCGAGCAGATCGGCATTGGCCGCATTCAGCGCGATCGAGCGCACCGCCGACACCGTGCCGAGCTGTAGCGCGGCGCCATTGGGGGCCGTGGTCGAGCTGGCCGTTACCCGCAGGTCATTTGCGGCATTCAGGTTCGCCGTGCCAAAGCCCGCCGCCAACCGCCCATCGGTTGCCGCACTGGCCAGCGCGGTGCCGGTGACGGGGCCACCCGCCGTGACGATAATGTCGCTGGTCCGTGACGTGATCGACCCAAGCCGCGCCGCCGTTGCGGACGTCAGTGTCGCGACCCCGGTTGACCCGGTGGCGTTGCCACTGGTGAGCGTGCCGATCTGCAATTCGCCGCTCGCCGCGCCATTTTTGGTCAGCGTCGCGGTCGTCCCAGCGGCGGCAGTGCCGATAATCAGATCACCAACCGACGCGGTCCCCGTGATCGAGCCCGTCGTCGCGGTCAAACTGCTGGCATCAATCGCCTGCGCGGTGCCCGTAATGTTCCGCCCGGCAGTCACGGATCCGATCTGGGCCGTCGTACCGGCGGTGATCGCGACATCATTGCCGGATGCTGCGGTCAGGTTCGCCCGGTCGAACAGTGGCACGAGCCGCCCGTCGGTCGCCGCCGCGCTGCGCGCCAGCCCGGTAACCGCCGCACTGGCCGTCAACGTGATGCCGCCCGCCGTCGATGCCACATCGCCAAGCCGGATCGACCCGGCAGTGGAGGTGATCGCAATCGCCTCCGTCGTGCCCAGCGTACCGATCGAGATATCGCCTGCATTGGTAAGCGGCGTGGTGAGCGCCGGGTTGATGCCGGTAAAGCCGCGTGCTGACACATTGCCCAGCGTCATCAAGCTACCAGCGGTGCGCGCCGCGACCCCGACCAGGCTCTGGCGCTGGGTGCCGCCCTGCACATTACTGCCCATATCAAAGCTGATCGCGCCGCCAGTGGCGTCGATCGTCAGCGCCCGCGTGTTTGCAGCGTCAGCCGCGCCGCCGCTGTTCGATCGTAGCGTCAGCCCAACGCCGCCAGTGATCGCGCCACCGGTGGAGCGGATCGCAACCGCACCCCCCGCGCTATGGATTTCCGCGTCCGCATCATCGCCCAGCGCGACACTTGCACCGGTAACCGCGTAATTGCCCCCGGCGGATACCGCGCCCGTAACCGATGCCAGCCGATCTGCGCTGACGGTGGTGGCGGTTCCCGATGTTACCGTGCCGAGTAGCGCATCGGTGCGTGACATGACGCCAACCGACGTGCCCGCCGTCAGCGATGTGGCGCGCAACACGCCGGTCGGCGCGGTGGGCGATGCCGCAACCTGCTTGTCGAGCGCGATGCTCGTCATCGCGGTGCCGGTGCCGAGGCGAAGGTCGCCGATCCGCGCCGTGATCGTCAGCGCCGTGGCGCGTGCCGTGGCCGTGGTCAGGTCAACCGAATCTGCACGTACATCGACCCGGTCGGCGATCACATCAGCCGTGGATGTCGCCCCGTGATCGACCCGGCCAAGCTGCGCGAGCGGGCCTGCGGTGACGTTCACGGTGGTCGCCGCGATCAGATCGGCAAAGTCAAAATTGGCATCGGCCCGGCCGTCGGCCAGCGCCGTACCTCGCATCAACCCAGTGGTCGCCCCCGTCGACGTTACCGCCACGGCAGCCGTCTGGCTCGTAATCACGCCCAGCCGCGCATCGGTGGTGCTGCCGATCGTAACGGCGTTACCCGCGGTGACGGTAGCGAGTTGAAGGTCGTTGATCGTCCCCTGTTTCGCAAACGTCGCTGTGGTGCCCGCGGTCGCGCTGCTGATTTGCAGGAGTCCGCTGGTTGCCGTCACGCTCAGCGCGCCCCCGGCGCTAACCGTCGATTTGGTGACCGAGCCAGCGGAAATCGTCAGGTTGCTGTTGGACGGCGGGGTGCTGCCCGGTGGCGTGGGGTTTGGCACCGGGTAAAGCCCGCCGCTGTTGCCGCCGCCGACCGTGTCCGCCGGGAACAATGGCACCGCGCCGCTGCGGGTCGTTGCAATCGTGTCGGCCCCGGTCACGATTTCACTCACCGAACCAAATGCCTGAAGCAGGCTACCCGCCGCGTTGCCGCCCACCCGCACGCTGGCATTGCCTGCGTTGCTCACCGCCGTCGTGAACCCCAGATTTCCGTCGGTGTCGATCGACAGATTGCCCTGCGACGACAAGGTACCGGTCGCGGTGATCCCGCTGGTCGCTTGCAACGACAGCGACTGGCCAGCGCCCGTCACGAACACCGGTCCGCTGGTCAGCAGGCCGGTCGTGCCCACATTAAGCGCATTGCGCACAGATACGTCGCCGAGCGTGATCGCGCCCGTTGTCGTCAGGTCGCCAAATGTCGTGCCAGCAGCATCGATGCCCGACAATGTCCGGCCCCGCACGGTGCCCAATGTCAGCGCGCTGCCTGCCGTGCCCAGCCGGATTCCGATGTTCGACTGGCGATTGCTCGCCCCGCCCAACAATGTGGTCGTCGGCCCAAAGGCGATGTTGCCGCCGGTCGCGTCGATTGTGATCGAGCTGCCATTTTCCACGACGTCGCCGGAATTGGCGATCACCATCATGCCCGTGCCAGCGGTGATCGACCCCGCCGTCGATACATAGCGCACCGATCCTGTTGCGCGCTGGGTAACGCCGCCCGCCGCGCCCAGCGTGAGCGCGCTGCCCCGCACGGACAGATCGCCGTTCGCTGTAACGTCGCCCAGAATATCGACAATGCCGAGCGAGTTGACCGCGATGGAACCACCGGCGGCGCTGGCAATCTGCACGAGCCCGCCGGGCATCGCCGCATTGACATCGATCGCACCGGTTGCATTTGGCGCGGCGGCCAGGGTGATCCGCCCGAAATTCAGATCGGGGCGGCCATCCGTCGCCGGCACGCCAAGCGCCCGCCCGGTAACCGCGCCAGGTGCCGTGATCGTAATGCCCCCGGTCAACGTCGCGATGCTGTCTATCCGCACGGCGCGCGCGCTGGTGACCGTCACGTCGCCCGCTGTGGCGAAATTGCCGGCGCTCACCGTACCGATGACAATGTCCTGGGCCGGATCGTCGCTGACCAGCCGCGCGCTGGTGCCTGTGGTAACAGTGCCGATCTTAAAGATGCCCGAGAGCGCCCGGATGCGCGCGGTACCGGTGCGCGCCGTCACGCTGTCAATGTCGATCACCGGCGATTCGATATCGACCTGATCGGCAATCACCGTTGCTGCGCCGATGCTGCCCCGGCTGAGGCTGCCCAGCTGTGCAAGGCTGCCGCCATTCACCGCAAAGCCGGTCGCCGCGCCAATCCCCAATCGACCGAAATTCGGATCGAGCCGGCCGTCGTTGATCGCCGTGCCCGCTGGGCCCGAAATCGCCCCAAGCGCCGTCACCGTCACGCTGCCCGAGCTGCTGGTGGCGCTCACGCCGCGCACGTTCACCACAGCGTCCAGTGCCAGGTTGTTGGTCGCCAGCGCCGTGTTAAAGCCGATTGAGCCGCCAGATGCGCCAGCGGTGGTGATCATGCCAGTGGATGCCGCCACCACGTCCCGCACGGTGATGTCGGCGGGCATGCCGGTGGTGCCATTGGTCGCCGTCAGCGCCAGCGCGCCGGTGGTGGACGTGACGTCGCGCAACGTCATCGAGCGGGCATTTGCCGTAACACTCGCGCCGCGCAGATCGCGCGCGCTCAGCGCGTTGAACGCGTCAATCTGCAATGCGTCGGTCGCAATTGCATCCGTGGTAACCGTCACGGCGCCCGCCGTGCTGGTCACTTCGGCCGTGCTGCCGCTCATCAGCGAGCTGATCGACACGCCGCCGGGGCCGCGCACGACAACACTGCCACCGCCGATAGCGCCGCCGATCACGCTGCTGCCAGTCGTGATCAGGCTGACCAGGCCGGCTGCGGACACGTCGCCGGTGTTGATGCCGGTGGCGGCATTCGCCGTCACATCACCCGCGATGGTCGTCAGGGTGCCCGTGCCGATGGAGCCAGCGCTTGCCGTCAGCGCAATCGTGCCGATGTTGGTGATCGTGTCGGTCGACACATTGCCGCTGCTGGTGCCAATCGTCAGCGTTGGTTGCGTAACGTTGATGAAGCTCGTGGTAATCGCGCCCGCACGCGCATTCAGGCCATCAAGCGACAGCGCGGTGACCGCACCAAGGGTAACGTCGGCACTCGCCGGGCTCGCCGCGATCGTCACTGTGGAGAGGTTGTTCTGGCTCGCCTGCAGCGCTGTGCTGCCCAGCGCGATGGCGCCCGCACCGGTGGTGAGCGTGATGCCGCTGGTCGCTGCTGCGCCTACCGAATTGGCGCTGTTCGATTGCAGCGTCAGCGTGCCGACCGAGCGGATGCCGACGCCCGCCGCAGCACCCGTCGCATTCAGCGCGATGGCCCCTGTTGCGCTTTGCACCGCGGCGCTCGACCCGCCCAGGCTGATCGTGTTGCCGGTAACAGTGTAATCGCCAGCACTGGCCGTCACGTTACCGCTGACGCTGACTTCACCGGTGGTGGCTGTTAGCGCGATGGACGGGGCGGTGATGCTGGCAAGCGTCAGGTCGCCGGTCGCTGTGGTCAGCGACAATGTTCCTGCAGAAACCGTGATCAGCCCGCCGATATTGATGCCGGTTTGCGCGTCGATGCTCAGCCCGTTGCCCGCCGTTGCCGCGCCCGTGATCGTGGCGGCACCGGAGGTGGCGGTGATCGAAACGACGCCATTTGGTGCAGCGCTGGGGGCCAATACTGATCCCAGCATCAGGCTGCCGGCCCGCAGGGTGATGTTCGTTGCAGCGCTCACCGCATTGTTCACGGTTAGCATCGTCGGCGTCGTGACCGTGCCGACGGAAACCGAACTGCCGGTTGAAGCCAGCGAAACAAACTGCATCGTCGATGCCGAATCGGCGCTCAGCGCGCCAACCGACTGCACCGTGCCGCCCAGGTTAATCGTCCCGCCAACAAAGCTTGCGGCACCAGTGGAGTTAACGCTGGCGCCCGCGCCGCCAACCGCGACGCTGTTCGCATCCCCTGTCACCGTCACGCCATTGCCGGTCACCGCGCCAAAGCTGAGCGATGTCGCCGCCGCGCGCAGCGTAACGTCGGTTGTCGCGGCGACATCCTGAACGCCAAGGCTGCCCGTTGTCGCCCGCAGATGGGCAAAGCCGCCCGCCTGAATTCGCCCGCCCACCGTGGCGCTCGTCGCCGACAAATCGACAGAGCCGGTTGCGTTGATGGCATCAGCGACCGTGGTTGGGGTGATCGTCGCCGTCGTCGCGGCAGTGATCGTCACATTGCCGCCAGCTGCGATGTTGGCGGTTGCGATGTCGGCTGAACTGATCAGCGATACCGCCGCGCCTGATGACAACAGGCCAGCGCTGATCGCGCCGGTGTTGAAATCGATCGCATTGACCAGATTGACAGTGCCAACCGTCAGCGTACCCGCCCGGTTGATCCCGTTGACCGCCGCGGCTGCCCCCGTTGCATAGACGACGCCCAGCGCCGAAACATTGCCCAGCGACAGCGCAGACGTGTCATCGGCGTGCAGCTCAACCAGCGCGGTGCGCGTGGTGCCGCCCAGCAGGCTGGTGCCGGATGCAAAGCCGATCGACGTCGCCGCGCTCAACGTCAGTCGCTCGGCCCCGGCGTTGTCGCTGCTTGATTGCAGCGTCAACGTGTTCAGCCCGCTGATCCCCCCGGTCAACGCGGTGATCGTCACGGCGCCCGCCGCGCGCTGAATCGCCGCCGCGGTCGTGCCAAGCGTTACGCTGCTGCCGGTAACGATATAATCGCCGCCTGCCGTCACATTGCCATCAACCCGGGCGAGCGTGCCCGCCGTTACCGTGGCGGTCGTGCCTGCCGTGATCGAGGCGACGGTCGCCGTCGTGCCCGCCATGACGTTCACGCTGCCCGCCGTCGCCGTCAGCGCCCCGAGCAGCGCCGCCCCGGTCGTGGCGGTTGCCGACACATCATCACCAGCGGTGATCACCATCGCGCCAGTGCCAGCGCGATTCGCCAGGCTGCTGCCCGACACCGTGACGTCAGCGCCGACCGCCGTGGCAGACAATGAATCGATCATCACCGCATTGGTGGCGGTAATGCTGATGCTGCCAGCGGTCAGCGTCACTGTGTCCAGCGTTGCCGTATCGGCGGTGATCGTCAGGCCACTCGCCCCGCCAATGCTGGTCGCGGTCAGCGCCGTGCCAACCGACAATGTGGTGGTCGCACCCAGCGTAATGGCATCTGAATAGCTCTGAATGCCCGTAGTCGCCACGCCGCCGCCATTGATGGCCGACGTGCCATTCACCGTCAGGCTCGTCAGCGGGGTGGTGCCGCCAACCAGGCCGCCAAATGTCGTCGCGCCCGTGGTCGTCAGCGCAAACGCGCCGTTGATCGTGCTGGTCGCGCCGTTGAACTGGATCGCTGAACCGGTCAGCGTCGTCGCCGCGCCCAGTGTTACCGCGCCGGTATAGTTCTGCACATTGCTGGTGGTGATTGCGTCGGTGTTGATCGCCGTCGTGCCGTTGACCGTCAGGGTAGTCAGCGCGGCGGTGTTGCCAACCTGCCCGCCAAACGTTGTCGCGCCAGTCGTGGTCAGTCCGAACATGCCATTGACAGCGCCGTTGACCGTGCTGGTCGTGCCGTTGAACCCGATCGTCGAACCAGTGAGCGTGGTCGTGTTGCCGAGCGTTACCGCACCGGTATAGCTCTGAGTCGTCGCGGTGGTGATCCCGCCAGCGTTGATCCTCGTCGTGCCGGTCACGGCAAGCGACCCCACGTTGACCGTCCCGTCAAACCGCGTCGCGCCGTTGACAATCAGGTCAGTCAGCGCAGCTGTGTTGCCG
Source organism: Sphingomonas sp. (assembly GCA_021732465.1). Lineage (GTDB taxonomy): Bacteria > Pseudomonadota > Alphaproteobacteria > Sphingomonadales > Sphingomonadaceae > Sphingomonas. The sequence goes on from JAKFUX010000030.1 coordinate 30,918, forward strand.
ATCTGGCCGTCAAACAGCGTCGTGCCGTTTGTCGTCAGCGCAAACGCGCCGTTGACCGTACTGGCCGTGGTGTTGAACTGGATCGCTGAACCGGTCAGCGTCGTCGCCGCGCCCAGTGTTACCGCGCCGGTATAGTTCTGCACATTGCTGGTGGTGATTACGTCGGTGTTGATCGCCGTCGTGCCGTTGACCGTCAGGGTAGTCAGCGCGGCAGTGTTGCCAACCTGCCCGCCAAACGTTGTCGCGCCAGTCGTGGTCAGTCCGAACATGCCATTGACAGCGCCGTTGACCGTGCTGGTCGTGCCGTTGAACCCGATCGTCGAACCAGTGAGCGTGGTCGTGTTGCCGAGCGTTACCGCACCGGTATAGCTCTGAGTCGTCGCGGTGGTGATCCCGCCAGCGTTGATCCTCGTCGTGCCGGTCACGGCAAGCGACCCCACGTTGACCGTCCCGTCGAACATCGTCGCGCCGTTTGTCGTCAGCGCAAACGCGCCGTTGATCGTGCTGGTCGCGCCGTTGAACCCGATCGCTGAACCGGTCAACGTCGTATCCGCGAGGAGCGTTACCGGACCGGTATAGTTCTGCGCACCGGTCTGCGCGCCGGCCATCGTCGTGGTGATGGCGCTGGTGTTGATTGTCGTCGCGCCGGTCACGGCGAGCGACCCCACGTTGACCGCCCCGTCAAACCGCGTCGCGCCGCTCGTCGTCAGCGCAAACGCGCCGTTGATCGTGCTGGTCGCGCCGTTGAACCCGATCGCTGAACCGGTCAACGTCGTATCCGCCAGGAGCGTCACCGCACCGGTGTAGCTTTGCGCGCCGGTCGTGGTGATCGCGCCGCCGTTGATCGCGCTGGTGCCGTTCACCGTCAGGCTCGTCAACGGGGTCGTGCCGCCAACCGCGCCGCCAAATGTCGTCGCACCGTTGGTGGTCAGCGCCTGGGCGCCGTCCACTGTTGAGGTGAACGCCACCGTGCCAGCGATGCTGGTCGCGGTCGCGGTGGTTGCGCCGGTTAGTGTCAGCGCAGTGGCAAAGGATACATTGTCGACCGCGTACACTGCCGAACCACGCGTTGCATTCAGCGCGCCGGTTAAAGTGATGCTGCCCACTTTATCGATATCGGCGGCGGTTGTTGGGGTCAGCGTGACGCCGGGCGCGGTGGCGCCAGCGGTCAACACAATACCGCGATCGGTCATCGTCACGCCGGTCGCCGTGATCACGCCGTTGATGCCCAGCAAGCTATCTGCCACCGCCCCGCGCGTCGCCAGCGCGATCGTGACGTTGCGGCCATTATAGGTGCCGTTCAGCTTCAGCGCGCTGTTCACGGCGCTGCCGCTGGCGATGACGAATGACATCGGGCTGCCCACGGCGGACGTCACCTGGATATCCTCCGCCGCCACAAAAGCCAGGTCGCCGCTCGCGGTGAAGGTCGATCCGGCATCACTGGTAATTTGAGCGCCCAGGAAAACGAGGTCGCCGGTGCGGATGCCCGTGCCCGTGCCCGTGCCGGTCGTCGTGAAACTTGGCGCGCCCGCGATAGAAATCGCGTTCGGGCCGGTACCGGTGAACTGCAGCGTCGCCGATCCGCTGAGGAAGCTGGCATCGGTAAGATTCAGCGTCGATGCAACAAACGACCCGGTGTTGATGACGGAACCCGCACCGAACAAGATGCCGTTCGAATTGACCAGATACACCGATACATTCGCATCGGACGCGATCATGCCCGCGATCGTGGATGGCGTGCCCGACAGGTCGCGATTGAGCACCGCAATATTGTCGGTGCCGCCGGTCAGCGTTGCCGCGGTGTTGGCACGATCGTCCCGGAAGTTGACCGTGTTGCCGCTGGCAACATTAAAGCCCGTTCCCGTATTCAGATAATTGATGATCGTCTGGTTATCGCGAAGGTTCACCGTCAGCGTGTTGGCAACCGAGGTGTCGAACATCGGCACCTCGCCGCCAGCAGTCGCGCCGCCCGTCTGGATGCTGACATTGGCGGTGTCGGGCAGCGCCTGCGCCTGAGCGGCGGACGGCGCGAACATCGAAACCCCCACCAACGCGGTCGTGGCAATCAGATGGCGGTGAAACGAACGGTGACGGAACGAAGCCATGGGATTTTCCCCGTAAAATGCGCGCGGTAATTAGCGCCGTGGCGCGTACTGCATGGTAAGCGACAATAAGAACCGTGGCGGTGCGACTGTTGCGCCGGGGAGCAACAGCGCCCGGTCTGTGGGATGGGCATAGGTTGCCTCAAGCTGGGCAAGCCGCGGCAAGATCGCGCGCAACCCAAGCCCCCATGATCCCAGGCGGCGATTATTTTCGATCGCGCCGGAATCCAGATTGTACAGCCACACGCTGTCGTAAAACCCGAAATACTCGAGCCCGAACTTCGGCGTTTCAATCACCCGGGCGCGCACTTCGCCGCTGGCCCCGACGGCTCGGTCGCCGCTGTTGGCACCGGGATCATAACCGCGCCCGATGGTCAGATTACCGATCGCAAATTCATCGAGGTTCAGCAATGGCCTGTCCGCCCACTGCCCCTGCGCGCGCACGACAGCGGAGAAGATGCGCCCCACCCGCGCGGTCGCGCTGCCCGCGCCCCGGATCACCCAGGCGCGTGAATCGCCTTCAAACCGCGACGGGGTATAGCCATCGACAAACGACTGCGGCAGCGTGGTCGCAAAGATATCAAGTCCCTTGCGGATATCGACCGAACCGGAGAGCGAGATCCGCTCCAGCCCCGCCAGATCAAGCGACCGGTGCGTGCCCGTGATGCGCCCGTACAGCACCCGGGTGCGATCGCGGTTCAGCGGGTTGCTGCCAGCGGGGCCAAAAATGCGGGTGCGCTGCTCATCAAATTCAAAACCGCCGGCCACCAGCACAGTGTCGCGAATGCTGCGGATCAGCGGCATCGTCAGTTCGGCCTGGGTGAGCAGCGATTGCGAGCGCAAATCCAGCGTACCGATTGACGGGCGCGACCAGGCATAAGTGCCACCGATCGAAAAGCGCAGCCCGCTCGAGCCAATGCCCGTCTGATGACCAAACTGGACGACCTGCTGTTCCCTGAAGTCAGCCGTCACCTGGCCGCCGACATAGGTCATGTCGGATGCGCCGGTGAGCCCGTATAGCTCGACCCGACCATATAAGGTTTCCCGGCCCAACTGCGCCGACCCATAATTTTGCACATTGGCCAAAACACGTGCGCGAAGCACGTTTACGTTTAGTTCACCGATCACAGCGCCGGGTTCGGTCCCCGCTGGCCGCAGTGTAAGCTGGACATCAAATCCCGGCACGTCATCTGCAAGCAACAAGATACGTTCGGCATCGCGCGCGTTCAGCGGGTTAAGCGCCTGCAACTGTTCGATCCGCCGTGCCAGCGTGCCGCGAAAAGGCCCGGCATCACCGCGCACCCGCACCTCAACGATATGTGCGGTGACGACCTGCAGCGTCAGCGTGCCCGTCTCAATCCGCTGCGGCGGAATTTGGACAGAGGCGATGTACCCGGCGGTCCGCAGCGCCAGCGTCGCCCGGTCACGCAGCGCGCACACGACGGCAATCTTTTGTGGCCCCTGCGGCAAATCCGCCGCCACACCGGCAAGCGCCTGAACGACTTCAGCGGGCAGCGCGCTGCCATCCGGTGCAGTAAAGGCAAGCTGCTGCACCGTGATATCGACGTCATAAGCCGATAACGGGCAATCAGCGGCGGGAACCGCGCCATCGCCGTTAACCACGACGCGCGACGGCTCTACCGGTGGCGGCGGTGGCGGCTCAAGCTGAGGCCGGGTCGGCAATTGCTGCTGGATGGGTGCTTGCTGGGCGATTGACGGGCTGTGAATGCCGACGGCCAATGCCGCTACCGCACAGCCGAACCAGCGATTAAACGCCTGAGTTCCAGCCATAATCCCCCCCCCATTTGAACAACGGCTGACGTTAGTTACGCAACACGTTATCAAGAGACTGGCCCCCGACCCCTCGCCCAATTACGCGTCGTTCCAACACCGAGTCAAATGGTTAACGGATTCTTACCGGCCAGCAGCGGCGTGATTTGGGAGGCACTCGCGTTAACTATCTTAACTATAACCGCTTATTAGATTTTCCATCATCGTCACGGAACCGTGACCGTGTACGACTTTCCCCCGCCCTTGGCGCGGACGCGAATCGGGGAAGTGAAATGATGGTTTACTTGCAGTGTTATACGAGCCGCCATCTCGCCGGATGACATCTCATGGCGGCAATGCCTGTGCCAATGCGGAGCCACAGCCTGCGTGCGCTTCGCCACGCGCCTGATTAGTGGCGGCGAACAATGCAATTTGAATTCGCTCGATGTGGAGCCTGTCGGCGCGCTATTACAATGACTTGGCAGGCATAGCTCAATAGTTCGTCGCCCTGCTACTTGGCCGCGCAAGTTGGGGCGGCATACCGTCCTCTGGTTCGTCGAAATTTAACTCCGTCCAACCGGTATTTCGTGCTAATGCTGGCCAGCAACCGCTGCTAATCACACCGGGGGCTTTTGCGCGTCGTTGCCGAAGGGGGGGCGGCTTCGGTATTCATGATCAGCGTCGAATCAATACTTGTCGCCCCGTCCTCCGATGGGGAAATTCGCTTCGTTTTGAAGCCGCAATCGATTTGCCGAATCGGTCGCAGCGAGCAGAGCACGATCCGAATCAACGATATCCTGGCATCCCGCGAACACGCGATTGTGCGCAGTGACGCCGATGGGCATTGCTACGTCTCTGATCTGGGAAGCCGCAATGGCACCACTGTTAACGGTCGCCCGGTTGCCAGCGCGATGGTGTTGCACGATGGCGATGTGATTGGGATCGGCACGCATGAATTGCGGTTCGAACAGGCCCGGCCGAGTGACGCCGCATTGCCCGCCAGCGAAAACGCCCATGCCAAGACGCAGATGTTCCTGGCGAACATGCTCATCACCGTCCTGGTGATCGACATTCGCGACTATACCCGCCTGTCGCGTGAGCTTGGTGAGCAGCGCATTTCCGAAATGGTCAGCCATATCTTCCGCTTTGCCGGCAATCTGCTGAACGAACACCGGTGCTGGTCGCAAAAATATATCGGCGACGCGGTGATGGCCGTGTGGCAGCACCCCGTATCGCAAATCGACATCGCCGAGCTGGCCGGCGTCATCGATGTGCTGGGCGAACTGGTCATCATGTTCGAGGGGCTTCAGGCCGAATTTGGCGTCAGCAAGCCTGTGACATTTGGCGCGGCAATCAACAGCGGCTACGCAGCGCTGGGGAATATGGGCAGCGCATCCGTGGCCGATTTCACGGCGCTGGGCGATACCGTAAACAAGACGTTCCGCCTGGAAAGCGCCACGAAACAGGTCGGCTTTGACGTATTGATCGGGCAGAACACGATGAAATATCTGTTCCCCGCGCCCGCGCCTGAGCTGTTGCCGCCGATGATCGAAGTGGAGATCAAGGGGTATGACGCGCTGGAGCCCACCTATCGGCTGACCTTTGGCGATCTGCCGCGCTTCGTCCGCCTGATTGAGGGTGTGACGCCGGGATCGAACCGGCCATTTCCGGCCCGCCGCGCGACCGCCGATTCGCCGGATGCGCGCTGACTATTGAAGTGGGCCAATTCCTGTCGGTGCAACGACAATCGATGGTCAAGACAACGGCGGCCCGGCCATTGCCGAACCGCCGCCGTCGTTAATCGCCGTTGTTAGTTAACGACCACAATCTCAACGCGGCGGTTGACCGGCGACGTCAGCGTGCGGCTATCAAGAGGACGATCGAAACCAAAACCTGCGGTTTCAAGCCGATCACCTGAAACGCCCTGCGCGATAAGAAAATCAGCGACAGCATCAGCCCGGTTGCGCGACAAAACTAGGTTTTCCTCGCGTGTGCCGATGGCATCGGTGTGCCCCTCAATCCGCACGCGGCGTCCGCTGACGGCTGGCAACATGAGCGCCTTGGCGAATTCCTGCGCCTGTGCACGACCTGCCGGCGTCAGCATCGCCGAACCAAGGCGGAAATTAACACGCAATTCGAATGGCGAAGCGGCACCCTGCGACGCTGCGGCTGCCGCTGGCGCGGCGTAACGGCTGCCGCCGACCGACATCGGGCGATTGCGCGCATTACCGCTTACATAACCGCTTTTCGGCGTCGACACGGGCGGGCGCGTCGTCGCTGCTGGGCGGTCAGCAGTTCTCCCGTTGCGTGGGACAAAGGTGAAGTCCTGCTCTACCTTGGCCTTTTCGAATTTTTGATCAGCCGAATAGGTTTTAGTACCACATTCATTGAACAGCTTGCAGACGATTTCGTCGGCGGACTGAGTCGGCTTTGGGGCGGTCTGCGCCGTTGCAGGCACCGTAACCAACAGAATTGCCGGGATAAAGAGTAGGCCGCGCATCATGATCTCCCCAAATATGGTACGCTAACAACTCTACGAACTGGGCCGCTATTAACGGTTTCTTGGTGATTGTGCAACGCGGCACTGTCCGAAATTTGGACATTGCGCGACGTCTGCACCTCGGTGCAGAAGATCACCATGCAGGGGAACAGTGAACATGGGGGACGCGCACCGCGCAGCGATCAGTTGCTGGCGAAGATTCCCGGCCAGTATCGCCCGCCATTGCTTGCTCAAATCAAAGATATTCAATCGCTTAGGCGAATTGATCTGCGCACCAACAACGCGCTGCCCCATCCGGGATCGACTGAAACGATGCCGCGACTTGCCTTTGCTAAAATGCGCGCCCGGCTAGGCATCCAACTGCAAAGGCGTTTTTTCAATGACTTGACGGGTTCAACCGGCTCATTATCGACGCGAGCATGGCGGCGATGAGCGACATTCCCCGGCTGATCCTGACCGCACACTGTACCGATCCGCAGAGCGGCGCCGCGCCAACGCCGTTCGAGATGAACGGCGGCACTGCCCTGATCGGCCGATCGCCAACCGCTGACTGGACATTGCCGGACAGCAATTCGCTTATCTCGTCGCGCCACTGCGACGTCGGCTTTGCCGATGGCGCGTATCGGCTCACCGATCACAGTACCAACGGCACGTTCCTGAACGACGCAATGGAGCGCCTCCCCGGCCCGCATATCCTGCGCGACGGTGACCGGTTTTACATCGGCCAGTATGAGATTGTCGCCCGGTTCGAAAACAGCCCCCCGCCCCCCGCCGCGACCATGCCCGGCAGCGCCGCGACCACCGCCGCGATGTTCGGTGCCGCCGCTGGCCCGCTGCCGGACCCGACGACGCCCAGCTGGCACCCGGTGCCTGCGCTCGTACCGGTCAAGGAAACATGGCCCCCCACCCCGATATCGGCGCTGCCGGAGCCGACGCTCCCGGCCCGCGGGGGCAACGACCAGCCCGAAACCGACGTTTGGGGCAAGCAGAGCGCGAGCTATTCGGTGGATTGGTCGCGCGGTGGTTTTGGAAGAGCGGCGGCGGCGGCGCCCGAACGCAGCGCCTCACCCTCGCCACTCCCAATGGCGCCACGGCCACTGGCCCCGCGCCGGGATGGCGACGATGCGCTGGCCCAGTTCCTCACCGCCGCCGGGCTTGATCCAGCCAATTTCGCGCAGGAAGGGCCTGCAACACTGGTGGCGGGCGGACGATTGCTGCGGCGGCTGATTGGCGGGCTGGTGGTGATGCTGGAGGCCCGGGCCCGTGCGAAATCGCAGATGGGCGCGCAGACCACCATCTTCACGCGGGAAGGCAATAACCCCCTGAAATTTGCGCGCACGCCCGATTCCGCGCTCGCCCAGCTGCTGAAGCCCCCGATTCCGGGCTATATGGGCGCAGACCGTGCGATTGAAGACAGTTACCGCGACCTGCAGCTGCACCAGATGGCGACGCTGAAGGCCATGCAGGGGGCGTTGCGCGCCACGCTCAACCGCTTTTCGCCCGATTCCATCCGCCAGCGCGCCGAAAAAAGGGGCCTGCTAGAACGGATAATGCCCGGCGCGCGCGAGGCGGCATTGTGGAAAGCCTATGAACGCGAATTCAGCGGGGTCGCGCAAGGATCAGACGAAGCGTTCATGGATGTGTTCGCCAAGGAATTCCGCCGTGCCTATGACGAGGAAGCGGCAAAGCTGGATGCCACCCGCGAGGCCTGAATTTGGGCCTGAATTTGGGGCCTCAGCGCTACTGAGGTGGTCCCGGAAACCGGACAGGGTGTTAGGCTATCGGTCAGTACGCCAGCGACAGCCCAGCATAAGCCTTAGCGAACGCGCATCGGATCAAATTCTGGCGGAGAGGGTGGCCCCCAAACTATTGTTCTATATTATCCACAGATGTTCAGTTTTTCCCAGAAAAGCTGACCATAGGGCCACTGCCGGACCATAAGCTGTCCGATACCGTCCGATTGCGTTCCCATAAAACCGCGCTATCATCGGGGAGCGGTTTTGGGAACGCGATGCCGATCACCCCATCGGGGTAATCTAGGGGCAGGTTCGATTCCCTGACAGGGAGCCATAATGCCCAAGAAGCTCAGCAACGTGCTCACCCCATTGACGGTGAAGAATGCAAAGCCCGGCCGCCACGCCGACGGTGGCGGGCTGCATTTGCTGGTGAAGGACAGCGGCGCCCGGTCATGGGTCTATCGCTTCATGCTGATGGGAAAGTCGCGGGACATTGGTCTTGGTACTGCTGGCCCAGACGGAATATCCCTTGCTGATGCACGCGACGCCCGCGATGCGCTGCGCCTTAAGGTGAAGGCAGGAATTGATCCGCTTGAGGAACGCCATCGAGAAGCCGCTCGGGCGCTTGCAGCGGCCCAGGCGACCCAAATAGCCGGAATAACGTTCAAGGCCGTGGCAGAAACCTATATCGGCGCGAATGAAGGAAGCTGGCGCAACGACAAGCATAGGCAGCAATGGACGAACACGCTGGCTACCTATGTCTATCCGGTGATTGGGGAAATGCCCGTTGCCGAGGTCGGCACCGCCCATGTTCTGCAAATCCTTGAGCCGATTTGGAAAGCCAAGCCCGAGACTGCCAGCCGCGTGCGCGGTCGCATTGAGACGATCCTCGATGCTGCCAAGGCGCGCGGATACCGGGAAGGCGAAAACCCTGCCCGGTGGCGTGGCCATATCGCACAGATCCTGCCCGTCCGATCACGTCTTACGCGCGGCCACCACAAGGCAATGCCATATGACGTGATCCCGGCCTTTGTCGGCACGCTGCACAAGCGGGAGGCTGTCGCGGCGCTGGCGCTGGAATTTACCATCCTGACCGCAGCACGCACTGGGGAAGTGATCGGCGCGAAGTGGGATGAGGTCGATTTAGACAAGGCAATCTGGACCATCCCGGCAAGCCGCATGAAGGCAGGCAAGGAGCATCGCGTGCCGCTGTCGACGCGTGCCGTGGAGATTTTGAAGACCACCCAGGTGTTGCGCAAGGAAGGGTTGTTCCCGGCCACCAAGGGCGTGAGCATGTCCGGCATGGCCATGTCGATGCTGCTTCGCCGGATGAAAGTTGACGTGACCGTACACGGCTTCCGTTCGGGCTTCCGCGACTGGGCTGCCGAATGCACCGGCTATGCGCATGAGGTAGCGGAAATGGCCTTGGCGCACACCATCGGGAACAAGGTCGAGCGGGCCTATCGGCGCGGTGATTTGTTCGACAAACGGCGGCGGCTCATGGAAGATTGGGCCACCTATTGCGCGAGCGGCAGTGCGGCTGGTGACAATGTGACGCCCATTCGCAAGGTTGAAGCCGACTGAACCACAGGATACATCTATGGGTGAAGCGAACCAACAAGCCATCGAGATGATTACTAACGTCATCAGTCAGGCGCCGCGCTATGGGGAGACGCCGGACGGCCAGCAATGCCTGTACGTTGGCGATGCGGTTATCGTGGCAAAGAGTTTTGCGTTGTGGAGCGATCCTAACGCATTTGCACATGAGGATGGCTCACTGACTGTGCGCTGGGGAGGGCAAATCGTGCGCCTTTCGCCAAACTCTCAAGGCTCATGGACGATTGACGAAACCGACGATGCCGAGGAAGTTGGCCCAGACCTCTCCCGCGGCTACGCCACTGTGGAAATGCACTACGGTCGCCTACCGTGGCTGGCCGAGCACATTCGCCGAAATGATTTTCAGATCCACCCTGAGGTCGCACGCAAGTTATTGGAGCTCCTTGAAGGCAGTAACCCGAAATGCTTTTTCGAACTAAAGGCGGTTAGGCGTGGAAATTTACCTCCCCGTGCTCAGGATCCACAACTCCGGTTATTCCGCGCGGCTGATATGGCGATCAAAGTTGCCCGGGCATGCAAATTCGAGCGAGGCTATTTGAAGCAAGCCTGTTTCGAGGTGGGCCATGAATATGGCCTCACAGCGGCTGTTGTCCTGAAAGAGGTCCGCCCCCTTAAGCAGTATGGGTTGGATGTTGTAGCCGAGGAAGAGGCGCAGGCGGCCTATGAAAGGGGAGAAATAGATTTTTTAGGACGTCCAATAAATCCATGAACTTGCTTTGCCTGGCCCGGATTGACGCCGTAACTGCTGCATCCGGTATCAACCGGAGCAAACCCAATGAATACGAACACGACCGCTCGTCCCAAACTCGCCTTCAGTATCAAGGAAGCCTGTGCCGCCTCAAGCTTGGGCCGCACCACGATCTATAACCATATCGCGGCAGGCCGCCTTCGCGCTGTTCGCATCGGCGGCCGCACAATCATTCCTGCCGATGCGTTGCACGCGCTAATCCGTGGGGAGGCGTGAGTCATGCCCCAAAAGCAAAACCCGACCGCCAAGGGCAGCCGGGTTTCGTGGAATAGCTTGGACGGCGCATCCGCGGAATCCTTTAGCCCTTCTGACTATCGCACTCAACACCTCGTCGTCGTTTACGGCATACGCCCTGATCGCGCGGCTGTGATCGCGGAAATTGTTTTCGGGGGAGGTGGCAATGCGTCGTAGCCCTTTTTTTTCAGAGCCGTTTGGCGAGTCGCCCGATCCGTTGCGCCTGCGGGACGAATTGCCGCCAGTGCTGGCTTTGAATCCCGAAATAGTGCCAAGCCAGCTTCGACCATGGGTAGAGGATATTGCCGAACGCATGAGCTGCCCAATAGATCTCGTGGTCGCTCCTGCCATGGTATCAGCGGGTGCAGTGATCGGTCGCCGGGTCGGTATCCGACCGCAACGGAAAACCACGTGGACGGAGGTGGCCAACTTGTACGGCGGAGTTGTCGCACCACCGGGGTTCATGAAGACCCCGACCTCCCGCGAAGCCTTAGCCCCGATTCGCTGGCTGGAGGGCAAAGCTGCAGAAAGATACGAGGCCGACGTTGCCAATTTCAAGGCACGTGAACCGTTCCACAAGCTGGAGCGAGAACAGGCCGAAAAAGACGCCCGCACAGCCCTAAAGAACGATCGGGATGCCGCATTGGATATATTGCTGGCCGTTGCCGAGCCAGAAGTCCCAGTCGCAAAGCGATATATCACCAGTGATGCAACAATGGAAAAACTCGGAGAGATCTGCGCAGCCAACCCGATGGGCGTGATGGTGCACCGGGACGAACTGTTGTCATTATTTGCTGAACTGGATCAACCTGAAAAGGTGTCGGCACGCGGTTTTTACCTTTCTGGCTGGAATGGGCAAGAGCCATATACCTTTGATCGCATCTCGCGCGGCACTATTCGTATCGAGGCCGTAAACCTGTCGGTCTTTGGCACCGCACAGCCTAACCGGCTTGCGCGGTACTTGAGGGAGAGCTTGGATCGTTTCGATGATGGCATGGTGCAGCGACTGCAATTCCTCGTATGGCCCGACTTCAAAGACGAATTTCGCGAGATGGACCGGTACCCAAACAGTGAGGCGAAGCGTGCTGCGTATGAATGCTTTGCCGATCTAGCCGACCTCGACCTCCAGGAGCTTGGCGCTCATTGGGATGACGATACCGGATCAGGCGGCCGACCTTTCCTTCGTTTCGATGAAAGGGCGCAAGAGGCATTCTCGGTTTGGCGCCACGACCTCGAGCGCCGGTTGAGGAGTGGAGAACTGTCACCGGCGATGGTCTCGCACGTGGCAAAATATCGCGGCCTGATCCCTCGACTGGCGCTGATCTGCCACCTGGCCAATAAGGGCCTTGGCCCAGTGTCGTATGAGGCAATCCAACAAGCCCTTAGCTGGGCTGAGTATCTCGAATCCCATGCCCAGCGCGCATATGCGTCAATGTCGTGTGACGATGCTGAGGCTGCTCGCGCGATCTGGCGAAGGATAGTTAAGGGCGACCTGCCGGAATGTTTCACTGCACGGGATATTCAGCGAAAGGGATGGTCAGGCCTGACCGATAAGGATCGGGTGGCCGCCGGATTGGAGACGTTGCTCGATGCCCACTGGATAATGGGTCTCGACGTAGCGACCGGCGGGCGTCCAACGACCCAGTACATGGCCAACGAAAAAGCGTTGCGAAGCAGAAATGGCTGAGAGGATCACTGACAAAACCGACAAAACCGCCTTTTGTCAGCTTTGTCAGTGCCTCTCGGGTATCCCCGGCCGCAAAATGTTGTCCTCGAAGGTAGATCAACGCCCGGTCTTGGCCGAGTGGTGTGACGCTCGGCTTCCAGATGACCCGCCCTATTCAAATGCTCAGATGTCGGCTTCGGTCCGGGCTGGCCATCCACCTCGGCAACCTTACAGGGGGACGTCCGTGGGACGTGGTCCGAAGTGGGGTTGCGAAGGCCTATTTGGGCACCAATGTTGGAACTTTGAGTCGGACTTGGTGCCTCGATCTGGGAGTGACATTCAGACGTGTCCGCTGACCTGGGGAGCAGGTCAAACTGTTGGATACATGTGGGACCTCGTGGTCGCATGTGATAAAACAGTCGACGAGACGTCGTGAGAAGCGAAGACTCCCAGATAGCATTGAAAACAAGTGATTTTTCACCTTCGGTGTGCGCTACTTTTCGCAGCTTTCGGCGTGTGTCCTGTCAGCCGATAACATTCTGACCAATAGCTATGTTTCCCGATGGCCCGACGTATTGAGAAGCACCGATGCTGCTTTTGATCCGGGCTGTTCTTCCTGGGCGGCAACCAAACAGGGGGACGTTCGGGGGACGTGGTTCGACGGGGGCATGCACGTCCTCTAGACGTCGACAGACGTGGGGTTTCGAAGGCCCATTCGGGCGACACTTCGCGTGCAGCGTGGGGCCTCGGTCGGGGAGTTTCATTCCTTACCCAGGGTTCACCCAATGAGACGCCTTTCCCAGACCGTGAAACGTCGGATTGTGGAGCAGTTAGCCTGTTACTGCACCCATGCCCAAGTGGCCGAGCTCATTGCGGAGGAGTTTGACGTCACGGTCTCGCCGCGACACGTTCAGTCCTATGACCCGACGTCGTTCTAGGCGGCGTGGACAAATTTGAGCCAGTATCTTGCGGCGGCGATATGGACCATGCTGAGGAAGCTCTCGGCTAGCTGGTCGTAGCGTGTTGCGATTGCGCGATTGATTTTCAGGCGCCCAAAGAAGCGTTCGATGTGGTTTCGTTCCCGGTAGAGCGCCCGGTCGTGTTCGATCTTGATCCGGCGGTTTGAACGGCCAGGAATGACGGCCTGGATGTTGCGACGAGCAAGGTCGGCTCGGATGGCATCGGCATCATATCCCTTGTCAGCCAACAGTGCGCCGGGGGCACGCTCTGGCAAGGCGATCAGCGTCTCATAAGCCTTGCAATCCGCCGCTTCGCCGACCGTCAGGTGGAAGGCGAGCGGTCGTCCTCGGGCATCAGCCAGACAGTGAAGTTTACTGGTGAACCCGCCCCGCGAGCGGCCAAGAGCGCGTCGATGAGCCCCCCTTTTCCGCCCGCTGCCGCGACGTGGGCGCGAACGGTGGTGCTGTCGATGCTGTAGTGGCCGCTGTCTGCCATGACCTCGGCCAGCGTGACCGATACGGCCTCCCAGACCCCGGCCTCGCTCCAGCGCCGAAGCCGCCGGTAGATCGTGTTCCAGTTGCCATATTTGGGCGGGACGTCACGCCACGGCGTGCCGCAGCGAAGGCGCCAGAGTATGCCGTTGATGATGGACCGATTCTCCTCGGGCGGTCGCCCACGCCCTCGGTTCGCCGCATCAATCGGCAGCAAACCTTTCAAAACACGCCACTCAGCTTCGCTCAGATCGCCCCGGCTCAACCCCGCCTCCAAAAGGAAGCCTTGAATCAAGCACCGAGTCTTGCGTCAACCAATTTGTCCACGCCGCCTAGGAACTAGACCGATAAAAAGCGGCCTGACGGCTTTCGCCCTAATCTTGGTCATAGAAGACTTCTTCAGCCAATCCCGAAAGCCGCCCCCCATTTTGCACTCAATGCGCAATGCCAAATGGCGATCTCCGGGACATTGCGCCATTTCCAGTTTATGCGTCGAACGTCCGCTTTCAGTAGGAACTGACATTCAGATTGTCGTGGCGCCAAGCCCTTAAGCGAGCGAGGCTGAGGGTTTGCTCACAGGCCGCTTCAGAGGGATTGGAGAAGAGTGATGTCGGGTCAATTGGCGTTGTCTCAGACACAATTTTATGGTCATCTCGGCAAAATATGGATCATCTGCCCCTACACTTCGCGTTGAGCGAGGCGCTGATAGCCGGCGCGGCGATATATGCGGTTGCGCAGACTTGGCGCGTGGATCGGTGGCTTGCAGTTGGTCTAGCAGCTATCGCTGTTGCTGCATTTGTTGCGGTGATCCGGATTGCTGCTCGAATGACCGGAGAAATCGTAATCCTCCACGAATTTCTATCGCAATATGGCACGATATTTGGCCTTGGTTGCATATTTGGGGCGCTGCTCGGGTGGAGAGCATGGCTACCCCCGGTGCTCGGTGCGGTTGCTGCGGCGCTGAGCATGGCTTTTCCCGAGGCCAATCCGTTGCTATTGACTGCTTTGATTCTGGGTGGCGCAGCCTTGGTCTATCGCAACACAGCGGACCGGAAATTTCTGGCTGCGGGCAGCTTTGCCTTGTTGCTGCTCGCGGGCCTTGCCAGCATGCCGTTCCGTGCTGACTATCCGGCACTTGGCTGGCACATCTTCCACACATTGGTGGCTGTCTGATATGTGCTGGTCGTGGCCTTTGTGCTAGGTTCGTTCTCGATGCGCAGCGAGGGGGTATCATCATGACAGCCGCATTACTTGGCCCGCTTGTATCATTGACGGCCACGGCTTTTCTGATTTGGCTGACCTTTTTTCTGGGATTTCGCGGCGGGCGGCGTTTTGGGAGCGAAGATGAGTTTCTGGCGTTGAGCGCACCCTATGGCGGGGCCACGCAACATCTGATGGACGCTGGCGGGGCAGGCGGCATTGCGTTGCTTCGTGATGGCCAGCTGCTCGTTGCAAAAATGGTTGGCGATAAGGTCGCAACACGGATCTTTCCGCAGTCGGCTGTTGATTCGCTTGTAAGTTCATACGCCTCACCGGGTGAGCGTTTGTCGATCAAAATGCAGTTCAAGGATTTGGGATTTTCAGCGGTGACGTTGAAAACGACATTAGTTACTCTGCCCGCTTGGCTTGATATGCTCCAAAAAACAGGAAATAAATCGTGACTCCAGAAACTCCTGCGTGGGCAACGGCCAATATTCTGGGCATCTCAATTGCTGTGTTTTTCTTCGTGATCATCGCGGAGATGTTATGGGCGCGTCGCCGTAACAATGGTGCTTATGAAGTCAAGGACACAGCCACTTCGTTAGTGATGGGCGCTGTCAGCTTGTTTACCGACGCGGTCTATGCGGGCATCCATCTGGCAATTATCTTACTCGTCTATGATGCTCGGCTTTTTGATATCGGCTGGACATGGTGGGCGCTGATCCTGTGCTTTTTTGCTGAGGATTTTGTTTATTATTGGGGACACCGGCTCGCCCATGAGCATCGGCTGTGGTGGGCGAGCCATGTGATTCACCACTCATCGCAGCATTTCAACGGCTCCACCGCACTCCGGCAGTCGTGGACTGGCCTGCTGGGTGTCGGTTTTTTCATCCGCCTGCCACTGTTTTTCATCGGTTTCCCGCCTGCGATGGTGTTTCTGTTTGTCGTGATTACGGCCGCCTACCAGCTGTGGGTGCATACCGAGGCAGTAAAGAAGATTGGCCCGTTCGAATGGATATTGAATACCGCGTCGCACCACCGCGTCCATCATGCCACCAATCCCATCTATCTTGATACCAATCATGGCGGGTTCCTGATCATTTGGGACCGCATGTTTGGAACCTTTGCCGCCGAGCGCGATGACGAGCCGTGTCGCTATGGCATCGTTTCCAATCTGGGTACTTTTAACCTGTTTCGTGTTGCGCTGCATGAATGGGCGGCCATTGCCAAGGATGTGGCCCGAGCCCGTTCGGCGCGCGACGTCATCGGCTTTGTCTTCGGACCGCCCGGATGGAGCCCCGACGGGTCACGCCAGACATCGCGTTCAATGAAAGCGCAGTGGGCGCGGGAAAATGAAACACTCGTCGCGGCGGAGTGAAATCTAGAAATTCCGGCAATAATTTGCCCGATTTGAACAAGGGGTCAAGCAAGTATATGAGCCCCAAAAAATGCGCCTGAGGATGAAACGCACTGCTAAGTGAAGTTCACAGCGGCGCATAGTCCTGACGCGACGATTGACCACACCAAAGCTCGGTTCTGTGTGCAATTTGCAGGTTCGGGTCGCAACTGATCGATGTCCGACAGCATGAACGAAAGGGCATCTCGACGATCCGCTTCCTTCACTGCGAATGGCCGCTGTAGGCGTGAGTAGCCCTTCGGAGAGCGAGGCGGGAACGGCGCAACTGGGTCGCTTGTTGCCGCATCGCTCGGTGCCCATCAATGGCAGCTATTGCGCTCAGCCGTCCCGAAAGTTGCCGGGCAGCAATCCACCCAGTTTCAGTCGTCTAACCCTCGCGCCGAAAGCGGACGATTACCTTACCGTAGCGTTGCAGTGTCTGCCAACGAGCGGAAGTCCGCGACAACCTTTGCGAAATAACTCAGACGCGGTGCTTCGAAAGTGATCATGTAAAGCTTGCCATTGGTGATCGCTGCACGAGCCTCGCCCTTCCGGGTTAACTGGTCTTCGTCGGTGAACTCGTAAGAGAAAAATACGCCTTCGCTGCCCAGGAAGTGGATTGGTTCGGCCGATGTCACTTGGAACGAGCCGCTACCCTTGTATGCACGAGAGGTTCTTTCTAGCAGTTCAGGAACCTCGGCCAAGAGCGTAGTCTGCGTGAACTTCGGCAGCGGCTCACGCTTTTTGCTCTTCTCTGTGACGAGCGGCCTGCCGGGCGCGATGCCGCCAAAAAACGTGACATCATTCAGCTGTTCGCCATCAAGCGTCCAGGTCTCGGTATTCTTGCCGATCTTGACGCCCAACTGATTCCAGTCGCGCGAAGGCGTAACTGTCAGGGGTGAAGCTGCGACGGCAGTAGATTCGCCCTTCTTGTGCAGCTTGTGAGCGAAGGCAGCATTTGCCGTCAACAATAGCGGGAGTGCCAGCAGTCCGGTGGCGAGCTTGATATTGATCGACATCACTTGTCTGTAACCTCTCTGGGAATCATCATTTTAATCAGTTTGGCGTCCGCTGCGTCCGGCTTGAGCTGAAGATATTTACGAAGAGCATTTTGGCCTTCTGACGCGTGATCGGTCTTTAAGAGCGATAAACCCAAACCACGATAAGCGTCAGTAAAGTTGGGGTCTAGATTGATTGCATTCGTATAAAATTCGCCAGCGTTTACGAGATCTCGCGGATTGCCGCGACCTCGGTAGAGTTCGCCTCGGGCATGCCACAACCACGCAGTCCAACCGCTATCGGCCCATGATTGGATCAGGTACTCGCTCGCCCCGAAATCGTAGAGCTTAATTTGGTCATCCATGAAAACGGGAAGCCATGCCGCGAGGGCAACTCGATAACGGGTCCCTCCGTCGTCGCGCGAACTGGCATCGGGCTGTGCCAGTTCCTGTAAGTATGCCGCTCGTTCGGCGTGCGGTGGGTGAGATGCGGTAAAGGCAATGGAGTTGAAATTAGGCTTACTGAGCCCCTTTACGCGCACGGATGCGTTAATTTCAGCCATCACGTTTTGCCAAACCTTCGCAGCGCCTTGGGGCGGTAGCTGGCTACGGTTCAAATAACCGATGCCTTGCTTATCTGCCTCGCGCTCTTGATCTCGACCATTGTGATACAGGTTACCGTAAACGGACAACTCGAGGTTTCGATACGTTGTGCGAGTGTCGTAGGTCGGCGCAGTGCTCGCGAGAACGGCAGCCCAGGCTAGTAGGTCTGTTCCGCTCCTGGCGGATTTGAAATGCTCCAATGTGTGCCGTTTTTCGAAATGACCGAACTCGTGGCCAAGGACTGCGCCGAGTTCTGCCTCGTTGTGCACGCGAAGGAAGAGCCCGCTGAGAACGCGCATGGTGCCGTTTGGTGACATCGTCGCGTTAAAAGTTGGCTCGCGCAATATGTAGACACGGACGGAGCTGCACCGATCGAAGCCTACTGTCTCACAGAGTACCTTTTTGACATAGCCTGTTAGTGTCTCATCGTGGATAACGAGATTGGAGGCAGCAAGCTTCCGTTCGCTTTCGTCATCTTCGTGCCAGATGCCAATTTCGTCCACGCCACGCGGTTGATAGGCTCCCTCATAGGGCGGCGGAATTTGCGCAGGCTTGGCGCAGACCGGTTGGGTGGATATCCCTCCAATGAGGAAGGCAAGCGCGATGCTTGCCCATTTCATTTGCCTTTCGCCTTCCCGATGGCGTTGCCTGGGAAATCTTCGAGTAGTTGAAGGACACGCTTCTCTGAACCGTCTGGTTCGCGCACGTCCCCCCCCATCGCTGCATCAGCGTTAAGCCACAGCAGATCGCCCGTTTTCAGATCAACCAACCCTGCATAGCCAACATGCTCGCCAGACTTAACGGCGATTCCAGCACCAAGAATTGCAACGACTTGCAAGAGCTTCCGCCCGGTAGAGCCGAATTCATCCTTATTGTATATAAACAGCCCGTAGTCTGCGTCTTTGGCACCCGGAAGGCTGGATACACCTTCACCAAGGGACCAGTCGAAAATCGCAGCCTTGTTGTCGAGTTTTTTTGTGGGAAGTCGGTTCCCAACGAAAAACTGGTACTCGATAACTGCCCGCGAAACTGCCGCAAACAGCGCCATATGCTCCTCAACGTTCCTGGCGTCGTCCCCGAATGAATCCGGCGCATTGACCACTGCGTTGCCAAGTTGGCTCTGGAGTTTGTTCAACGCCGCCTGGATGTTCGCTTTTGCTCTCTCTGTCCATTCGGCATTGGCTTCGTGCAAGCCACCGGTGGACTGCGCGCCCGCACTCACCGCCGGGCGGAATATGAGAATTTTCTTTTGGCTGTTGGGGGGAAGGGTGAAGCCTTGCTTAACGGCAGAACGCTCCTGAGCGGCGGCCGGAACAGTCAGAATAGCGCTCACGAAGAAAAATGCCGTAAGCCAGCGCGATACAATTATCAATGGAGCCCCCTATGTAATTTCTGACTTGCCGAATGTTCTAGTTACTTTGGTAGAAGCGTGATTTTTAGGATTCCTCCCCGTCTCATTCCGGCTTTCTGCCTCACCAGCGCGGCGTTCCTTTTGGCACGAACCCATAAGCGAACGACAGTGCCTCACCCTCCCTTAATTCTAACATCTTACAACTTCTCTCGGCTTTAGCGACAAGAGTCTCGCCCACGTGCCGGTAAGCTGAGTGATTCTCCCCTCGGCTGATAGTCTCCCGGCGGCGGGCTCCATGCATCTCCAAGATGCGCATCATGGGGTACTGTCCGTTGCCGCGCTTGCAGGATATAACGTCCTCAACCTGACGGAACGTCTCGCCGAGGCGCTTGAAGTCGCTAAGGCCGAGCAGCCAAATCTCGCGTTGGTAAACATCCGGCTCGCCGGACGTGACGATGGCATCGAACTTGCTGAGCATCTAAAAGCTTTGGGGATACCGGTGTTGCTGATCAGTGGCCAAGTAAGCAGGGCCAGATCGGCAAAGACCGTCGCAATCGGGTCGATGCCGAAACCCTATGACGCTGCCGAGATGGTGCTCGCCGTGGCCCATCTTCTCGCCCGTCTGAAAGGCGACGGGTCACTGCCAAGGCCAGTCCAACTTGAGGTGCTTGATGAAGCCGGCTTTGATCTCGCCCCGGGCGCCTAATGCAACTTGCTGCGCTTGGGTCTATTCAGCGCAGAGGGCAATGGCTTGATTTAAGTGCGTAGCGGTCAAACAATCCCCACCCCGGGAAGGTCTGCTTTTGCCGCTGCTATTCCGGGAAGCCGTTGGACCGCTATCCACCCAGTTTCCGCCATTCCCGCGTCATCGATCAATCCGACCCGCCTGAAAGCCGACCGACCGGTTTCGGTTCGGAAAGCTGCCCGGCGGCAAGCGCCCCATCCCAGTCGTTCGGCACAGATTTTCGGTTTCCTGAAACCTGCCGCTCATTTGTCGCCTGTCGTGCTTCGACGAACGGCGACCCCTGGGACTTACCTGCCGTTCCCAGCGCCGACGACGAACGACTGCTTTCGGAAGGAGCTGATGATCAGACGTTTGCCGAAGCCTGGTGCCGATGGAGCAAGGTTAGCCGGTCGAGGAACGACAACTTCTCTGGGACAAAGCCATCGTGCTGACGTTGCGGCATGGGCCAAATGGGTGTCGGCTCCTCGTTCGCGGCAAGGGGTCGGCGAGATTCGAACTTCCGAGCTGCCCACCTATGCCTGTGCGTCCCATTCGTGGACGCCCAAGTTGTGATTATTGCTACCTGCCTATCGTCATTTTCCCTGGCCCCAAATGACCATAGAAAGTTTGAAATCTCGGCCTTTTTTTAGTGTGATGCAGATGGCTTGCCGCGGCTGACCAACTTTTTCAATACGGCGTGGGTTGCGCCACCCGTTGGTGTGCTGCCGCCGCGGCCCACCATTCGAGATCGGCGGCAAATCGCGGAAACCTTTGTTCGAGCATTTCCCCGCCCTTCCCCTGCGGAAGGCTGTCAACATCGAGCGCCTCGCCGACACTACCGAGCACGATTGTGCTCGAAATGACGACCATACCCATTTCCGAAAGGGTTGGATGCCAGGCCATTGCCGCGCGGGCACCGCCGACCTGTCCAGGTGAATAGCTGGCGATCGCGGCCGGCCGCCAGAACCATTCCTCCAAGAAATGATCGGTCAAGTTTTTCAGGCCGGGTTGCATACCCCAATTGTATTCGCCGATCACGAACACAAAGCCGTCCGCCGCGCGAATCTTCGCTGCCAGTTCTGCCATCGCCGGGGGCGCTTCACCTGGCGGATATTCTTTGAACATCCGGTCGAGCATCGGCAGATCGATCGCTTTGGCGTCGATCAGTTCGGCATCATGGCCGCGATCGGCGAGTCCTTGTCGGACATAGTTCGCAAAACGAATACCGACACGGTCGCGGCGATAAGATCCGTAGAATACGAGCATCTTCATGTTGATTTCACCTGTCGATTCCGGCCTGATTGCATTCAAGGCTGTTTAACGACCGTTGCAAGCGAATGGGCCCCGCCAGCCTTGGAAGCGGAGCCCGTTCCTTGTCATCGATCCGATCGATCGGATCAGTTACCGTGGTGGACGTCTGACGACAGCAACACCGTCGGCACCTTGCCGTGATTGATCCAGTAATGCGAAATGCCGTCGGCTTCGCGCGCAATGTCGCCGGCCTTGTGTAGGATCGGTACCGCGCAGTTGCTGCGATATTCCGTGATCTGGCCGCTGACGGTATAGATCAGGGCCGGGCGATCCTTGTGGCTGTGCAGCGGTACGATGCCGCCTGGCTGGACGACTAGGCGACGGGTGCGCAGCTGGCGATCAGCGACGTCGATTTCGGCGCCAAGATCGACTGAGCCGAGGACGGTATCCGTTACGCCCTTGGGCATCGTAGGCGCGCCGGTGAGCGTATTGACTGCGTTTTTGTTCACTGGGCACCCGCCGGCAAAAGCTGGCGTGGCGAGCGTGGTTGCTGCGAACAGCGCGAACACGGCGTTGCGAATGGTTGTTCTGGTCATGATCGTCATCCTGTTACTTGGTTATCGGGGTCGGAAAACCGGGGGCGGTTCGCTGACACAATCAGGATGTAGGCTTTGGGCCGATCTCGGCCCAATCCCATTGCTGCATCGAGTTCATGCAGAAACGGCATTTCAACCATGGCGGAAGATTGGGCAGTTTCCGGTCATCGTTTCCAAAAGGATGCCCGTTATGGACTTGCCAGCTACCTCGACCACCGCGTCAAAACCACTCGCCGGACGTGTCGCTGTTGTCACCGGATCAACCAGCGGAATCGGCCTGGGGATCGCGCACGCATTGGCTGCGGCCGGAGCCGACCTCGTCATCAATGGTCTGGGAGATCGCGATGCAATCGAAGCAACGTGCGCAGCCTTGTCCGCGCATGGCGGAAGCGTTGCCTATGATGGCGCAAATCTGCTCGATGCCGCCGGAGCTGCTGGACTGGTGGAGAACAGCATTGCGCTGCTCGGCCAGGTCGACATCCTGGTGAATAATGCCGGTATCCAGCATGTGTCGCCAATCGAGGATTTTCCTGTCGACAAATGGAACGCAATCATCGCGCTCAATCTGTCGGCGGCGTTTCATACGATCCGCACCGCCTTCGCACCGATGAAGGCATCAGGCTATGGCCGCATCATCAACGTCGCCTCGGCACATGCGCTTGTCGCGTCACCGTTCAAGAGCGCTTATGTCGCCGCCAAGCACGGCGTGCTCGGGCTGACCAAAACCGTTGCCCTTGAGGGCGCGCAGTTTGGCGTCACCTGTAACGCGATTTGCCCCGGCTACGTATGGACTCCGTTGGTGGAGAACCAGATTGCCGACACTGCCCAGGCGCGCGGCATCGACCGTGAAGCGGTGATCCGCGACGTCCTGCTCGCGGCGCAACCGACCAAGCGCTTCGCCACGGTCGAGGAGCTCGGCGCGCTCGCCGTGTTCCTCTGTGGTCCCGGCGCGGCCTCGATCACTGGCGCAGCACTGCCCGTCGATGGCGGCTGGACCGCGCAATAGTCGCGCGTCCCAACGCCGACGCTTAACCGATTAGGAGAGACCATCATGAAGACCCTTCACGACGAGATTTCGAGCTACGGCCAGACCGTTCTGGTCCTGCAAGGCGGCGGGGCGCTGGGCGCCTATCAGATCGGCGTGTATCAGGCGCTCGCCGAAGCCGGCATCGAACCCGATTGGGTGGTCGGCACATCAATCGGTGCGATCAATGCCGCGCTGATTGCCGGAGGGCCTGCCAAGGATGGCCTTAATCGCCTTCGTGAATTTTGGAAGCGTGTCGAAAGCGATCGGTTCATGGGGATGCCACTGCCTAGCTGGTTTCCCGCGGCCGCCCGCAACATGATGGCCGTCACGACCGGGATTCCGTCGTTCTTTCGTCCCAATTCGGCGGCCTTTGTAAGCCAGCATGCGCCGCTGGGCGCAGAGGGTGCCGGTTACTATTCGGTAGCCCCGCTCGCTGACACGCTCGCTGAGATTGTCGATTTCGACCACATCAACAACGGTCCAATGCGGCTGACCGTTGGCGCGTCGAACGTTCAGACCAGCGAGATGACCTATTTCGACAGCCGCGATCAGACCATCGATCTGCGCCACATCATGGCATCGGGCGCGCTGCCTCCGGCCTTCCCGGCAGTGCGGATCGACGATCAGCTCTATTGGGACGGCGGAATCCTGTCGAACACGCCAGTCGAAGTCGTGTTCGATGACAATCCCCGCAAGAACGGGATGGTCTTTGCCGTTCATCTGTGGAACCCGCATGGCAAGGAGCCAGAGACCATCTGGGAGGTAATGAACCGCCAGAAGGACGTGCAGTACTCCAGCCGTGCGGCGTCGCACATCAAGCGCCAACGCCAGCTGCACAAAATGCGCCATATCATTGCCGAAATGACGGCGTTGATCCCCGAAAAGGCGCTTGAAAGCCTGAAGCAGCGCGGCCTGACCGGCTATGGTTGCACGACACAAATGCACGTGATCCGTCTGCTCGCGCCTGCGCTCGATTATGAAGATCATGCCAAGGATGTCGATTTCAGCGCCGATGGCATACGTCAGCGTTGGGAGGCAGGCTATCGCCACACCAGCGAAACGCTTGAAAAAGCCCCTTGGCGTGCTGAGGTCGATCCAAGCGAAGGCTTTGTCCTGCATGAAGCCTGTGCCGGTGAAATGATCGAGACCGCCGCCGCCAAATGACCCACTTGCGCTACCCGTTTGGGCTGGCGATGTGATACACAGCTTCATGGGGTTTAATGGATGACACATCCGCTCGTCGCAGCGCTTGAAGACGCCTTCCAGGAAGTGCGTAATCGCAATCTTACGCTGGGCGAGCGGCTGAAATATGTCGCTGACTGTGTCCGCACCAAAGGACCCGACTTTGCTTCTTTGGTCGATGCCTTTGTTAACCGACTGGAGGCGGCACAGGCTGGCAGCACGGCACCCATGGTCGGCGATGTCATGCCCGATTTTTGTTTGCCCAACCATGATGGGCGGCTTGTTACCTTGCAATCGCTGCTCGAGTGTGGGCCAGCGGTCCTTGCCTTTCATCGCGGCCATTGGTGCCCCTATTGTCGGCTTAACATGGTTGGGCTTGCCGAAATCGAACATGAGACCAAGCCAGCACAGATCGTCGCGATTTCGTCAGAGGTTCAGCAATACACGCGGATGCTGCGGGCCGAGGCCGGTGCGGAATTCCCCTTTTTGACCGATGTCGGCGGCGGCTATGCGCTGTCCATCAACCTGGCGATCTGGGTCGATGAGGCCATGTCAGGGATGATCGGCGGGGCGGGCTGGGACATACCGGGATTTCAGGGCGGCACGCCCTGGATCTTGCCAGTGCCTGCCGTTTTCGTTGTCGGCCAGGACGGCATCATCGCCGCCCGTCATGTTGATCCCGATTATCGCCGCCGAATGGAACTCGATGCGCTACTCGACGCCGTCAAGCTGGTGAGCGCCTAAAGCCCGTGACCAGTCCGCCGACCGGACAAGATTGAGCAGTGCCGATGCTTCGCGCCCCCGCGCGCGACCCGCCACGGAATAAATGGCAACCGTCCGCCGCAGATCGAGCGCCGAACAGGCGAGGTGACGCACCCGTGACGAATTCATCGCGCTCGCCGGCATAATCGCGACACCAAATTCAGCCACGACGAGCGCTTCAAGATCGCGATCGGAATCAACTTCATGCGCGTGATCGAGCGAGATGCCCGCTGCATCGAGCCGTTCGGTTTCGAACTCGGCCATATCGGTGCCCGCATGGATCAGAAATCGCGTATCGCGAATCAACTCGACGTCGAGGTCGATGGCATTGTGCATTGCGAGCGGATGATCGACGCCGACGACAAGGTCAAAGGCTTCGCTGAACATCGGCCAGGTTTCCAACCGATCCCAGCGTTCACCCATCGGCCCGCCAACGGCCAGATCGACTTCTCCGCTCTTGAGCATCGCCGCAATCTGCGCCCCGGTGCCGCGACGCAGCTTCAGCTGAAGCCCGGGAAAGCTGCGGTGCATTTCGCTCAACGGCCGCATCAAATGCACCAGATCGAGCGTCCGCGAGACCGCCAGTGACAGGGTAGGTACCTCACCCTTCTTAATCTTCGTCGCGAGCAATTTGGCGGTCTGCGCACTTTCATAGCATTGCTGGAGAAAAGGCTGCATCCGATTGCCGAGATCGGTCAGATGGGTATTTCGACCCTCGCGGCGGATCAGGTCGCCGCCGAGTTCGTCTTCCAACTGCTTGATCGCTCGCGTCAACGCAGGCTGCGTCACGTTGCATTCTTCTGCGGCGCGCGTAAAATTGAGCACACGCGCGACCGACAAGAAATAGCGGACCTGTTGCATTTCCATGAGATGCGGCCCCCTCCCTGCAAAGGCAGCCGGCGTCTAGCAGGTAGCTCGATAGCTGACTAGCGGGCGACGAACCGCCGCTCGACCGCCAAGCCCAGCGCGATCGCGACAGCCATGCTCGCAACGGCGACCCAGGCATAGGCTTGCAACAACGGGATCCCGACCAGCAGCAGCTCGTCATTGCCGCCGGGAATAAGCAGGCTCCCCCAACCCATGAGCACACCGCCGCCAAGGCAGCGGATCGCCGTTTCAAGCGTCGGAGCGCGCAGCTCCAGTCGCCCCGCGGTCCAGCCGCCGACCAGCGCGCCCGCGAACAGCATGAAAAGCAGGACCAGCTTAACGATCACGCCGTCGGTTCGGCCCTGCGCAAGGGCCAGCAGCGCGTAGGTATAGGCCCAGGGGCCGATGGCGATCAGCGAGATCGCAAAGACGATGCCGATCACCGCCGTGGCGCGGTGCGGCGTCCAGACATGGGCGGCGAGCATCCGGGCGCGACCTGCGCGGATCGCTTCGATACTGCGCCAAACAACGAAAGCGGCGAATGGCAGCAACAACCAGCCCGCATCGAACAAGGGTGATGCCACGTGCATTGCGGGAAAACTGCCAATCAGCGGCCAGATCGTCAGACAGCCCAGATAGAAGCCTAGCGGTGTCAGCACAAACACCCATTCGCCCGAGCCGAACCGGGCAATCGCCCCGAACACACAGGCGCGCGTCACGAACGCGCCAAGCCCAAGCAGCATGCCGCCTGCCACCGTACCGAGCGTCATGGGATACCCAATCGGGAGCGTCTCTTGCCCGCCGAGCACCCGCCACAGCAGAACGCCGCCTGCAACCCACACTGCGGCCTCTGCAAGCCCGAGAAAACGCCAGGCGCTTCGCTTGGTAAGGACTTCATCAACAGCCGCGACCATGCAAGTCGCGCCGCGCTGAATGGCATAGCCCATGATCGCGGCGCAAATCGCCGCGATCAAAAAGGAAAAACTCAGCAGCGCGACGAACATCGACATCGCTCAGTTGGCAGCATCGGTGGCGATGGCGCCGGCGACTTCAGCCGCCATCTTAAACTGCGCGTGCTGGGTGGTGATGTGATAGCGTTTCGCCATGAACTGGAAATCGGTCCAGGCCAGCCAGACGCTGCCGTCGGCCTCTTCCACCACCAGCATCCGCACTGGCCAGTCGAGCCCGGCATAGCGGTTCGCCTGAAGGAATTGCACCCCAAGCGGCGGATTGCCAAAGCGAACAATCACCGACTTGCCGATCGTCAAATTGGCTTCCTTGCCGAGCGCTTGCTGGTCGAGTGCGTCGAAGAAACGCACCCCCTTGGCCGCGATCGCGGCTTTCAGGCGATCAACCGTTTCGTCAAAGCTGTGGCTGCTGCGGATGCGGACGATGCCGTCGGCGATGGAACGATTGGCACTCGAAGTCGGCGCGGTGTGCCGCGCCTCCGCGGGAGTGCCTGAGACGGCCAAGGCGATGGCGAGAAGGATAGGACGAGCGAACATGGGTCAATCTCCATTGAGGCGGGGGAGTCGCCGGGATGCCCGCCTTGTCGACGATCGCGCGTGCAAACGGGAATAGGAATGTCGCATCGAGTTGATGCCCGAATGCTATCACCCAATGACGAACAGCAGCGGCGCAAGGTCGCTTCGGATGGCCGGTTTCGGCAAAAACTGCCGGTTGCGCAATGATTGGGGAACGGCTTGAAGTGGGTCGGAGGCCGTCGCGGCACGACGGGCAAACCGATGTCTGCTTCGTCGCTTGCCTTCCCAAAAGCTGCCGTGCTGCTATCCACCCAGGCCAAGTCATTCGACGACGGCGGTGCGATCCTCTGCGGCGATGGAAAGCTGCCGTTCGGCTTTCGGGATCACCGCTGAGAGGCTGGAGCGGCAAGAGCTGGGTCGAAAGCTGCCACGGTCGGCCCAAACCGAGATGAAGGGGATTAGCGCGAGTGTCTGCATGGCCAATCAAGGCCGAGGAGATGGAATATGGGACATTCGCAATACGACCCCGCCATGCAGCACCGGCCTGCATGGAATGCTGGGAAGATGGTCGGCACCAAACGGCCACTTACGCAGAAGCAGATCTGGGCGGTGAGGTTTTTCCTCGATCGCGAAGGACGGGTTCGCGATCGGGCGCTTTTCGACCTCGCGCTCGACAGCAAACTGCGTGGCTGCGACCTAGTCAAGATTAGGGTCGGCGATGTCGTCTACGGTGCCGATATCAGAACCAGATCGATTGTCATCCAGCAAAAGACCGGCCGACCCGTTCAGTTCGAACTGACGACAGATGTTCGCGCGAGCCTGCTGGCGTGGCTAGAGCGTCGTGGCGGCACGGTCGACGATTATGCTTTCCCAAGCCGCGTCGACCGCACGGGCCATCTAAGCACACACCAATATGCGCGCCTCGTCGATGAGTGGGTCACTGCTATCGGCCTGCGGCGAGCGGAATATGGGACACATTCGCTTCGGCGCACGAAGGCAGCAATGATCTATCGGGCAACCGGCAACATCAGGGCCATCCAAATTCTGCTCGGGCACACCAAGATCGAGAATACCGTCAGGTACCTCGGCGTGGACATCGAGGACGCCCTGATCCTTGCAGAGAGAACGGAAATCTAACCCCGGCGGCCCATCAGCAACTCCGATGGGCCGCCAAGCCGGCCGGTCAGTATTGCGGCCTGCTAGCGGCGAAATTGCCGCGTGTTATGAATGCCCGTTCACCCCGCCGTCATCCCCAAAACCGCTCGGTCGGCAAACGGCCCAATCCAGGTCGTAAATTGCGAATTACCATTCTCCGAAAGCGCCCGTTCGTTGAGAGATTGCTTTATCTTCCAGCAAGCCCCTTATCGGGGAGCTGTTATGGGAACAACGCGGAGTATTCTAGATTTATCGTTATAAATCAGTAATAACTGGCGGAGAGGGTGGGATTCGAACCCACGGTGAGCTTGCACCCACGCCGCATTTCGAGTGCGGTACATTCGACCTCTCTGCCACCTCTCCGTGAGGGAATTTCGCACGATCACGCGCCTAAAAACGCATGATCGCAGGTCGACGAGGGCGGGCCGTAGCCCAATCATTCGCGCGATACAAGCATGCCGCTTGTGCAGCGCGGAACAACCACTAGATTACACCCATGCACCGCGCCCACATCCCCGCCCTGCCCACCGATTCCAGCATCGTGCTGCCCCCGGTTGCCCATGCAAGTTTTGCCATTGGCGACGTCGTTCGGCACCGTGTTTTTGATTTTCGCGGGGTGATTTTTGACGTCGACCCGGTCTTTGCCAATAGCGAAGAATGGTATGATGCGATCCCGCTCGACATCCGCCCGCGCAAGGACCAGCCCTTTTACCATCTGCTCGCCGAAAATGTGGAGAGCAGCTATGTTGCTTATGTCAGCCAGCAGAATCTGGTGCTCGACGACAGCGAAGAGCCGGTCGATCACCCCGCAATTTCCGGGCTGTTTACCGATTATGCCGATGGCCGGTATAATTTGCGGCGTGAACACCGCCACTAGGGTCGCTGCAGGACAGTAGAATCGTCGTTGCGAGCGCCGCGAAACAATGGCGGGCACTGCGATCAAAGTGATATCGAGACTCGCAACGGTGGAAGGCAGCCTGGCAATACTGCCCGCCAACCATTCAACCCAAATGAAAAAGGGGGCCTCGCAGCCCCCTTTTTCATTTGGTCGATATCGCCGCGATTAGAAGGCGGCGGAGATGCGACCGTACAGGAACCGCCCGTTAAAGCCGAACGGCGACAGGTTGGAATAGGGCAGGAAGAAGCCGTTGACGCCGAACACGCCACCGGCGGGCACCCGATCAGGATAGGTATCGAACACGTTGTCGGCACCAATGGCCAGTTCGATGCCCTGATACACTTTGGCGCGGAATTCGACGTCGCTCACCCATTTCGGCGACAGCGTGAAATCGGCTGGCCCTGCCCCCTGCGCGACGGCGAGGTTGGTTGAGGTACCAGCGACAAAGACCGAACCAAAGCGATTGGTGCGGAACGTGGCCGAGAAGCGATCAAGGCTCCAGTCCACCGACAGGTTCAGCTTGTCTTGTGGCTGACCGTCGGTGAGGCGGAACGATTCTTGGCGACCGAACAGGATCAGGTTCGGTAGCGAAGGCAATACCGCGCGCCGGGTGATCGTCGTTTCGTTATAGTTATAGCCCGCCGTGAAGCGGAAATTGCCTAGCCCAAATTCGGGCACAGCATAGGTCGCGACGATATCCACGCCCTGCGTTCTGGTATTGACGCCGTTCACGAAGAACCGCGCCGATGTGACATTGGTGATGTTGAACCGCGCAAGCTCGGCTACCACCAGGGGCCCCTGGAGATTCTCCGTCAGTACGACGCGGTCGCGAATGCGAATATTGTAGTAATCAGCCGTTAGCGAGAACCCTTCAAACGGGCTGATAGCTATGCCGCCGCCGAAATTCGTCGCCTTTTCTGCCTGCAACTGGCGTGATCCCAGCGCCCGCGCAACGGGATCGGAGACCGGGAAGGTGCCGATTTCGATCAGGTTGCCATTGACGTTGTTGGTCGATGTGGTCTCGAAGAATTGCTGCGCAAGGCTCGGCGCGCGGAAACCAGTCGAGACCGATCCGCGAATCGCATAGCCGGGCAGGAACTCCCAACGCCCGGCAACCTTGCCGTTCACCGTGCTCCCGAAATCAGAGAAGCGTTCGTAGCGACCAGCAACCTGCAACGTCAGCGTCTTGGTGATGCTGGTATCGATTTCGCCATAGAAGGCAAAGCTGTTGCGCGAGACATCAACCGCGTTGTTGGGGCGGAAACCCGGGAACACCTGCGCCCCACCAGGGGCCCCGTTGGCAGTGAAGGGCCCGTTGATGAAGCTCGACGTTTGGCCAGCGCGGATCTTGAAGTTTTCGTCGCGGAATTCGCCGCCCACTGCGATGCCAAAGCTTTCGACAAAACCGACGTCGAACCGCTTGCTAAGATCGAGGTTCACCACTGTCTGGCCCGCCGCAATGCCGCCAGCATCGAACGCACGGGGGCTGTTGATCCCGCCCAGCGAGACGTTGAAGCTGTTCGTTACGAGGTAATCGAGCTGGTTCGATCCATAAACCACTGACAGATCGGCAAGAATGCCGCTGCCGATTTCACCCTTCAGCCCAACCGCACCGGATACATCCTCGATCTGCGAATTGATCAGCGGCAGGAAGCCATCGGCATAGAAGGGAACGAACGTCGTCGTCGACGCAGCGAAATCGCGGTTGCGAGCATCATTGGGTCGGCGGAAAAAGCCAGCGCCATTGCCATCGCGAATGCCATAGCTGCCAAAAGCATAGAGCTCGATATCGGGCATCAGATCATAACCAGCATTGACGAAGAAGTTGAAATCTTCGACTTGGCCGTCGCCATAACGGTGATTGAACCGGTTGACGGTCAGCTCACGCGGATCGCCGATTGTGGGATACTGGCGACGCGGATCGGCGGCCGAACGGTTGGTCGGGTCGCGGTCACGGAACTGGCCGGAAAACACCAGATAGCCTTTGTCGCCCACCGGCAGGCCGACACGGGCGGCGAGCGTGAGCGTGTTGCCGTCGCCCACCGTCCGCTCCCCGCCCGTGCTGGTGAGCTGCAACAGATCGTTGCAGCTGGGCGACACCGAACAGGCCGGGTTGGCGCCACCTGGGGTTGTCACAATCGGAACGCCGGTCGGGCCGACGGCAACGCCGTTCACGTCGGGCACGCCATCCAGCGTGGTCTGGTAGCGGCCATAGGTGACGAGCGTCTGGACGCCGGGCTTTTTGTTGAGCTGGATGTTGATGACGCCGGCGATCGCGTCTGATCCGTACTGCGACGAGGCACCATCGCGCAGAACTTCGATGCGCTCAATTGCCACTGCCGGAATCTGGTTCAAATCGACTGCCGATGAGCCGCGACCGACGGAGCCGTTCAAGTTGAGCAGCGCCGAGGTGTGGCGGCGCTTGCCGTTGATCAGCACCAGCGTCTGATCTGGTGCCAGGCCGCGCAGCGTTGCCGGGCGCAGCGAATCGGTGCCGTCCGTAAGCGACGGCTGGGGAAAGTTGAACGAAGGCACGAGCTGGCTCAGCAGCTTGTTCGTCTCCGTTGCGCCACCACGCGTCAGCTGCTCGGCGGCGATCACGTCAATCGGCACCGTGCTGTCAGCGGCGGTCCGCCCGGCGAAGCGCGATCCGGTAACGACAATGGCGGCGTCATCCGCTTCATCCCCTGCCGCCTGCGCCGCAGCGGGTGCCGTTTGGGCGTATGCTGGCACTGCCAATGAAATCGCCATGACCGAAGCCGAAACAGCCAAGCGGGCCAATAAGTGGATGCGCATCAAATCCCCCCAAAAATTTCGTCAAAACAGCAAAAGCTGCAACGAATTTACCTTAGAGAGATGGTGACGCGTAACAATAGTGCGTTTACCATTGTCACGCGATTGTCACCCGGCTGTTGCTGCGCAGCAACATGGCAGCGATAGAATCGCCATAGTGCCCCCCGGTCGGCAATTCCGCCATCATTGGCGCGGCCAACCTGCCGCCCGATGCTCCTGTGTGGTTGACAGAATCACGACCGTCGCATAGGTCGCCCTTCTTTCCGCGCCGGCCATCCGTGCGTGGGGTGATCTATTGGAAAGAGATTTTAGCCATGTTCGCAGTCGTGCGCACGGGCGGCAAGCAATACCGCGTTGCCGCTGGAGACAAGATCGTCGTCGAAAAGCTCGACGGTGAAGCCGGTGCGTCGATCACGCTCGGTGATGTGCTGTTGGCCGGCGAAGGTGCCGAACTGAAGTCGGTTGCCGGCCTGACGGTCGCTGCCGAAATCATCGCCCAGGCAAAGGGCGAGAAGGTTATCGTCTTCAAAAAGCGCCGCCGCCACAATTATCGCCGCCGCAACGGCCATCGCCAGCAGCACACGATCCTGCGGATCCTGAGCATCGGTGCAGCCGAAGAAAATAAGCCCGCCAAGGCCAAGAAGGCAGCGCCTGAAGGCGAAGCCCAGAGCGCCGAAGCGTAAGACGACCGAAAATTCGAGGAAGATAGACAATGGCACATAAGAAAGCAGGCGGCTCTTCGCGCAACGGTCGCGACTCAGCAGGCCGTCGCCTTGGCGTGAAGAAGTTCGGCGGACAAGAAGTTGTCGCCGGCAACATCCTGGTGCGTCAGCGCGGGACCAAATTCTACCCGGGTCGCAATGTCGGCATCGGCAAGGATCACACGCTGTTTGCGCTGATCGAAGGTCGCGTGGAATTCCACTCGGGCAAACTTGGCCGAACCTTCTGCTCGGTAGCAGCACCGGCAATGGCGATTGCCGCCGAATAACATCGGGTAACCAACCGGGTTACCCACCAGGGTGATCCGGGGCAGCGCGCAGGCACTGCCAACCAAACAAGGGAGCCGGGTCCGCCCAGGCTCCCTTTTTTCTTGCTCCCTCAACAGCTTTGTCGCGAACACGTCATAGGGGCGTGCGAGCGGCAAGCCGACCGACGAGGAGAGTAAGGATGTTCGCTCGGACTCAAAGACTGACGCTGCGCCCCGGCTGGCCCGAGGATGCCCCTGCGCTGACCGCCGCGATTGCCCATGAAGCGGTAGCGTTCAAGCTCGCGCGCCTGCCATGGCCCTATACGGTCGATCACGCGGCGGACTGGCTTTCGCAAACATCCCGCCCGGGCGAGGTCAGCCGCGTCATTCTGGCGCATGAGGGCGGCCATGTGCGGTTGGTTGGCGGAATCGGCATTCATCCCGACGGCGACGCGCATGAAATCGGCTATTGGCTAACCCCCGATGCCTGGGGTCGCGGCTATGCCACTGAGGCCGGCCACGCGATGCTGGGTATTGCGCGGTACGCGATGGGGCTGAAGCGGCTGACATCGGGCCATTTCATCGACAATCCCGGGTCCGGGCGTGTGCTCGCCAAGCTCGGCTTTCGCAACACGGGCGTGGTGATGCGGCATTGCCTGGCGCTGGGCATCGATAAGCCCTGCGCGACGCTGGAACTCGACCTGTCGGACGCGGGATCGTGTGAAGACCCGGAGCGCATGGCGGCGTGACATAAAAAAACCGTCCGGGCGGGGTCATGCCCTGCCCGGACGGACAAACAGCAACGCCCGAGGGGTCAGGCCGCCGCTAATTCTCTTTCAGCACGCGGCATTACCGCCGCTTCATAATCGCTTTCTGCAAGCGCGATCAGTTTGCGGTCATCATGGTTCCATGGGTGAAAACCGGGGAGGAAAAACGACACCCACGCCCCCATCACTTTGCGCCCCATGCCCGGGTTGCCGAACACATACCAGGCCAGCTTGGCCCAGACGACAGGGCCGGTCAGCCCGTCTTGCCGCAACAGTTCAAGCATGCCCTTGCGGCGGCCTTCAAAGAATTTGAACGTCGTCAGCAGCATCACGATCGCCTTGACCCGCCAGCGGGTGAAGCGCGGCCAATCGCGGGTGGCGTGCAGCCAGGTGTCATAGGCGACACCCTTATGCTCAATTTCCTCTGCAGCATGCCAACGCCACATTGAAGCGGGCTGTTGCTCACCGCCGGCCAGATGCGCGGGGGTTGCGATCAGTTCATGCGCGATGATCGCGGTGAAATGTTCCAGCGCCATGGTGGCGGCCAGATTGGCAATCGCCGGACGTCCCTTGGTCAGCGCCAGCGCCTCATCAACATGGCGTTCCAGCAGCGTCACGTCATAGCCCTGATCAACGACATGCCGGTTGAACGCGACATGCTCCCGCGTATGGACCACTTCCTGCTTGATAAAGGCGTTGATCTCGGCAGTCAGCTTGGGCGGCGTGCCCTCGCGAAACTGGCGCACGCTGTCGATAAAATAGCCCTCGCCTTTGGGAAAGGTGACTGACAGGGCATTATAAAAGGCGGTCGCATAGGGATCATTGTTCAACCACCACCGGCCCATTTTGCTGCCCCGGCCAAATCGCAGATCGCGCGGCGTGATCGTCAAATCGTCAGGACTGGTTGCTTTCGCCACAAAAACCTCCGAACAGAATAAATCTGAAATATTAGCTTACACTCATGTCAATAGGCGTTACTTACACCCGTGTCAATAGCCCGCCGCCGCCTGCCCCCCGAAGAATCCCGCGACAATGCGTTGGAGGCTGCGCGTGCCCTGCTGCTTGAGGCCGGGCCGCAGGCTGTAACGCTGAAGGCGGTCGCTGCACGCATCGGGCGCACCCATGCCAATTTGCTGCATCATTTCGGTTCGGCGGCCGGGCTGCAAAAGGCGCTGATCACCAACATGGCGGGCACCATCGTCGCGACAATCGCGGCGGCTGTCATGCGGGCGCGCACGGGCGATCACGATCCACGCGAAGTGGTGGACCTGACGTTTGACGCATTTGGCAAAGAGGGCGCGGGCGCGCTGGCCAGTTGGATGATCCTGTCCGGCAATGTCGATGCGTTAGACCCGATCCTTGAGGCAATCCACGGCCTGGTCGACCAGCTGGCTGAGGACAAGGAAATGCACGGCCCTGCCCTGCGTGAAGAAACACTGACGCTTGTATTGATGGCGCTGGGCGATGCGTTGCTTGGCGGGCCAATGGCCAAGGCGCTTGGCCTGTCGCGCAGCATGGCCCGCGAACTTGCCACGCGGCAGTTGATCGCGTCCCGCCTCGCCGCCGGGTTGCCGATCAAGGTTTAGGGCCGCACTGGATAAAATGCTGCATTGCGTTATGGAACGCGCATGCATTTTCTCGATCAAGCCAAGATTTTCGTCCGTTCGGGCGCCGGTGGCCCCGGCGCGGTATCGTTTCGCCGTGAAAAATTTATCGAATATGGTGGCCCCAATGGCGGCAATGGCGGCAAGGGCGGCGACATCATTTTTGAAGCGGTCGCCGGGCTGAACACGCTGATCGACTTTCGCTATACCCAGCATTTCCGTGCGCCGCGCGGTAAGGGCGGTGCCGGGCAGAACCGCACCGGCGCAGGCGGCGAAGACCTGATCATCCGTGTCCCCGTTGGCACGCAAGTGCTGAGCGAAGATCGTGAGCATGTGCTTGCCGACTTCACCGTCCCCGGCCAGCGCACGGTGTTCATGCGCGGCGGCGATGGTGGGCGCGGCAATGCCAGCTATAAAACCTCCACCAACCGCACCCCGCGCCAGCATGGCACGGGCTGGCCGGGCGATGAGGGCTGGGTATGGCTGCGGCTGAAGCTGCTCGCCGATGCCGGCTTGGTGGGCCTGCCCAATGCGGGCAAATCGACTTTCATCAACGCCACCACCAATGCCAATGCGAAGGTGGGTGATTACCCGTTCACCACCACGCGCCCGCAATTGGGTGTCGTAAGCCACCACAACCGCGAATTCGTGGTCGCCGACATTCCGGGCCTGATCGAGGGCGCGGCGGACGGCGCAGGGATTGGCGACCGGTTTCTGGGGCATATCGAGCGCTGCAAGGTGTTGCTCCACCTTGTGGATGCAACTGAGGATAACCCTGTGGATAACTACCGGATCGTTCGTGGAGAACTTGATGCTTACGGCGGCGGATTGATCGACAAGCCGGAAGTGATCGGCCTGAACAAAATTGACGCGCTTGCGCCTGCTGACGTCAAGAAGCTCGCCACCAAGCTCAAGCGCGCGAGCAAGGCGGAAGTGATGCTGCTGTCCGGCGCGGGCGGCGAAGGCATTCCGGCGGTACTCGACCGGCTGGTCGAAGCGATTGGCCCGCTTGAAGGCGCACCGGTTGCCGGCGCATCCGACGAACCCGCGGAGTGGTCGCCGATTTGACGTTTACGCTCCGTCGCGTCGAGCTATAACGATTGCAGCCACCACGGCGACTGGCTTTGCCGCACCTGGCAGCTGTGATACACATCAGGCATGCGACGCGACCCTGCCTATCGACCAATCACGGCGGACGAATTCCTGGAAATGGATTTCGGCACGGACAAGAAATTCGAGCTTGTTGATGGCGTGATTTATATGATGACTGGCGGAACCCAGGCGCATGCTTGGGTGCAGGGCAATATTTTTGCCTGGCTGCGCACGAAGCTGCGCGGCACGGGCTGCCGCCCCTATGGATCCGATATGGCCTTGCAGATTAGCGACACCGAAGTCCGCTACCCGGACGTTACGGTCTATTGCGATCAGCCGCCGCTTGATCAACTTGCCACGGCAAAATTGCTTACCAACCCAACGGTGGTGATTGAGGTGCTGTCGCCGACAACGGCCACCTTCGATCAGGGCAGCAAGCTCGATGATTATCGCTCCATCTCCACCGTGCGGACGATCGCCTTTGTCGATCCAATGAACGAGCTGTGCCGAACGATCGAACGGCAACCGGCAATTGGCTGGCTCGACCAGATGTTTTCGGGGAACCGCGGCATACCCATCCCCTCACTAGGCCTGGTCATCCCGCACCAAGAAATTTTCGCCCGCGATTGATACGTGTTGTTGGCGCGTCCTGCCGTACACGCTACCGCTTCACCCATGGATGCCTTTTCCCCCACCACCTGCCCGCGCCTGATCATCAAGGTCGGGTCGTCGCTGCTCGTCACGCCGGACGGGCAGGTGCGGCGCGATTGGCTGGCGACGCTGGCCGCCGATATCGCGGGCCGGGTCAAAGCAGGGCAGCAGATTGCGGTTGTATCCTCCGGCGCGATTGCGCTGGGTGCCCGGCGGCTGAAACTGCCCAAGGGTGGGCGCGCCAGCCTGGAGGATGCGCAGGCAGCCGCTGCGACCGGGCAGATCGCGCTCAGCCAGATTTGGGCCGAACTGCTGGATGCTGTGGCGCTCACCGCCGCGCAGATGCTCGTCACGCTGGATGATCTGGAAGACCGGCGGCGCTATCTGAATGCCTCGGCCACGCTCAACCGGCTGTTGATGCTGGGGGTGGTGCCGATCCTGAACGAAAACGATTCAGTCGCGACCGAGGAAATCCGGTTTGGCGATAATGATCGGCTGGCAGCGCGGATTGCGCAGGCGGCGGGCGCACAGGGCGTGGTGCTGCTATCCGATGTCGACGGGCTGTTCGATGCCAACCCTCTAACCCACGCCGGCGCGCGGCTGATTGATCGGGTTGACCGGATTGACGGCGCCATTGAAGCAATGGCGGGCGCGGACAGCGCATCCGGCATGGGATCAGGCGGTATGGCATCCAAAATCGCCGCCGCACGAATCGCGACCGGGGCGGGCATTGCGCTGGCGATTGCATCGGGCCGGATCGATCATCCGCTCGCCGCCCTTGCAGCAACGGGCCGCGGCACGTTGTTTACAGCGGAACGCAGTGCCGGTGCGCGCAAGGCATGGCTCGCAGGCGGGCTAACCGCGAAGGGCGACATCAGTATCGATGCCGGGGCTGTCAAAGCACTGGCCAGCGGCAAAAGCCTTTTGGCAGCCGGCGTAACCAGTGTGGCAGGCGGATTTCTGCGGGGCGACCTGGTCGCCATCATCGGCCCGGGCGGCACGCCCGTGGCGCGCGGCCTGAGCGAATATGACGCCGTTGATGCGGCGCGGCTGTGCGGCACCCGCAGCGAGGATCAGGCGGCCATCCTTGGCTATGCGCCGCGCGCGGCACTGGTCCACCGTAACCATATGGCGATGTTGTGATCATCGCGCTTACTGGCGGCACAGGCTTTGTCGGTGCCAGGGTTATCGCGCGGGCGGTGGAGGCCGGGCATCAGGTGCGCGCACTTGCCCGGCGCACCCAACCCGCGCAGCCCGGCGTGACTTGGGTCGAAGGCGCGCTCGATACCCATGATGCGCTCACCCGCCTCGTCACCGGTGCGGATGCGGTGCTGCACGTGGCAGGCGTGGTCAACGCCGCCGACCGCGATGGCTTTGCCGCTGGCAACATCACTGGCACCCAGGCCATGATCGACGCCAGCATCAAGGCGGGCGTCACCCGTTTCGTCCATGTCTCGTCACTCGCCGCGCGCGAGCCGGGCCTGTCAAATTACGGCTGGTCAAAGGCACAGAGCGAGGCGCGCGTCGCGGCCAGCCCGCTTGCATGGACCATCGTGCGTCCGCCTGCCGTTTATGGCCCCGGCGATATGGAGATGCTCGACACGTTCAAGATCGCCAAAATGGGTATCGCGCTGATGCCCCCGCCGGGCAAAATGGCTGTCATCCATGTCGATGATCTCGCGCGGTTGCTGCTTGTGCTGGCCACACACGACGCCGGTCGCCTGACAATCGAGCCGGATGACGGCACGCCGGGCGGCTGGACGCATGCCGATTTTCTGGGGCGGGCGATTGGCGCGGCAATCGGGCAGCGCGTGATGCCGCTGCCCCTGCCCCGCGCGCTGCTGTCGCTCGCCGCGCGGATTGATCGGCTGGTGCGCGGATCGGGCGCCAAACTGACGGCGGACCGGGTGGGGTATATGTGCCACCCCGACTGGACCGTGGACCCCGCCAGACGGCCGGACGTCGCTTTATGGCAGCCCAAGATTGGCACGGCACAGGGGTTGGCAGAGACGGCAGCATGGTATCGTGCCAAGCGCCTGCTATAGATTGAACAGAAAGCCGCCGCATTTGGTTGCCAAAGGCAGCGGGACATTGGACCACAGCACCGACTTGCAAGGACTGACATGAGCGACCGCACCGCCATTTACGACACGATTTCCGACTTGGTTGAACCGTTCAACAAAAAGGAAATCGCCCTGTCCGAAGCAACCACTTTCCAGGGCGATCTGGAATGGGACAGCCTGACCGTCATGGATTTCGTGGCCGCGATTGAGGATGATTTTGACATCATCATCACCATGAACATGCAGGCAGAAATCGAAACCATCGGCCAGCTGGTCGATGCCGTTGTGAAGCTGAAGGGTTGATTTGATGAGCGATGCCATTGCCGCTGCAGACGCCCTGCCCATCCACCCGGCCACCGTCGCGCCTGAACGCGATCTGTTCAGCAAATTCGATGCGCTGATCGCTGAAAAACAGGCGTTGCTCGATACCGGCGTCAGCGATCCGTTCTCGATCGTGATGGACGAAGTGACATCGCCAACGGAGGCCGTGATCAAGGGCAAGGACACCATCCTGCTCGGCACCTATAATTATATGGGGATGACGTTTGATCCTGATGTGATTCAAGCGGGCAAGGATGCGCTGGACCAGTTTGGATCGGGCACCAATGGCAGCCGGATGCTCAACGGCACGTTCCGCGATCATATCGACGCCGAAGACGCGCTGAAGGAGTTTTACGGCGCATCGTCTGCGATGGTGTTCTCCACCGGATACCAGGCTAATCTGGGCATCATTTCCACGCTGGCGGCAAAGGGTGAGTACATCATCCTTGATGCCGACAGCCATGCATCGATTTATGACGGCTGTGCGCTGGGCAATGCCGAAATCGTCCGCTTCCGCCACAATTCGGTGGAGGATCTCGACAAAAGGCTGGGCCGCCTGCCCGTCGAACCCGGCAAGCTGGTGGTTCTGGAAGGCGTCTATTCGATGCTTGGCGATATCGCGCCGCTGAAGGAAATGGTCGCCGTGGCGCGCAAGCATGGCGCGATGGTGCTGGTGGACGAAGCGCATTCAATGGGCTTTTTCGGCCCCCATGGCCGCGGCGTTTACGAAGACCTGAACCTTGATCTGGGCACCGATGTCGATTTCATCATCGGCACCTTTTCCAAATCTGTCGGCACCGTGGGCGGGTTCTGCGTGTCGAACCACCCCAAGTTCGAAGCAATGCGGATGGTGTGCCGCCCCTATATCTTCACCGCCAGCCTGCCCCCCTCGGTCGTCGCCACGGCGGCCACATCAATCCGCAAGCTGATGCATGCCCATAACAAGCGCCAACATCTGTGGGAAAATGCGCGTCGCCTCCATGGCGGCTTGCGGGAAATGGGCTTCAAGCTGGGCACCGAAACCCCGCAATCAGCCATCATCGCGATCATATTGGAAGATCAGGCGCAAGCCGTGATGATGTGGCAGGCGCTGCTGGACAATGGCTTATACGTCAACATGGCCCGCCCGCCTGCAACCCCCGCTGGCACCTATCTGCTGCGCTGTTCGCTGTGCGCCGAACACACGACGGAGCAGGTGACCAAAATCCTTGCCCTGTTCCAGGCCGCAGGGCGTGCGGTGGGGGCGATCGCCTGAGCGATATAGATCGGCTCTGCGTTGGCTGCATGATTTGCCTGCTGACGCCACCGTTGTTGCACGATATAGCCCAAGCGGCGGTGCATATTCCAATGCCCGGCCATTGGTTTAGGCTGCCCGGTTTTTCATGAATTCCATTGATCGCTACATGGCCCGGCTGATCGCAGTGCCGCTGCTCGCCAACCTCTTCATCGCGTTGATGTTGCTGGTGCTCGATCGCATGCGAATCCTGTTTGATTTTGTCGCGACAGAGGGTGGCCCGGTCAGCGTGGTGTGGCAAATGCTCGCCAATCTGGTGCCGGAATATCTGGGGCTGGGCATCCCGATTGGCCTGTTGCTGGGCGTGTTGCTGGCGTTTCGGCGGCTGGCCACATCGTCTGAACTGGATGTGATGCGCGCTGTCGGGATCAGCTATAACCGGCTGTTGCGGGTGCCGTTCATGTTTGCGTTTAGCCTGGCGATCGTCAATCTGGCGATTGTTGGCTTTATTCAGCCCTATGCCCGTTACGCCTATGAAGGGTTGCAGTTTGAACTGCGCACCGGCGCGCTGGGCGCATCGATAAAGGTCGGCGAGTTCACCAATTTCCCCCGCGGCGCAACGGTGCGGATCGAACGCAGCGAAGATCAGGGCCGCAAGCTTTCGGGCATTTTCGTCCACGCCAAAACCGCCAAGGGCGGCTGGACCGCGGTAACGGCCGCCAGCGGCCAGTTTCTGGCAACCGACAACCCCGAAGAGATTATCTTCCGGCTGACCAACGGCACGCTGATCAGCGCCGAGCCGGGTTTTTCAGCGCCGCGGGTGTTGACCTTCACGTCGCATGATCTGCCAATTCCGCTGCCCAAATCGGAAAGCTTCCGCATGCGCGGTGGCCGCAACCTGGAACTGACGCTGCCCGAACTGGTGCGGATCGGTGGTGCCAAGGATACGCCCGCGATGCTGCGCGATACCAGCCTGTCGGCGCTGCATTTCAGGCTGGTTGAAGTCGCGACCATGTTCCTGCTGCCGTTCCTCGCGCTCGCGCTGGGCGTGCCGCCAAAACGATCCACGTCTGCGCTGGGCGTGTTCCTCTCCATCGTGATGATCGTCAGCTATCATAAGGTGAACGAATATGCGGAATCGGTTGGCGGGCTGGGCCTTGTCGATCCTTTCCTTGCCCTATGGGGTCCGTTCGTGATCTTTGCCGGGCTGGTATTCTGGATGTATTATCAGATCGCTTATGTGCCAGGCGGCCAGCCCATCGGCGCGCTGGAAAAGGGTTTTGCGTCGATCGGCAAGGCCATTGCGCGCCGGATGCCGGGGCAAAAACGCCCAGAGGCGGTGTGATGCAATCACAGTTTTTCCCCTCTCGCACCGTTGCGACATATATGGTGCGAATGTTCGTTGTTCGAACATTTGCCATTCTTGCAGCGCTGGTGCTGGTGCTGCAAACGCTTGATCTGCTGAGTGAATCGGGGCGAATTCTGGCCGCAGCCGGCAATGGCGATGCCGAGATTTGGCGCTATGTCGGGCTTCGCGTGCCGCAGATTATTGAACGGTTCCTGCCGTTTTCAGTGTTGCTCAGCACCATATTGACGCTCAGCACACTCAACCAGAATAGCGAGATTGTCGCGCTGAAGGGCTCGGGTCTTTCTGCGCACCAGGTGCTGGCGCCACTGATCCTTGCCAGCTTCATTCTGGCGATCCTGTCATTCTCGTTCAACGACCGGATCGTGTCACGCGCCACCGCCACGCTGAACCGCTGGCAAAAGGTGCAATATGCCGCCCTGCCAATCGACCGGGGTGACCGGAGCAATGTGTGGGTGCGCGACGGGGATGATCTGATCGCGGTTGATACCGTAAAGGGCAAGGGCGCTGCTGCCCGTCTGTTCGACATCACCATTTATGATCGCCAGCAAGGCAACCTTGTCGGCGTCATCCGTGCGGGCACCGGCGTGCGCGTGCCGGGCGGATGGCGGCTGGACCGGGCCAGCCGGTTCGACGTGGCGAGCGGCCGAATCACGCCGCTGGGGAATGTGGTTGTCGCGCGCGGGGTGCGACCGGATCAGTTCACGCTGAGCAATGTCGATCCCAATGGCCTGTCGTTCGGCGCGCTGAGAGGCGCAATCAGCGACCTGAACGATGCCGGCCGCCCCACCAAGGCGCTGGAAGGATCGATGTGGCACAAGATTTCCGGGCCGCTTTCATCGGTGCTGATGCCGCTGCTGGGCGCGGTTGCGGCATTTGGCATCGCACGATCAGGCAAGCTGTTCATCCGCGCCGTCATCGGCATGCTGCTGGGCTTTGCCTATTTCGTCGCCGACAATTTCGCCCTCGCCATGGGCAATCTGGGCGCCTACCCACCCATTTTGGCAGCATGGGCACCGTTTTTCCTGTTCGCGCTGATCGGTGAAATCGTGCTGGTGCGATCTGAGGAGTAGCGGGCCAGGCGGCGTGAGCGGTAGCTTGTGCAGCGCTCCTACAGCGTAAGCTTATGGCCGCCGCTGAGATCAACTGCGATCAGCGCCACCGCCAGGACTATACACAGGATGACAAGCGCAAGCCTGACACGACGGTGGCGACGATGCACGTCGACGTCATAAGCGACGACATCTATCCAATAGCGGTCAGCGTCTTCGCGCTTAATGCTGAATTTCTCGCCGGGCTTGGGCGATGATCGCTATCGCCGCAGATGCCATTATTTCCCGACGGATTGTAATGGTCGGGGATTTATCCCCTTCAGCCA
Organism: Sphingomonas sp.; assembly: GCA_021732465.1. Classification (GTDB taxonomy): domain Bacteria; phylum Pseudomonadota; class Alphaproteobacteria; order Sphingomonadales; family Sphingomonadaceae; genus Sphingomonas. The sequence continues at coordinate 74,472 of JAKFUX010000030.1, forward strand.
AGGACACCTTTGTTGTGCTCCCGCGAAGGCGGGAGCCCAGTCTGGGCCCCCGCCTTCGCGGGGGAACAAGAGGCCTGGAATTCGGTCGGAATTGATGCGCCGCCCTGGCGGAAGGGGATAACTACCTAATGGCCGAGGCGTATCATAAGCCAACAAATTCGAAAAGCTGCGGGCGTTGAGCGGGGAAGCGCAAAGCCACCCCACCCTAACCAACGCCGCTATCGCGCGCCGCCAACCGTCATTGTGCTCACCACAATCCGGCGCACCAGCCCCGGCAGCCCGGGATAATTCGCGCGGTGATAGGGGGAGTTTTCGTCCAGTGCCGCCTTCAGCCGCCGATGCGCCTCTGCCAGCGAGTGATAGGGCAGTGCAGGCGTCAGGTGGTGCAGCGCGTGATAGCGCAGGCCCACCGGTGCCCATAACACGGGCAGCAGCGCGGGCGGCGGCACGTTGACGCTGTCGAGATACTGGGCGGTAACGGTCATCGCCTCGCCCTCATTCTCCCACAGATGCGCCACTAATGTGCGCACCTGATTAAGCACCGCAACGGCAGAGGCGACCGCCATAAAAATCAGGAAACCACGCAGCGGCACCACGCCCGTTGCCACGCCCGCCAACAGCGCAATCGCGAACACACTGCACGCGGCGGCCTGCCACCGCCATTGGCGCAGTAGCTCCCCCTCTGGCAGGCGGCGTTCAAATGACGGGTTGATCGATAGCGCCGACATCCGCGTCACCACCTTGTGCCGCACTGCCGGGAACACGGCGGAAAGCGGCGTCAGCACGCCAAAGCGGAACAGCAACGCCACCGGTGCCAGCAGCGATGCGGCGATGAACAGCGGCAGCGACCACGGCTTCATCAGCGCGAGCGGCAGATATTCCGGGTCTTCACTGGTACCATAACGCGTGCGGGCATGGTGCAGGCTGTGGACGCCTTCATACATGAAGGATGGTACCAACAGCGGCACGCCAACCAGCAGATTCCAGCCAAACCGGAAACCGGGCACCGCGCTGTGCTTGATATGCGTCAATTCGTGGATAAAGCTGCCCGCCCGGTACAGCGCCAGCACGGCCACCACGCCAGCAAGCACCGCCAGTGCCGGTGATGTCAGCACAATCGCGGCTGCCAGCGCACCATAGCCGATCACGACGGAGGCAATCATGTCCGTCCAGTAAATCGCAGGGCGCGGCGCGGTGATGTCGCGCGTCAATTCAGCCGCCGCGCGCAGCATTGTCATGTCATCGGCGATGCGCAGCTTCGCCGCAGGGGCTGTGGCGGGAACATCAAGGGGGTCGGCTTCGCGCCGATCAAGCGAAATGGCGTTGGTCATGGGAAGGTGCATTGCCCAAAAATAGTGGCAGCATGGTGGCGATACC